>JBIIAI010000169.1:0-6260 GCA_044239965.1 Akkermansiaceae bacterium
TCACGTGACTGCGGACTTTTTGATCATCGGCTCAGGAATTGCCGGGCTCTCCTTGGCGATCCGTGCGGCTCAGCATGGCAAAGTCATCTGTGTCACAAAAGGCGCACTGCTTGACTCGAACACCGCCTGGGCGCAAGGCGGCATCTCCTCCGTATTACCTGAAGGACTGCGCGATCCGGGTGACAATTGCGAACTCCACATCGCCGATACCCTCGATGCGGGAGCGGGGCTTTGTCATGAATCCGTCGTTCGCACGATCGTCGAAGAAGGCACGAATACCATCGATGATCTTGTCGGCTATGGTGTAGACTTTGACAAGGAAGGTGATCATTTTTCATTAGGCAAAGAAGGTGGACACTCGAAGCGCAGGATTCTCCATGCCCGCGATACCACGGGGCGCGAAATTGCCGAGGCCTTGGTCGCCACCGCACGCAAGACGGAAAACCTCCTTCTGTTAGAAAATCACTTTGCCATCGATCTCATCACCACAGGCAAACTGGGAATGGTCAGCGATGACCGCGTGCTCGGTGCCTATGTGCTGAATCGGGATTCAGGCGAGGTAACAATCTTCCGCTCCGATCGCGTGATTTTGGCGACGGGCGGTTGCGGCAAAGTCTATCTCTATACGACCAATCCCGATTCGGCAACGGGCGACGGCGTGGCCATGGCTTGGCGCGCTGGTGCGACGATTGCCAATATGGAGTTCATCCAATTTCACCCAACTTGCTTTTACAACCCAGCAGCCAGTGGCGCAGAGGCTCGATCCTTTTTGGTATCGGAAGCCGTGCGCGGTGAAGGAGCCATTTTGATTAATCAAAAAGGCGAAGATTTCACCAAAAAACACGACCCTCGAGGATCACTCGCACCACGTGATATCGTGGCTCGCGCCATCGACCATGAAATCAAACGCACCGGCGCACCTTGTGTTTATCTCGACGTCCGCCACAAGCCGCCCGGGTTCATGAAGGAACGCTTTCCTTTTATTTACGATACCTTGATGCGCTTCGGGCTCGATTGTGAAACTCAACCGATTCCTGTGGTGCCCGCAGCACACTACCAATGCGGCGGCGTTGTCACCGACATCAATGGTAAAACCACCTTGCGCGGCTTGTATGCGATCGGCGAAGTCGCTTGCACTGGACTTCATGGTGCGAACCGATTGGCATCGAACTCCTTACTCGAAGGCAATGTCACGGCGCGCCGCGCACTCGATGAAATGCTGGCTCATTTGCACCCGAATCGTGAGGCGTGCCATATGATGGAAATCCCCGAGTGGGAGCACGGCGACACGGCAGCCCCAGATGAACTCGTGGTCATCTATCACAATTGGGACGAAATCCGCCGCCTGATGTGGGACTACGTTTCCATTGTCCGCACCGATAACCGCCTACGCCGCGCCGCCACTCGATTGCGCAATCTGAAAAAAGAAGTGCGGGAGTTTTATTGGGGGCATCGCGTCAATGCCGATATTCTTGAGTTGCGCAATCTGGTGACCGTGGCATCCTTAATCGTCGACTGTGCCGTCAAGCGCAAGGAATCGAGAGGGCTGCACTTCACCACGGATCACCCGAATACCAAGCCCAGCCTCGCCGTCGATACGACCACTCGTAAATTCTAAAGCCCTCCCTTTTCCTCCATGAAATCCAACATCCTCGTCGCCATCGGCCTGCTGATTCTCCTAAGCGTCATCGCCACTGCCATCGGCATCTGGAACATGAGCCAAAACTCAGAGTTCTCACGCAAGGATCAGGCACCATCTGCGGCACCCGCCGCCGCTCAACCCTAACGGTTTTCTCGCGCCATGGCTTCCGCCCGCTGATATTGCGCACGGAATTTCGCGCCGAGAGCCGATGCTCGCTTCGCTGCTTCGAGCGCATCCTTCGAGTCCATCAAAGGATCCCCCTGCCCCATCACGGCATAGTCGAGCACGGAGACATCGAAAAACACCGCAGTTGCCTCAGGTGGAAAATTCGCCTCACGCAGTGCTTTCCATGAGCTTTTCATTTCTTCATGCGAGTCGATGCCGACGACGCGCACCAAATTTCTTATCGTCCGAAACGCCTTACCCGTCAACTCAGGTCGATACACAAAAGCCCCAGTTTCCTCGTAAGGAAGATGATCACCATCGGTGAAAATGGCTCGGTGCTCGGGCGTATACATGTCGCGCCGCACCGGCATGCGCCGCAGAGCTTTCGAGATCGGCCCCATTTTCGTGCCGGGTTTCGCATTCCATAAGACTTGCCCTGGCTCGCTCATGACGAACTCGATGAATGCCTGGGCCACTTCGGGATTTTGAGCTCCACGCATCACGGCAATCGGATCGCCACTCAAGGATGATCCACCTGATGGCGCGACCCATTGCAAACGCGAACTGCCATCGGCGCGTTTCCATTCATCGCTGTAGGATCGACCATAGAAATCCACGCACATACCAGCCACGGAATCCCCCTGCCCGACATCTTGCGGAATCTTCGATGCACTATCGGTGAAATAGCGAGCATTCGCGCAAAGACGCATGATGAGTTGCCATCCACGCTTCCAACCCTCAGCTGCCGCTTTTTGCGGATCAGCACCCGGCTCCGCCATCGCTTCCTGCATTTGCTGCTGAATTAAGAGCTCGAACGCTCGCGCCACCGAACCACTCTTGCTCGGATCAGCAAGTGCCACATATCCGGCGTAGCGAGCATCGCCCAAATCACTCCAGGTCCGCGGCGCCTCTAGTCCCAATCGCTTCAAACCATCTTCATTGTAGCAAATACCAAACTGTGACAAACAAGCTGCCACCCAGGTGCGCTCATCATTGTAATACTGCTCGCCCGAGAAAAATTGCGGCACTCCGTTTTCGCCAAACCATTCTGGATGCTTGTCAAAGACCTCCAATTTTGCCAATCGACCAGCACCCACCTTCGGCTTATCCTGCGTTTTGAATTCGTAATCTCCACCACCGAAAAAAACATCGATGCCGATGCCCTCCGCCCCGCGCTCCTGTGCTGCGGCAAAGCCCGAATCTAACACCTTGCGAATTTCCGCCGTGCCCCCCGGAGTACGCCAATCCACGTAAACGCTGCGTCCTGATTTTTCCTTCCACCACGTAGCAAAGGCCTCGCCATATTCATTGCGGATGGATTCATTGTGCGGCGTGATGATCACCAATCGATCATCCGCATCGCCCGGATTCGCCGTCGCCGTTTCCTTGCGCAGCAATACCGGCAATAACACAATTACCGCCAACAACCCTACAATGATTCCAATTCGTTTCACGGAAATTTCCTTATTTGATCAATAAAATCACATCCTCGCGACTCACCGAAAGCCGGACCTGATCACCCACGGCATAGATCCGCTGAGGATTGAGCTCGACCATTTGCAATCGACCGCAAGCCGTCTCCACCCAGTACTGAATGCACTGCCCCAGATAAACTTTTTCCACAATCTTCCCAGCGATGTTGCCATTCGGCACAATGCGCAAGGCCTCAGGACGAATGGAAATTTTCACTCGCTCACCCATCGCTGGCTGCCATGACTCATCGCTCACTCGACCCAACAAAGTAACCTCGCCGATGGTCACACCATAGGCATCGTAGCCGTGCTCGATCACACCATCCAACAAATTGGTTTCGCCAATGAATCCTGCGACGTAAGTGCTGCGTGGATTGCGATAGACATCCTCGGGGGTGCCGAGCTGTTCGATCACGCCACCTGCAAGAATCGCCATGCGATCCGCCATTGCCAATGCCTCTTCTTGATCGTGAGTGACATACACGGCGGTGAGCCCATACTCTTTGACAATTCTCCGAATCTCACGACGCATTTCGATCCGCAATTGCGCATCCAAGTTCGATAGCGGCTCATCGAGCAAAAGGCACTTCGGATGCACCACCAAGGCACGGGCCAGAGCGACACGTTGTTGCTGACCGCCAGACATGGCATCAATCGAACGATCGCCATACCCCTCCAGTTTCACCATCGCCAATGCCTCGTCGACACGACGTTTGATTTCCTCCTTCGGCACCTTGCGTTCTTCGAGTCCAAACGAGATATTTTTTGCCACCGTCAAATGCGGCCAAAGCGCATAGCTCTGGAAAACCATCGCCGCCTCACGCTTGTGCGGAGCCAGCGCCGTGACATCGCGCTCGCCGAAAAAAATCTTCCCCGAGTTCGGAGTCTCCAAGCCCGCGATGCAACGCAACAATGTCGATTTTCCACAACCCGATGCGCCTAACAGGAAAAACAACTCCCCCGGCAGGATCTCCAAAGTCACCCCATTGAGCGCCTTGGTTTGACCAAACGATTTGACCACATTCTCTGCACGTATCGATTCCATAAGCTGCGCATTCATACTCGACAGAAATTCGCCAATGGCAAGAAATTTGATGCAACAAAGCACGAACTTTGCGAACGGAGCGCGGACTTCAGTCCGCTTCCACCAAAAGATCCCCCTCAGCCATTTCGCTATGATGCACTTTCTTAATAGCCACGCAGCAAAATGGAAAATAACCTTGCCGATTTTTGCCGACGCGATATCCTAACTGAAAGAACAAAGAACTTTTAGCCCAATGAAGATCATGAAAACATCAATCACGGCGTCATCCATACTCATGGCCTGCGGACTCATCAGCTGCACTCAGCAGAAACAGACGCAGCAAAAAGTGCGGGCTGGTGATGTGCTCGAACTTTCACTGATTAACATGCCTGAGGGCGAAAGACAAAACTGGAACGGCAAATATCTTGTGAATGACAAAGGGAGCATTCGATTGCCATTGTTGGGATCGTTCAGCGTTAATGAAATGACCTCGGAGGAGGCAACTATTGCAATCGAAAAAGTAATCCAAGACCGGGACATTTACAACAACCCAGATGTGGAACTGAAGCTAGTCACTGAAGCGGTTCCACAGCAAACGGTGAAGAATTTTCTCGATAGCAAGGACAGCTCAGTAGATCAGTAGCCCTGAAACAAAACGATCCTCTACCAAACAATCCAGCTCAAAAAGCAGCCGAAGATTACCAGCGTGATCATCAGGCAACCACAACCGATGCGCTGACTGCTGCGATGGGCCTTTTCTTCCATCGGTGACAAACCGAGCCGCTTTTGCGACGGCGGGGTGCGCAATACATCGACAAAAAGAGCGCAAAAATCGAGAATGATATCAAGCAAATGCATTCGATGATTCCGTTAGACCAAGCTGGTCAGGGAGTTGTTGCGGCATGGTGATTCGACAGGCACTGGTGACGTGATCGCGAAAAGAACTGCATCGGAAAAACGTTGCAACGCATTGTGTTCGTGACTCATTAAAAGAATATTGGGTCATCACATGCATGGGGTCAAGGATAAGCAAATGGGAAAATTGAAGGATTTTTGTAATGCCCGACAACCCCATGGAAAATGGATCATCTTGCCGATTTTATCTGACTCATTTCATGAAACAGAACTTTTTCATCCTCCGCTTGCCAAATGCCGGATTTTGTGACTAGAACCTCGCAGCACATCGCATTTATGTCCTCTCCTACACTACTAATTTTAGCTGCCGGCATGGGTTCCCGCTACGGCGGATTGAAGCAAATGGATCCCATGGGCCCCAATGGCGAAACCGTATTGGACTACTCGGTCTACGATGCGATCCGCGCCGGATTCAAGCGTGTGGTGTTCATCATTCGCCGCGATTTTGCCGAGGCATTCCAAGCGGGCATCGGTGCTCGTTTCGCAGGAAAAATCGAAGTCGCCTATGCTTACCAAGCGCTCGATGACCTCCCCGCAGGTTTTGCTGTTCCAGAAGGTCGCACCAAGCCTTGGGGCACCAGTCATGCGATTCGCGCCGCTCGCGATCTGATCAACGGGCCATTTGCTGTGATCAATGCCGATGACTTTTACGGTCGCGACTCCTATGAGCGCGCCGCAAGTTTCCTCCAAAACAACCACGCCGCCGATGGCAAAGAGCATTATGCGATGGTGGGCTATCAATTGGAAAACACCTTGTCGGATCACGGCGATGTGAACCGTGGCATCTGCCGCACCGATGACTCCGGTTTCCTCTCAGGCGTCGAAGAAGTCGTCAAAATCCAACGCGAAGCTGACGGTGTGGTCATGGGAAATTACCTCGATGGCACTCGCCGCGAGGTGCCAGCTGGCTCGATTGTTTCGATGAATTTCTGGGCCTTCAGCCATGCCTTCATGCATCACATTGAGGATCATTTCACTCGCTTTCTCAAGGATCACGGCACGCAAGAAAAATCCGAGTGCTACATCCCCACGGTCGTCGATG
>JBIIAI010000048.1:0-20679 GCA_044239965.1 Akkermansiaceae bacterium
CCGAGGCTGATCAACTGTCTGCAGGAGCCAGCGGCGAACAGAGCTCTGCGGCCACCGGCCAGAAAAACTGGATGGGCGTTTACCGTTCATGGCTCTCCACCGAGACCAATCGCCCCGCCCCCAATTTCCTAGGCTGGATGACCTCCGGTATGTCCGATGATCTCGATGACGTAAACTACGCAAGCAATGCGCTCCCTGAGAACCAGCGCATTGAACTCGTCGGTGATGGCACCGTGGGCGATGATCCCAAAGACTTTGTCTATGCTCCCGTCACCACTTTACGTCAGAGCAATGGTAGAAACGCACGACTCGCTTGGTGGGTAGGCGACCAAAGCGTAAAAGCCACATTGGTGAGCCCCAAATTCACCGAAAGCAGCACTCTCGGCGCCACGCGGCAAAAGTCCCAAGCCTCTCCCCGCTCCGCTGTGCAATTGGCAGCGACCGAAGGCGGAGCCACGCCCTTTGAAGCATTGCGAAATGGTGACGAGTCCATACCCAAGCTCATCTCCTGGAACCAAAGCGACCTCATCAGCAAAAACCCTGATCAATCACGCCAACTCTTCCACGATATAACCCCCTCCTCCAGCGGCCTCCTCACCAACGTACGCGCAGCAGGTTTTCGCAAAGACCTTTCGCTGCAACTTCAGCTCGTCAATGCCTCCTCCATCACACCCGCAAACTTTGTCACCTCCCCGCTCTACTCCGTCAACAGCAATGGCACCGCCGTCGTCGGAAAAGGCACCGGCACCGAGAGCTACGGCATCAACCTAGGTGAACTGGGCTCCTACTATGCCCTGAGCGAAAAACTTACCCGAAGTGGCAGCGGCAGCTTCACCTCAGGTGGTGGGTTTAGTAGCGGCACAGCACACCTCCGCGCCCCAGGTCCCAGCGAGGGCTCAGACCAATGGTTTTACTACAAACAACCAACCATCATCAGCTTCCAGATGATCTTCTCACTTCAGGCATTCCCCATCACCGTCAATGGTGCGCAGTCCACCGTCCTGCACCTTGTCTGCGACCCCGTTATCACCTTGTGGAATCCCTACGATGTGCCACTGGTCATTCCCAACAGCTCATTTATGTCGGTGAAATACTGGCAAGTCCCTTATGACTTTTGGGTCAATAACGTCCGCTATCCCATGGTGGCATCTGTTGAAAGTGGTGGCGACCGCAACTACTTCACGCTTCGCATCGGCAATACTGGCTCCCAAATTGTCATGAAGCCTGGTGAGGTTCTCAAGTTTTCGCAAACCAACGGCACAGTCGCGAGAACCGCACGTGACATCGACGCAAAAGTCGGTTTCAACTTCGGCGGTGGCA
Organism: Akkermansiaceae bacterium; assembly: GCA_044239965.1. GTDB lineage: Bacteria > Verrucomicrobiota > Verrucomicrobiia > Verrucomicrobiales > Akkermansiaceae > UBA956. The sequence continues at coordinate 1,321 of JBIIAI010000048.1, forward strand.
TCCGTACTCCACTAAGGACTGCCGACGGAGCTGCTGGCTCCACCCTTGTCGTGACACCACAATCGACAATTACCTTCGAATGCCGCCCCAACAACCTCACTGCTGGCAAACGCAACGGCACGGGTAACTCGCTCACAGGCGTAGATGAACACACCCGCCATTTCTCCATGACTCACCACGAGATCTACACTGGCTTTGACCGAACTGGCAGTGGTGGCAGCCTTGGCTATGGAAACATGGCGATCGACTATGATTTCGGACGCAAGCGCTTAACCATAGGGCGAACCCGTGCTGATACGGAAGCCCCCGCAGGCGACGAGAAAAAAGGCAACCGCCTGTATGCTAATAACTTCCCCACGGTTTTTCCCGTCATCTCCGGACGCACCCTCAGTGGCGCTCAACTCATCGGCAGCAAGTCTCCCATCATGATTTTTGCCTTCAATGCAAAAACCGAAAATAGCAGCACATTGGGCAGCAGCGCCCTAAGCCGCTTCAACCCGAAATCATTCCAAAACGACTTCTATGATCTTTCCGCCCGCGAGCGTCAAACCTTACCCTTTGAGATCCAAGTCGAGCCACTGTCCAGTTGGAAAAATCGCAGCATCGAGGCCAGCGCCAACGGGCAAGGTTTCTTCGGTGGCGGCATGACCGCGGCAGACGGCTCCAACTTTGTCTGCACCCACTCCATCCCCCGCGAGCCCATTGTCTCCCTTGCTGCATTCCAGCATTCCATGGCCAATGGCTTCATCCAACTCAGCCCCACCCCCAGCTACGCCACCATCAATGCGCGCGATTGCTTGCTTCCGCAAATCAGCCATGCCATTGGCAATTCGCTTGCCCCACCGATCCTCGCACCTGGGGCCATCAGCGGCACTCTCTCAGAGGGCCGCCCCATTGCCGATCACTCCTATCTCGCCAATCGCGAGCTCTGGGACACCTGGTTCCTCTCCGGCCTTGCCAATTACAGCACCAACAACAACTTCGGCACCAGCGAAAAAAAAGGCATGAAAACCATGTGCGAAGAATTCTTCAAAGAAACCACATCACTGCCCTCCGTCCGCTACATGCCAGCGCCGAACATCGCCGATCCCACCACTCTTGCCGGACGTTTCATCTCCGGTAGCAATGCCAGACCAACGCCTACCACCATCGGCATCAACAGCATCGCCGCCTACATGCGCGTCGATGGCATGTTCAATGTGAACTCCACCTCCGTCGAGGCCTGGAAAGCCCAGCTCGGTGCCCTGCGCGAACGCACTGTCGTGACCCGCGATGCCAATGGTCGCGAGTCCGTCACAGCCGTCGATTCTGGCTCCACACCCGTGTCGGGGCTCTTTGCACCCGTCAGTGCCGCTACCGAAACTGGCGCTGGTGTCAACTCACGCAGCCCGATCCAATGGGTAGGCCAACGCCGCCTCAGCGATGAGGAAATCAACCGACTCGCACAAGGCATCGTGCGCGAGGTGCGCAAGCGCGGACCATTTCTCAGCTTGGCCGACTTCGTCAACCGCCGCCCTGGCAACGACAAAAAACTCGCCGTCAGCGGTGCCATCCAAAGTGCGCTCGATAACCCCCAACTCGGAGTCAATGGCACCTACAGCAACCGCAAATCCATTGCCTCCAATGTTTTCCCCTTCCCCGAGGCAGAGGAAGCTCCCATCTCCTACGGCATTCCCGGCATCGTCAAGCAGGCTGATATTCTGACGCCCATCGCCCCCATTCTGACCACTCGCTCTGATAGCTTCATCATCCGTGCCTATGGTGAGTCCGTCGATGCCGCAGGAAAAGTCCTCGCCCGCGCCTGGTGCGAAGCCGTCGTCGAGCGCAGTGCCGATTATATTGATTCGACAAATGCCGCCGATGTTGTCATCACCAACGCCAGCACGCTGGCTCCGTTGAGTAACACCAACAAGGCCTTCGGCCGCCGCTGCCAACTGGTCTCCTTGCGCTGGTTGCAGGCTGATGAAATCTAACAAAAAATCGACTCAACCTCATGCTTCGTTATCTACTTACCTTGTTCTGCCTTGGCACCTTGTCCCTTGCTGCCCAGGAAAAAGGAAACATCTCGCTGCGATTCGTAGCCGAGCGTGCACCAGCCGTCATCGGCCAAGTCAACCTGATCACCGCAGAAACAAAAAGCGCGCCCTTTGCCCTGCCCACGAACAACCTCTCCGCACCCATCAAGGTCGCCGCACGCGCCTTGACCTTGAATACGGTCGATAAGGATCTCGAACTCTGCAAAATCGTGCTGCCCGAAAATGGCAACGACTTCGTAATTCTCCTCTTGCCCAACCCGAAAGGCGGCTACATCAACACGGTGATTCCAGCAAAAGATGCCTCCTTCCGCCCAGGCGATGTGTATTTTTACAACCACAGCAACAAAACCGTGCTCGGCTTCGTCGGCAAAGCCACCTTCATTTTACCACCCGGCCAAGGCAAAGCCCTACGACCTGCCGGAGCGAAAGCGGAAGGTTACTACGAAGTCGGCTTCGGAGTACGCGAAGCTGGCGGCGATCGCCCACTGAGCAGCAGCCGCTGGCCCGTCGAAAAACAAATTCGCTCCTACGTTTTCTTCTTCGTCAACCCGCAGAGCAAAGCCGTGGACTTCCGCGCCGTCGATGAATTCGTCGAGCCCGAAACAGCCCCGCAGTAAGCTTTCAAGGAGCGCGGACTTCAGTCCGCTCTTCGTGAGCTTGCGCAATCGAATCACCGTTCGTCATCCTGTGAAACAATTGAGTCATTAGAATCTAGCAATCTAAGAAGATTTCATCACTTCCGAATTTGAAGTGTGGCATTCATAATTTCACCATGAAAATCAGAAGTAGTAGTTCCGATTTTCAAGGTATTTTAAAGTTTTGAGGAAGATTAGCCCGCAAGTAAACACGTCTCTTTAGGGTTAATCCGCGCAGCTTCTTTTGAATGATTTATTTCTTCGTAGGAGCCAGCAAGTTGAGTTCGTGAATGCTCCAGTATTTGCCGGGCTTGGTGCCTTTTTGCTGGATGCGAAAATGTTGGCTGGTGACGGCTGGGAAGTTTATGCTGGTGAAGCCGGGCGTGCCTTGGCCTTTGGCGATGGTTTTCCAAGTTTTGCCATCATCGCTGGATTGTGCCTCAAACTGCGCGGGGGAGTCGTTCGCGGATGCTGCGCATTCGAGTTCGATCCCGACTACCGCGGTTGGCGCAGGGAGATCGATTTGCAACCACATGCCGGGAGCTTGTTGGATCTTGGTGTCCCAGCGCGTGGCGGGATCGTTGTCGATCATGAGCGCCAGTTTTTCGGGATTGTGGCTGCTGGTAAATTTCCAGGATTTGCGCTCAGTGATGGGTTGTGGTGACATGGCGCGGAGTTCTTCGATGGTCCACGGTTTGGTGCGACTGCCAATTTCTTTGCGCAGGGCTTTGACTTGTTTGACATCGATGATTTCGCCGCTGTTGCCAAAGGCATTACGCACGTAGCTAGTGATGTCGGCGAGCCATTGGTCGCTGTTGGTGTTTTGTGGAATCATTTGCGATTCATAGGTTTTCCCTTCGATGGGACCTTCGAGACCATTGAGCAACACGCGCAGCATGGCATCACCTTGGCGCACAGTTTTCGAGCCAGCGAGCGGCGGGGCCAGGGTGAGTCCTTTGCTGCCGGGAATGGGGGTGCCTTGCCCATCGGGACCGTGGCAAGCGAAACAGACTTCTTGGTAGTATTTCATGCCGTCACCCAATTGCTTGCGTTGCTGGGGCGTGAAATTTTGCGAAATGGTGGGGCCGGTAGCGAGTAGCGCGGAGCCAATTTCCTTCAGGCCTTTCGATGTCGAATGCATGATAACCTGTGTGGCATTTTCTTTCCATTGCGGAAATTTGTGCAACTTGCTGGTGAGCACGCTTTGCAATTTGACGTGGACGTTTTCATCGGCAGAGGCTGCTTGCATGTCGGCGATGAAAGTTTTGTCGCCAGCTTTGAGCAAGGTCTCAGCAGCGCGGATCGACTGCACGCGGATTTGTGGGTCGGCATCTTTCATTCCCTTGCGTGCGAGATCTGCGGTGAGAGCACCCATGCCTTCGAGTGTCCATAGTGCGTGAATGCGTGCGAGTTGATTTTTGTTCGATTGAAAGATGCTGACGAGAGCGGGCACGACGCTTTTGTCATTTTTGATGATCAACAATCGCTGTGCGGTATCGCGCCACCAGCCGTTAGGATGCTCAAGGTGCTTGACCAGTTGCGCTGGTGTTTCTTCTAACATTTTGGGTTGTGGACCAGGTTTGAAATCTTTGTGCACCAAGCGCCAGACACGACCGCGACCGACGTTGTTTTGAAATCCGTATTGCTCGACCACTTTGCGCAGGTAGGAGCCCTCGCGCACCCAGTTGCCTTCTTGAATGATGCCGCGATACATGTCGACGATGTAGAGGCAACCATCGGGACCAGTGGTCATGTTGAGTGGACGGAAGCAGAGATCGGTGGAGCGAATGAATTCCGATTGCGGATGGGGATTGCTGAGCTGGGTGATGCCATCGACATCACTGACAACCGAACGGCGGATCAAGCGTCCGACAGGCTCTGGGAGAAACACGTTGCCGATGAGCTCGGCAGGCAATCGGTCGCCACGGAAGACGGTTTGCCCGGCGCAACCTGTGAAGTGATTGAGTGTGCCATCGGGACGCGACTTCGCTGGTCCGCCTTGGAAGTCGCGCGCACCGACGAGCGGCCAGGTAACATCAAAGTCTTTTTCTTTTCCGGAGGGAACATTGATCGCACCATAAATGATCGGCGTTTGGAAATTCCACAAACCTTTTTCGCCACCGGCATTGCTCCACCACATTTTGCCGTAGTTATCTTGAGCAAGTCCCCATTGGCCGCCATTGCCCGGCGTAGGTTCTTCGAGAGGGTCAGCATTTTCTCCATTCCAGCGCAAGCGGAAGGAATTGTAAGTGGTGTAAATCCAGTTGTCCAAGCCCCAAACGAGCCCGCTAGGTTGGTGCTCCATGTTGCCACCGCGTGGGCCACCTTTGAACCAAAGTTTGCTTTCATCGGCTTTGCCATCGTTGTTGGCATCGCGATGAATGGTGAGATCGAGCGTGTTGGTGATCCCTAACAGAATTCGGTCGTCGAGCGGTTGAATCATGCGCGGCAATAAAACATTGTCGAGGTAAACGGAATGCTTGTCGAAGTTGCCATCGCCCTTGCTGCTGACGTGCTTGCTGACGACACTGCGCGGTGTAATTTCATCGGTGCCATCGATGTCTTGCATGTAAGTGCGCATTTCGGCGACATACATCGCACCGTTGGGATCGAAGGCGATGGCGACGGGTTCTTTGATTTGCGGTTCGCTGAGCACGAGTTCGAGCGAGTAACCTTCGGGCAGCTCGACGGTTTTAAGAAATTCCTCGGGCGAAAGGTAAGGCACTTGTTTTTGTGGCGTGAAATCAAGAGCGGGTGGCACTGCTTGTAGAGTGGCGCAACTGACAAGACACAGGGCGATGGATTTCTTGGGGTTCATAGGAAAGGTTTTCATACGGAAGAATGGCGGTGATTTTTCATTCGGAAAGAAAGAATGATGACATGGTCAATGCTGGTGACAGAGGTGTGTCGGAGAAAATGGGGCGACTCAGGTAGAAGGGAATGTTTGACAAGGCAGCGCTCCTGCGACTAGTCTGCGGACCATTTTATGTCCCTATTGCATGAATCCAAACTGACTTTGCGCCTCGCGCTGCCCTTGATCATCGGGCAGGTCAGTCAAATGCTTTTGGGGGTGGCAGACTCGGTGATGGTCGGTAAATTGGGTGTCACGGAGTTGGCTTCATTGACTTTTGTGAATTCGATTTTTTGGATTCCGTTTGTCTTTGGTATCGGTGTATTGACCTGCGTCTCGGTGCTAACGTCCAATGCCCGTGGTGCAGGTGATGCCCAACAAGCGCGTGGGAGTTGCCGCAATGGTCTATACATTTCGTTAGGGATATCGACGTGCTTTTTGGCGATCGGTCTCGGCTTGTTGCCCTTTTTAGAGCGTCTCGGTCAGCCTGCAGCAGTGGTGGAATTGTCACGGCCATATCTGGTGGTTTTGCTGTGCTCGATCGTGCCAGGCTTGGCTTCGATCGCGTTGAAAAATCATGCCGACGCTTTGGATCGGCCGTGGCCACCTTTTTGGATTTTCTTGGCTGGGGTGGGATTCAATGTCTGGCTGAATTGGGTGCTCATTTATGGCAAATGGGGTGCGCCAGAAATGGGAATGATGGGTGCGGCATGGGCGACTTTGGTTGCGCGCGTGCTGATGTTTTTGGCAATTTTGTTTTGGTTAGAAAAAGATCGTGCGTTGCAGGATTGGGTGCCCTTTACCTGGTTTCGCAAGCCGACGCGTGGCGAACTGCTAGCTCATGCTCGGATTGGTGTGCCAGCGAGTTTTCAGATGCTGTGTGAGGTAGCGGCATTCTCCGCAGCAGGGTTGATGATGGGGCGGTTCGGTGAGGTATCGATGGCGGCGCATCAGATTGCCATCACTTGTGCTGGCACGGCATTCATGGTTCCGTTAGGTCTATCGATGGCGTTGACGGTGCGAGCTGGTGCCGTGGCGGGATCAGGCGAAACGGCACGATTGCGTGGGGTGGTCTATTCCGGCTGGCTATTGGCGGGTGGCTTTGGGGCACTGAATGCCTTGTTGTTTTTGGTGGGCGGGGTGTTTTGGGCTCGGCAGTTTACGACAGATCTCGCAGTGATCCATGCAACGGCAGGACTGCTGAGCATCGTTGGTGTGTTTCAGATGTTTGATAGCCTGCAAGTGGCGTCATCCTCGATGTTGCGTGGCTTGCATGACACAAGGGTGCCGGCTTTGATGGGTTTCGTGGCCTATTGGCTCGTGGGCTTGCCGGTGGCGGCAGGGCTGAGTTGGTATGGGCCGATGGCGGCACGAGGTGTCTGGTGGGGGCTAGCGACGGGCTTATTCGTTGCTTGTGTGACCTTAGCACCGCGTTTGTTGCATCACCTGCGCAAGCAAGAACGAGCGATCGCAGTGGATGCAGGTCTTTAGTATTTTTTTTGATTGTATGCTTGGCGAATGAGTGGGTTTTCTTTTACAGTGGCGGTGATGGATATTACTGTTTCTGTACCTGACTCTTCCAACCCTAGTACATTGCGAAGTGTGCTCACTGCACTCCGTGCGCAAAAGCTTGAAGTAAAGCATGATCATAAAAATTGGGGCGATTGGATTCGTCTGGATGGGTGTGAGACAGTGATCAGTATTGAAGTGACTCATGGACTTACCAGTTCTGCAACGATTGAGCATTGCGAAGATGACTCGGAGGATGTGTTGCCGGCCATTTATCGTGCGTTTGACCATATCGGTTGGATTGGCATCGATGAAGATGGCGAATATCAACTCGTCTGAGTTCAGAAATATACGATTTTGGCGAAAACCCCACAGCCGACGAAGCAGAAACCAAAAAGTATCGTGCCGGAGCGCACTTGGATGCGGTTTTTGACATGGCGTCGAGTGCTTTGGTCTGTGTTAGCGCTATTGTTGATAGGCCTCGGTATTTATGGATACTTGCGGCGTGGTGAGTGGGCTTTGTTTGTGAATCGCTACGGTCCTCAATCATCTGATCAAGCGGCAGTGGTGCCAGACGTCGAGCGCTGGGATCTCTTGCGCAAGGACATCGAGCGGTGGCGGATGCACCATGCGAGGGAGTATGATGCTGCGACATCTAAAGACGATCAAGCGCGGGTGTTGGGCGAGGCGAGGAGTTTGTTAGAGCACTCACTGCCAGAGTTGATGCGTTGTTGGCTAGGCACGCCGTGGGATTTCAACGGAACGGCAAAAACTCCGGGCGAAGGGAAAATCGCATGCGGATACTTTGTGTCAACGGTAATGGAGGGTGCTGGATTCCGCGTCAAGCGTGCGGAGCTTGCGCAACAGGCATCGCAAAACATCCTACTGAGTTTTTTGACGCAGGATGCACTGCGCTTGCGCAGGGGTGTGCCCTATAAGACTTTTCGGATCGAAACGGAGCGCAGTGAGACGGGGATTTACATCGTCGGGCTGGACACACACGTGGGATTTTTGGTGGTAAAGGATCAATCCTACACCTTCATCCATTCTTCGGGTTCGCGTCCGTGGTGTGTGGTTGAAGAACACCCCGACGAAGCGCATGTGCTAGAAAGATCAAACTACCGCGTACTGGGCAATCTAACAGCGAATGACGCGATGGTAAAAAAATGGCTTCATGGTGAAGCATTCGCCACGAGAAAATGAGCGGTCTGGCGTTCGTTGTTCTTAAATTTTCGCGTTGATGACGCGTTCATGATAAGCGCGGGCAGCAGCGATGATTTGCGGGGCGAGCTGTGCTTCTGGTTTGGCGAATGGAGGCACGAACCATGGGTAGGAGCCGAGTAGGTCTGTGATGACGGCAACTTCACCGTCGCAAGTTGTTTCGCCACAACCGATGCCGATGGTCGGGACGGGGACGGATTGTGTGATTGCCGTGGCACTGCTCGGGATGATCGATTCCATCACGATCGCGCAGACACCAGCCTCAGTAAGTGCTTGGGCGTCGATGAGCAATTGCTGGAGTGCGTCGGGAGTTTTGCCTTTTTTGCGATAGCCGCCTTCTTCGATGACATGCTGCGGGAGCATGCCAATGTGTCCGATCACAGGTATGCCTGCTGCTGTGATGGTGCGCACGGTTTCTGCGTGCTCAGCACCTCCCTCGAGTTTTACGGCATCGGCTCCTGCATGCATGAGCGCTTGTGCTGTGGCGAGGGCTTGACTTGGGGTTTCATAGGTGTGAATGGGCATATCGCCCAGCACCAAGGCCCGTGGTTTGGCGCGAGCAACGGCTGCGGTGTGGTGCAACATATGCTCAAGCGTGACATGGGTGGTATCAGGAAATCCGAGAACAACCATGCCCAAGGAGTCACCGACGAGAAGCAGGTCAATGCCAGCTTCATCGAGCAGTCGTGCACTCGGATAATCATAGGCGGTCAAGGCGCTGATGCGGCGATGACCTTTAGTCGCGCGAAGTGCGTTGGCTTTGGCGGAGAATTGCAGGTGCATGGCGAGGAGCAAAGTGTGAGGCAGCAAATGGGAAAAAGCGAAAGCAAAAATAAGTAAGTAAAAATAAGAAAGCCGCACTCACGTATAGATGAGTACGGCTGCAAATGGAGTGCTGAACAAGGGGCATGCGTGAAGCAATGAACCAGTCAGCACGAGGCCAGTCTTATTGACCGGCTGGTGGAGTTACGGCTTCTTGCACAGCGCCGGCAGCGTTATCTACAGCTCCAGCGGCTGCATCGGCAGCGCCAGCAGCAGCGTTTTGCGCAGCAGCGGCAGCTTCTTTTACCTTGGCTTCAGTAGCAGCGGCGGCTTCTTTCGCCTTTGCTTCGGCGGCAGCAGCAGCGTCAGCGGTGCCGGCCTCAACAGCAGCGGCTGTCTCAGCAGCGGCTTCTTTTACGGCCTCTGTTGTGGTGGCAGCAGCTTCTTTAACCGCATCAGTGGAGGCAGCAGCAGCTTCTTTGGCTGATTCGGTAGCAGTAGCAGCTGCATCTTTGGTTTCTTTGCAGGAAACGGCAATGAATGGAAGGGCTACAGCGGCGACAATGGTGGTCAGTTTCATGGTAATATATTTTGTTTTGTATGATAATCCTCTTTCGAGAACGAAACGACCCTACAAAACGCAGGCGATAATGTCAAAGAGAGAAATGACGTTTTTTCATTCCTCTACGGCTTCGGCACGCAAGGGCGGCGCTTCTTCGAAGACGCGAGCTGCGGGCGGCCCCGTTTCCTCTGGCACAGGAGCTGCACGCGGCGCAGGCGGGTCTTCCATCACGGGACGTGCTACGGGTGCTGGTGGAAGCTCTTCTTCCACGGGTAAAGCGCGCTGCGGCTTAACACGAATGGCCTTGGGAGGTGCGGGCTCGGTGCTGGGCTCGTCTACGGGCATCGCCTTGAGAGGAGATGTAGCGGAGGGAGTTGCCTTGATCGCCGAGCCGGAAGGTGGAGCCGTTTTCCGCATGCGGATCTCAACGCGGCGGTTGATCGATTGCTCTTCCTGGTTGCCTTGGAGAACGATGGGCTCATTTTTGCCGATGCCACGAGTGTGGATTTTGTTGGGATCGAGACCCATATTGACCAAGTGTTCTTTAACGGATTGAGCGCGTCGAAGAGAAAGCTCGTAGTTGGGAGCATCGCCGCCGATGAGGTCGGTGTGGCCATCGATCCAACAATGCAGGTTAGGATTGATGTCCATGACGTAGGCAATTTTTTGGATACCCACTTTGGAGCCATCGCGCAAGTTGGCGCTGTTGAACTCAAATAACAAATCTCCGGGCAATAGGGTTTTGCTGTTAACGAGTACATTCAATGGTAGGCCGGCCATTTCATCGAGTGTGGAGGTGCCGTCGAGCCTACCATTTTCAGCAATACCGTTGTTGCCTTTCTTGATCAGGTCGCGCATGAAATTATCAAGATTGTCGGTTTTCGCGAGGTCTGATCCTGGATCGACGATCATTTGTCCCTCAGCAGCGGTCGGTGTGAAGCTCTCGGTTTTGCCGAGCGTCTCCAAATCTTCAGCGGATATTTCGGCGGCGGCGGCAAGATCCGCGACATCTCCGGCAGGATCACCTGAAAGCGCAGGAGACTCCAACTTGATATCAATATCATAGGCCGCCTCACTCACGTCAGGCTTCATTTCGAGTTCTGGATCCTCGATGAGTGGTAGCACATCGAGTTCATCAACGAGCTTGCCTGCCACAGGCTTGGGCGGCTCGACATCTGGTTCGACGACTGATTCTGGCAGCGGAGTTTCTTCCTCGACGGGGCGAACGATCACGGGCTCTGTGTAAACTTCTTCCGTGCTTGTCCATCCGAAACCCATTTTGATGTGACCAAGGGCAAAGAAAAGAATGATGTGCAGGATGATCGCGGTGAGCAGCGACACCACGAGCCACCAACCGACACGGTCAGGCGGCGGCAGAAACGACTCTCGCCCGTGCGGAGGAGAGGCTTTTTGCCAATCGAAATGCGCTTCCATGCGGAGATCATACGTGAGAATCAAGCAAGATCAATCACCAGTTCCGCAAAAAAATGAGCAAAATGCGGGCTGGTACGGAATTTGCTGGAAATTGATCGAGAAACAACCAACGAAATCATGAAAGAAAAAGCGAAGTCCCAAAAAACAGGTAACACCGGCAAAACCGCAACGGGATCTGGTGCGAAAAAACCAGTTACTCCACGCACAACCAAAGCGGCGACCAAATCGGCGCCGGTTGCCCAAGCCGCTGAGCCTAATAAGGCAACCAAGAAGGAGCCAGCAGCCAAAAAATCCGCTCGGGTAAGCCGACCGAAGCTGACTCCAGATGCCCCCGCTACCAGCCCAGAAGCGGCAACTCTTGGTTGGTCCGAGGCTGCAATCCAGCAAGCCGCATTCTTCAAATGGTGCGAGAGACGCAATGAGGGCTTGCCAGATGACCCGATGGCTGATTGGATAGCGGCGGAGTCGGAACTCGGTCTCGCTAATTGAAATTTTCTCATCATGCCATGAAGGGAATCTTCGATCAAATCAAGGCTGCGGACGACTCATTCAGCGTATTTTTGCAAGAATTTGCTACTTGGCACGCGGTGTGCTAGAATTTATTTACAACCTGAACAATCATGAAAAAAATTGAAGCAATTATCAAGCCGTTCAAACTCGAAGAAGTCAAAGAAGCTCTTGCGGAAGTAGGAGTGCAAGGAATGACCGTTACTGAGGTGAAAGGCTTCGGGCGCCAAAAAGGTCACACGGAGATCTACCGTGGTTCCGAGTATACCGTCGATTTCCTTCCAAAAGTCAAAATTGACATCATTGTCGATGATGGTCAGGCAGCCTCCGTGGCCGAAGCCATTGTGAAGAGCGCAAACACCGGCAAGATCGGTGACGGAAAAGTTTTCATCTCCCACGTGGAAGAAGCGATCCGCATTCGCACAGGCGAAACAGGATCCTCCGCTGTGGCCGTAAACTAATTTTGTGTGAGTTAGTGTTTTGTAAAGTAATGAGCCGCTGTTGCAAAAACAGCGGCTCATTGTTTTTGGGCGTTTATGCGACCGAATAGGATCACATGACACTGACAAATCAAGGTCTTGACGTTAGGCTCCGTATGTGACAATTTTTTCTCAGCTATATGACGCATCCATCTTCTGCACTTGCGAGTGTTGTTTGTCTCTTCCCCCTTGCACTTCCTTTATCCGTGGGTGCATGGGAGCGCGGAGAAGTAACCTTTGCCTCCATCGAAGAAAAAGCGAAGGCTTTGGCGGCGAAGGATTATCAAGCCGTAGATAAGGAGGCTTTGCCGGGATGGATGAAGGGATTGACCTATGATCAATACCGCGGCATCCGGTTCCAGCCTGAGCGCTCGCTATGGGGAGCTGACAAGTTGCCGTTCCGCGCGCAGTTTTTTCATCCGGGGTATTTGTTTCGTGAGCCGGTGCTGTTGCACGAGTTCACAGATACACATCAGCAAGAAATTCGTTTCTCGCAGGACTACTTCGAGTATGACGATCTGGTGGGCGATCACACGGAAATGCGCGGTGAAGCAGGCTGGGCGGGATTTAAGTTTCTGACAGATTTTGCAGGCAAGGGGCCGATCGATGAGTTCGCGGTGTTTCAAGGCGCGAGCTATTGGCGTGCTCTGGGGAAGGAAACGCGATATGGTCTCTCGGCGCGTGGTTTGGCGATCGATACGGGTGCCGATGGCGGACCGGAGGAATTTCCACGTTTTTCCGAATTTTGGTTAGGCAAGCCTCAAGAGGGTTCGAAGGAGGTGCATTTGTTTGCATTGCTCGACAGCCCCTCGGTTGCAGGAGCATATGAGCTCTCGATTGTGCCGGGTGATGATACGGTGGTCTCGGTGAAGGCGGTGCTTTTCCCTCGCAAGGCGGTGAAACGTTTTGGGGTTGCTCCGCTCTCGAGCATGTATTGGTTTGGCGAGAACTCGAAGCGTCGTTTCGATGACTTCCGCCCCGAAGTGCACGACTCAGATGGTTTGGTGATTCACATGGCATCTGGAGAAAAAGTATGGCGGCCGATCACCAATGATACGGGGCGGCTGGACTTTAGTTTTTTTGCAGGCGATCACGTGAAGGGATTTGGCCTCGCGCAGCGCGATCGTCGATTTTCTGCTTATGAAGATGGCGAAGCGGCGTATCATTTGCGTCCCTCGGTATGGATCGAGCCGACGAATGATTGGGGTAAGGGCAAGGTGATGTTGATGGAGATTCCTACAGTGCGCGAACTAGATGACAACATCGTAGCGACGTGGGTGCCTGATGAGACGCCGCAACCTGGTCAGCGTTATGAATTTTCCTACAAGCAGCACTGGACCTTGCGCGGTGATCTTGCGAATGCCGGCGGCCATGTGGTGGCGACGCGCACAGGCGTGCATGAGTGGGAACCGGATCAACGCACGGTGATCGTGGAGTTTGCTGGTGGTCAATTGAATGAGGTGAAAGATGCCGCAGAATTGACGCCGCAGATTGAAATTTGTGGCGAGGCTGGCGAGAAGATGAAGGTGAAATTTGCCAACGTTCAGAAAATGGAGGGTGATCGCTGGCGCGTCGGGATCCTACTCTCACCGAAAAAGGAAGGCGGTAAGCTGTCAGATGTGGGGCCTGCCGAGATGCGTTGTGGCTTGAAAAAAGGAGAAGATCACCTAACAGAAACATGGGTATATCGAATTCAGCCATGACCAGCTTGCGTCCGCTGAGTGAAATGGAACTCGCGGAATGGGAGGAAGCATACATTTCTGTGGAGTGCTACTTGCGCGCTCTGCAATTGCGGAATCGTCTGCTGGTGGCAGACATGGTGCGGGCGATTTTGTTTCGCGCCTCGGACCGCCAGGCGCATGAACCGCAAAAGGCACCGCGGGTGTTGGCGATGGAAGAGACGCTAAAAGCTGTGGCCGATTGGACCTCGAACGTGTTAGACGTGGAACTGCAAAACAATCGACTTGCAGCGCGTGGGCGCTTGGCGCTTTTGCTGGCGGACATGCCAGGAAAATGGCAGCCGGTTTTTTTGACTCAATCACCGTGGCCTGAACCATTCGTACAAAAAATGCGTTCATCCTACCTTGCGGCAGGACCACAGTTCGCAGCACTGACCATGACACCACAGCCTCTAGAGCTCAATGCTCTCGGCAGCGGTGCGGCGCAATGGTTCGGCATGATGGAGCGCCGACCATTGATGAAAAAATTGTACTACGCGGGGATTCTTGCGGCGATCGCTGCGATGGTCTGGTTGATGTGGAAGGGATGATCGAATAGGACCGCTTACATGTTAGAAAACGAATATCAGAATGAGGATAACCGTCCAGAGCAGGCGAACTTCGCCCACGTAGTGGCGGGGTCAGCTACGAATCCTACGGCACCGATTGAAGAGGGAAAACCTGCGGAAGCTGCGACGGATCCTGGCCAAGAAATGCCGCAAATTTCGCCACCTGAGTGCGCGCCGACATTGGTCAGCCCCTTGCGAGCGAAGCTGCGGCGGATGTTTTTTTTCGGCACCGTAGTGCTGGTGAATTTGAGCGCCGTATTGTGGATGGCGGATCTTTTCAATCGCCAGGGTTTTCACAAATCGCACATCCTTTTGTTAGGGATTTTTGCCCTACTGAATAGCTTGCTGGTCTTAGGTTCGTTTCATGCGCTCGCAGGTGTCTGGGATTGGTTGTTCTCGTGGCGCTCCGTGAAAATCACCCAATTCACCCGAGGCGGTGACACAGCACTAGCGCATCGTTACGCGGTGGTGATGCCTGTTTACAACGAAGACATCGTGAAAGTCTGCGCTCGGGTGGAGGCGATCTATCGGTCCATTGAGGCGACGGGGCGACTGGCCTCATTCGATTTTTTCATTCTCAGTGACACAACGCAGTTGAATCTGTGGGTCGAGGAAGAAGTCGCATGGACGAACATGAGCCGCAAGCTCAATGCCTTCGGACGGATCTTTTATCGCCGCCGCCGTATCAATGAGAACCGTAAGGCGGGAAATATCGGCGACTTTGTGAAGACCTGGGGCGGACGCTACGAGGGCATGCTCGTGCTGGATGCTGATAGCCTGATGGAAGGTCGCGACATTGTGGCGATGTGCCGTGTGATGGATGTGAATCCGCGTTTGGGGATTTTGCAAACACCACCAAAGTTGATTCGCGGCAGTTCGGTGTTCACGCGCTTGCAGCAGTTTGCGATGCGGCTCTACGGGCCCCTTTTCATTCGCGGCTTGAATTTTTGGCAACTTGGCCAAGGCAGTTACTGGGGCCACAATGCGTTGATCCGCGTGAAGCCATTTTCGGAGTTCTGTGAACTGCCCGCATTGCCGGGGAAAGAGCCTTTTGGCGGAAAAATTCTCAGTCACGATTTCGTCGAAGCCGCCTTGATGGTGAAGGCTGGTTGGGAAGTCTGGCTGGCTTGGGACATCGAAGGTACCTACGAAGAAGCGCCGCCCACATTGATCGATCACTTGAAACGCGACCGCCGTTGGTGCCAAGGAAATTTGCAGCACATGTGGCTGGTATTTGCCAGAAAGTTCCCCTTCCCTAGTCGCGCTCACCTTTTCATGGGCATCATGGCCTATCTTGGCAGTCCGGTGTGGTTTTTGTTTTTGTTGATCAGCACATGGGTAGCGTGGGATTTCCGCACCAGTGATTTGAGCCAGTTGCCGTATGATGGATTCGTGGGGAAATACCTCGGACTGAATGGTGCCGAGCAAGCTTGGTATCTGGCGGGATTTGTCTTAATTTTGCTATTTGCGCCCAAGGTGTTAGCCTATCTCGGCATGCTGTTTCAACCGCGAGTGCGACGCGGCTTCGGCTCCATTTTCTCTCTTACCATTGGGGTGTTTTTGGAGGCACTTTTGTCGGCCCTATTGGCACCATCGATCATGGTATCGCACACGCTGATGGTGTTGGGCATGGTGTTAGGACGCTCGGTAAATTGGGGCAACCAGACTCGCGAGACCGATGGCACGACGTGGAGTGAGGCGATCCGCTATCATGGACCCGCGATTGTGTTAGGCATCGCCTGGTCAGCGCTCGCATGGTACATTGGCAAATCCTTTTTCCTATGGATGTCGCCGATTTTGGTAGGCTTGGTATTTTCGGCACACGTCTCGGTGTGGACCAGTCGCTCACGCTATGGAAGGGCTCTGCAACGACAGCGCATTT
The DNA here is from genome assembly GCA_044239965.1 of Akkermansiaceae bacterium. Taxonomy (GTDB): domain Bacteria; phylum Verrucomicrobiota; class Verrucomicrobiia; order Verrucomicrobiales; family Akkermansiaceae; genus UBA956. Next base: position 17,486 of record JBIIAI010000048.1, read on the forward strand.
TGGCAACGCCTGAAGAAACGCTAACACCCGAAGTGATTCGCTTGGCTGACGGCTCCAGCGCAGCGGTCGATCTCGCATTAACGGCGCACGCGCCACAGCGCGAAGGCGCGATGGCTGCTGTGGTCGATCCCTATGTCAACGGCGTACACGTTTCGTTGTTGGACCCAGACAACGATGAAATCCCCACTGAGTTGTTAGAAAAATGGTTAGTCAACGGACCTGATTCTCTGCAGAAAAATGAAATGGCAGAGGTGATGTATAGCGCTCAGGGAATGCTGCAAATGCATCGCAACGTATGGTCACTGCCCTTCGAGCAAATGCACTCTGCGTGGAGCCGCGCCGTAGAAAGCTATCGCACGCGCGCCGAAGATTTCTCATCAGCCGATGCTGTTTGATGAGAAGTTGATTTACTCCGCCATCTCGATCACTGCACCGCGATGAGTGGCGATAAGATAGCAGTGGATGGATTTGGTCGAAATACCGAAGGCCTTGGCACAGAGAGTGCGATAGGCATGAAATTGAGCTGCATGACGAGTGCGTAGTGCAGCGGGAGCGTCATCTTGATCGGTTTTGTAATCGATGATGTCGATGCGTTGGAGTAGGCCTGCGGCATCGCGATGAAGATGGAGACGATCGATGACACCGCGAAGCCATTGACCATTGACACGTCCTTCGATCGGAATCTCGCGCAGCAGCTCGATATTGCGTTGTTTTCTCGAAAGCAAGGAAACGACATCAGTTTGCTGCAGAGCTTTTTTCAATGCGGGCGGAAGACTTGTGAGATCAGGTGTGTCGTCATCCAGCCAGGAAATTTTTTCGAATAAGGCATGCGTTGCGGTTCCGTAGTCGAGCGCTTGTTGCGAACTACTCGATGCAGCAGCACGGTGTGATGCGGTATGGGAGCGTTGGCGCAGAATCGCAGGACCAAGTAACGGTCGTGGAGTGACAATGATTTCTTCACGATCGGCAATCGATGCATAGCAATCAAGGCTGCCAGATTCAAAGATGAGCTCACCTTCACCCGGGCAAGAGTCGGTGATCCAGGCGGCGAAAGAATTGTTATCGTCTTTGATGGGTTTGCGATCCAGTAGCACATAGAGGCCACGTTTGGCGCGAGTGAGCGCTACGTAGAGCAGGCACATGGCTTCATATTGTTGCTGAGCGGTCCATTCTTCTTCTGCGCGTTGCAAAGGCGGCAGGAGTTGGCGGACCCACTGTGGTGGCGTTTTGCAGATCCAATGCTCGGCACGTGCGATATCGAAATTTCCTGCATCAGGGATGCTCGAACGGGAAATGAGCGGCAAGAATACCACATCAAAACCCAAGCCTTTCGCTTTGTGAATGGTCATCACTTGGATGTGTGCGGAGCCTGGGCTTTGGCTAACACTAAATTTTTCCAAGCAATCGGCAGCGCTTTTCGCCGATGCTCCAGCGCTTTGATCGATGCCTCGCAGAGCTTGAATCAGATCGAGCACGCGATTTTTTCCAAAGGCAGAAAGATTTTGCCAGTGGCTCGCAAAAAGAAATTCTGCCAGACCAGCGAAGCCTGCCTCATGAGCGATGCGGTGCGCGTGGGACCAGGGATCATCGGCATTTGCAGCGAGGAGCTGCGCCCAAATCGGCGACATCGCCAGCGTCTCAGCAGCAAAGGAATCGGCTGGATCAGCGAGCCAGCGCAGAAGTTGGTGAAGCGCCACTCCCAGTGGATTGTCCTGAGCGGGCTCGCGAGTGCCATCTTCGATCACCCGAAAACCTTGCTCGCGCAGGTAATCGGCAATCTCTAACATTTCCTGATTCGTGCGAACGAGCACACCACAACTTAACGCCTTATCTCCAATCCCGATCTCGCGCATGATGCTAACCATGCGAGCAAGCCGCGCATCAGCATCCTCCTCACAATCGACCATCTCGACGCGGGCATGGCCACGCAAATCCACGCGCGCCGCAGTATGCTCTTGCCATTCCCAGCGCGCCGCAGCCGCGGGATACATGCTTGCGAGAGTGCTTTGATTGCCACAGATGCGATTGACCAAATCGAGAACTTCCGATGCCGAGCGATAGGACTCGGGCATGGTCTCGATGGCGAAACGATCTTGGTAGCGCGCACGAATTTCATCGAACAAGCGAACATCGCCACCTCGCCAGCCATAGATCGCTTGCTTTTTATCACCCACAATAAACAAGCTACCTTCGTCATCAGTAGCGGCCTCGTCGATCAAAGGAAAAAGCCCCGCCCAATCGGTGCGACTGGTATCTTGGAATTCATCGAGCAACCAGTGGCCGTATTGCGAGTGCAGGCGAAAATCCAATGCCTCGCGCATCAGGCGCTGGTCTTCTTGCTGCGACCATGATCCCATCAACACCTTGACATCATCAAAGCGAAAAAGACCTTTTTGCCGGAGTCGTCGTTGGCAGACATCATCGTAAAGAGCGATCACATCACGCACCGCTTGCGTGCTCTCACAAGCATTGGCCATTTCCGCTTTGGCAGCACAAAGCAGGCAATCCGAAAGCAGCTGCACCACTTCGAAGGGAATGGTAAAATCTTTGTAGAGCTTCACCGTGATCGAATCCTTGGCGCCTTGCTCTAACGAATCGATGATTTTTCCTAACAGCGTTCCGCCCTTACCGATCACGCCACTGCCCGTACTGTGATTGCCCAGATTTTCGCAGAGGGTAGTCCATGATTTTTTCTGGCTGCCGTGAGTAAAAACGATCAAATCAGCTGTGCCTAACAACTTTTCGTAAAACAACGGGCGTTGCTGATTCCACTCCGATACCGATCCCCCACCCGCAAGTGCATCGGGCCCCCAAGCAAGTGCATCTGCACCGCTGCGCCATTCCTTGTGCCACAGTGCCGCGTATTCGCTCAATCGAGCTCGGATCGTGAAACTTTCGCGCCCCATCAAGGACTTGCGAAAGGCTTCGTAAAATGATTGCGCTTCCTCTTCACTCAGCTCGTTTTGCAAAATGCTTTGCAGCAAATTCTCCTGCATCGTCTCCGCCTGCGCCCCTTCGATCAATTGAAAGGTGCCAGAGGAAATACCCAACTCGTGAGGGAATGCTTTGACGATTTTGGTGAAAAATCCATCCATCGTGCCCAAGGTCATGTGGGGCAAAGCACGCACGAAAGATTCAAGAATCGCGATAAAATCCACATCACCCAGCGCACGACCACTCTTCGCGAGATCCGC
>JBIIAI010000095.1:0-11476 GCA_044239965.1 Akkermansiaceae bacterium
AGGTTTTCAAGTGGCTGATCAATGGCGACGGCACGCTGAGCTATCTCGGCAATCGATTCGATCACGAGTATGTCTATCCCACGCAGCAAGAATTTACCTGGATACGTGCCCATCGCGATATGCAGCGCGGTGGTCTGCATCCGCACATTTCCATCGAGGATAAAGTTTTTGTCGAAACCGTTGGTGGCGATCTAACGATTAAGATCGAGGATAACACCAACACCGGGCAGGGGATTTACAGTGAACCGGTGACGGACCCTGATCAAACACTCGATGACTCAGAAATTTTTTACGCCATAGTTGGTTCGTTGATTCTGCTGAAGGTGTTGCCATATCGAGAATCACTGCATCGCTATTTGGTGTTCAATCAGAAAACAAATACGGTGGCGCGTATCGATGGCATCGGGGCCTCCTGCGTGCTTTTACCTGAAGACCAAGGTGTCATTTTCGCAAACGGCTATGTCTTGCAAACTGGCGAGATCAAGACATTCGATCATGGCATTGCAAACATGCGCTTCGAGCGACGTGTAGTCAGCGCCAATGGTGAAGACGTTTTGTTTGTCTTCCACAATCGTGAGTTAGCTGATTATGTTTTGCTCTCCTACAATCGTGTGAAGATGGCTGTGGAGACGCCGACGATCTGTGCTGGCGTGTCGATTTTTGCCGATGGAACAATGGTGTATTTCCGTGGCAATGAAGACCCGCAGCGTTATCATGCACTGCAAGTTTGGCAAACACCCTATTACAACGAAAGCTTTGCGGCAAAGACGGCTAAAAAACCTGATAGCTTTTTGTTCAAAATTGGGAACTCGGAGTTAGTCCGAGCGATGTCAGAATGCCGGGCCATCTTGACCTTAGTCTCGAAGGATGACAGTTTCTCGGGTCTTTATCTCGATCTCGGGAAACATTCGGGTGACTTGTTGGATGCATACTTTTGGTTAGACTCAGAGGAATGCCAGAAGTTGTCCGAACCATTGCGTGAAATTAAGCGAGCTGCGCAATCGGCGGTGGGTGAATTTGAAAAAGTCACGCAACTCCGCCAGACGGCTACGCAGAAGACGGCGGATGCGCGCGCGCAAGTTGAAAAAATCTCTTCCACCTCGAAGACGACCATCGCCGATGAGATGACGGCATTTGTTCATCTTCTTACCAACATCCGCAAGCTACGAGGCGAAGTGATCGGCCTCAAAGATGTGCGCTATGTCGATCCTGCGGTGGTCACCGAGCTAGAAGGCAAGCTGGTGGAGGCCAGTGATCTCGTCAGCGAGCGCACGGTGAATTTCCTCGGTACAGATAAGGCTCTCGCAAGTTATGCGGCTTCGATCGATCAACAGGAAACACAGATTCCGAACATCAAGGGCAGTGTCGCTGCGGATCAATCGTTAGAAGCACTGGATCAAGCTGCGGCTGAGTTGGAGATGCTGATCGATGTCGTCGGCGGGCTAAAGATCAAAGACCCGGTGCAGACGACTGCCATTGTCGAGAAAATTTCCGCGCTCTATGCGAGGTTGAATGGCGTGCGGGCGGCGGTGCGTAACAAACGCAAAGAGCTTTCTCGTGGGGAATCACAGGCGGAGTTCGCGGCTCGATTGCATCTGTTATCTCAAGCTACGGCCAATTATCTCGATCTCGCAGATTCTCCTGCGAAGTGTGATGAGGCACTCACGAAGTTGATGGTGCAAGTCGAAGAACTCGAAGGGAAATTTTCCGAGTTCGATGACTACGTGGAGCAACTCGGTGCCAAGCGCGATGAGATTTACTCTGCTCTTGATGGTCGCCGTGCACAGCTACTTGAGGCGCGTGGTCGCCGCGCTGGCGGATTACTCCGTTCGGCAGAAAGAATTTTGCAGGGCATGCGCAGCCGCGTGGCAACGTTCTCGGAGCCTGATGAAATCCAAGGTTATTTTGCTGGGGATTTGATGGTCGAGAAATTGCGCGAAATCATCGCGGAGTTGCATTCGTTGGGTGATTCGGTAAAGGCCGATGACATCGAAACTCGTTTGAAAACCTTACGTGAGGATTCAGTAAGGCAGCTCAAGGATAAGCGTGAATTGTTTGCTGACGGTGGTGCTTCGATCCAAATCGGCAAGCACAAGTTTAGCGTCAACACGCAGGCCCTTGAACTTACCGTGGTGCCACACGATGAGCAGATGGCATTTCATCTTTCTGGCACGAAGTTCCTTGAGCCGATCATCGATGAAGAATTCAATGCGGCACGTGATTTGTGGAATCGAGAAGTGATCAGTGAATCACCGTTGGTTTATCGCGCTGAATACTTAGCGTGGATGTTTTTGGAAAGGGGAATACCTTCGGCGGAACCGCTTGCTGGCTTGCAATCTTTCATGCAAGAGCGAGCAACAGAAGGATACATCAAAGGCATCCATGATGCTGATGCCGTGCAGTTCGTCAAGATGCTGAGCCCGATGCGTGAGAAGTTAGGCATGGCGCGTTTTGGCCCCGATGCTCGATCCTTGGCTATGGTTTTCTGGTATCAATGGGCGGAGCGAAGCGCTTTTCAAATGCGCATTGATGCCCTACGTGCCGCATCAGCTCTAGGATCAATGCAAAGTGGACGTCATGAGCTTTTGGATTGGCTCGAGACTGGTTTGACTGCCTATTTGGGAAACTCTCACTCAGCGCGAATCTGCGCCACGAGTGCTGGTGACGATGCCGTTCAACAAGTTCAGCCAGCCGCTGCATTTCTTTATCAATCATTGCTCAATGGCATGGCGTTTGTGGTCTCGCCGCTCGCGCACGAATACGCGAAGCAGTTTCAACGGAAGCTCATCGAAAAACTCGCAGAGCCAGCATTCGAGAAAAGCCTCGCCGCCTACGAATCAGACCTCGATGCGCGTTTTCGCGTCGTCCTCGATTGGTTCAGAGCAGCCACTGAATTGCCTCCATCATCTTCCTCTGAAACACCACACATGGCATGGTTGATCGAGGCCGCAGCTCATCGACTCTATCCATTATACGATAGCCGAGCCGTAGTCGATGTTGATACGAATCTGCGCATCGATTCATTGTTAGGCTCGCATCCATTGATCGAGGCCTCAAGTTATCGATCTGATTATCACGCACTACGCATGCGGTTGGAGCAATTCCGCCGCATCGATGTGCCGCGCTATGAGTCATTTACCAAATACAAACATCGTTTGATTGCCGACAAACGACAAGGCATGCGCCTTGAGAGCTTCAAGCCCAAGGTAATGAGTGCTTTTGTGCGAAATCGTTTGATTGATGAAGTCTATCTGCCCTTGATTGGTGACAATCTCGCAAAACAACTCGGTGCTACGGGCGCGCAAACACGGACGGATCGCATGGGCTTGCTCTTGTTGATTTCACCACCGGGCTACGGTAAGACGACCTTGGTTGAATACATCGCTGATCGTCTCGGCATCACCTACATCAAAATCAATGGTCCTGCTCTCGGGCACAATGTGACATCGCTTGATCCAGGTGAAGCGCCGAATGCCGCTGCTCGCGAGGAAATCGAGCGGCTCAATCTCGCACTGGAAATGGGAGATAACGTGATGATCGTCATCGATGACATTCAACACACCAATCCCGAGTTTTTGCAAAAATTCATCAGTCTTTGCGATGGTCAGCGCAAGATCGAGGGCGTCTATCAGGGCAAAGCAAAAACGTATGACCTGCGAGGACGAAAAGTAGTGGTAGTCATGGCGGGCAATCCCTACACCGAGACTGGCAGCAAGTTTCAGATTCCTGACATGCTAGCCAACCGTGCCGATACCTACAACCTTGGCGACATTCTCGGGGGCCACAGTGATGCATTCAAAGCCAGCTACATTGAGAATGCACTCACATCCAATCCGATTCTATCGAAGCTTGCCTCACGCTCGCCTAAGGACATTCATGTGCTGATGCGTGTGGCTCAGACGGGCTCGCGAGACGGTGCTGATTTCGAGGGCAATCATACGCCAACCGAAATCGAAGAAATGCTTGCCGTTACCAAGCACTTACTGCGAGTGCGCGATGTGATCAGTCGCGTCAACGAAGAATACATTCGCAGCGCGGCTCAGGAGGATAGCTACCGCACCGAGCCGAGCTTTCGACTGCAAGGATCGTATCGGAACATGAATCGCATTGCCGAAAAAATCCTGCCACTCATGAGCGAGGCTGAAATTGAGCAAATCATCATGGATCACTATCGTGGTGAATCACAAAACCTTACCAATGCTGCCGAGGCAAACGTGCTCAAGCTGCATGAAATTTTGGGCCTACTTGATGAAAAGCAACTCACTCGTTGGACGGAAATCAAAAAAGAATTCAACAAGAAAAAGTTGTTAGGTGGTGCGGGCGAGAGCGATCCTGTGGCTCGCGTGGTCGCGCAGATGAGCCAATTTACCGATGGCCTAGATGCCATCCGAGCAGGCATTCAAGATGTCGGCAGTCGCTATGCGCAGCCGCAGAATCTAGCAGAAACAACGGTGAATCAGATGAAGCAAATCATCGAGGGCCTCCGTGCCGTACCGGTGCAAGTCGAGATCAAGGTTGTGCCTGTGCAGGATGAATCGAAGTCGATCGAAAACATCGATACGAACAAATCACCGATTGATATTGTGCCATCGATCACTCAGGGCGATGACTCTGAGAATCGAGAATGATGAAGCCAAGAATTACAGATTCATCATGATTGACTGATTGGTTCTAGCGAGCATTTGTTCACGGCATGCTATCGAGAACTACGTCGTAGATGTGAGTGTGTTGGCGGTGGTCATTGCGTATGGCTTGACGCAGGTTTTCAAGTGCCGGTTGGCGTTTGCCGTTTTGCAAAGCGGTGATGATTTCCTCGCGACATTGCTCGATGGCGCGGGGTGTGGCATCGCGTTTTTCTAACACTTCTACCACATGCCAACCGAGTTTGGTTTGAAGCAGAGCTGGCTGATTGACTGTCATGGCCATGACGGGGATGGCAAAATCTGCGGGCATGCGCGATGGCTCAATCCATCCTAACAAGCCGCCCGCTGTTTTGCTTTTGGGATCGTCACTGAGTTCGCCAGCGAGTTGCTCGAAGGTTTTTTGTTTGCTGGTGAGAGCTGCTATCGCTTGCTCTGCTGTGGTTTTCACAGCTGCGGGATCTTTCTCGAGAGTCGCGAAAAAAATGTGCCGCACCTTGGCCATTGCTGGGTTTTGTAATTCCTTGACGTGCTTTTGATAGAAACCAGTGATCTCATCTTCACTCACCGCGATGAGTGGTTGCAGTTGGCGCTCGATGTATTTTTCCATCTCGATCTGCGCGGCGAGTCTGAGGCGAAGTTCTTGCTCGGAGACAATGCCTTGCTGATTCATCGATTTCTCAAGCTCATCTTTGGAAGAAAAGCGGGCGAGCAGTTGAGCATAGCGTTGGTTGATTTCTTCTTCTGAGGCGCGCAGGGCATCTTTATTTGCTGCGATTTTGGAGCGAATCAGTTGGTGGTCGATGAGGTCACCGAGGCATGCTTTGCGAATGAGTTTGCGTTGGGCCGCAGGCACATCGTTCCATGTTTTCCCTTCCATCCATGCCCGTTCTTGAGCTGCGCGCTCCAATTGGGCGGTATGGATGGCGCGCCCGAGTACGAGGGCTACGAGTCCCGTTTGCTTGGCGCGTTCGATCGACTCGGGACTGTCGATTTTGCGACTATCGATGGAATGCCGAAGTGGTCCGCGAAAGGCAAAAAGATCGAGTGCCACGTAGGCAAGCACTGCCGCGTAGGTGAGCAATCGGGCATGGAAGGAAATTTTCATAACAGAAGAAACGTCAGGATTGGCAGAGGTTTTTCAAAAGATCGAGATTGGCGCTGCGATGTTCATACTCGGCCATGATTTGGTTGGCCCCCATCGGAATGTCATCGCGGCGAAATTGCATGGCGCTGGCTCGCGAGGTGCGTGCGGAAAGATGGACTTCGCGCAAACCAGTGGCTGCGATGAGTTCGGGAATACGATCTGCGGTAACACCGCCTCCGGCTAGAATGGCAATGCGCCCGTTGGCTTGACGAACGAGCGATTGCAGGGCATCGCGACCGCGCCAAACATCGGGCTGACCACCGCTGGTGAGAACTCGTGGAATTCCGAGTTCGATCAAAGTTTCGAGCGAAACATCAAGGTCGGCGCTGACATCGAAGGCGCGGTGAAAGGTGACATCCAGGGTGCCTGCATCTTCGATCAATTCGCGGCACAAGGGCGCATCAATGTTGCCATCTTCGAGCAAACAACCGAAGACAATGCCATCGGCACCGTTCGATTTCGCAAGGGCGATGTCTTCTTTCATGACTTCAATTTCATCACTATGGTAGAGGAAATCCCCAGCCCGTGGGCGAATCATCATCATGATTTTGCCGCGAAAAATTTGTCGCGCTTGGCGAAGAAATCCGATGGATGGAGTGAGGCCACCTTCGCTCAATGCCGCGCAGAGTTCGATGCGATCGACACCTGCTTTTGCACAGGCGACGACGGAATCAATGCGGTCAACACAAACTTCGATCACTGGTCTCATGTCGGATCTACACTGAGTTCATGCACGAGTTCACCATTGAGTTTTTTCATGATGACTGTGAGTTTTTTCTCATCGGCAACAATCTGCGTGATGGTGGCTGATTCCTTTTTCGGTCCTCCGCCAATCAATTGTGGGATCGGGCGCTCAGCGGTCTTGGGCAACAAACTGGTTTGGTGCGTGTGTCCCGAAATGACCAATTGGATGCCAGCTTTGACAAGGAGATCGAGCCAGGCCTCACGACATGGTTTTTGGAACCAATAGTAGCCATGGTCGGTGACTTCATCCTCCCACCAAAGCGGGATGTGGCAAAAGAGAATTTTGTAGGGAGCGCTCTGAAACCACGATTCCGTGATGATCTTTTCGAGCCATTTGGTCTGGCGAGCACGCATGGCCGCGCAGCCAACCATTCCAGCAAAAACCGGATGATCGTCGGGTTTGTCCTCGCCCGTATCCATCGCAAGGCAGGCGACCGGACCGCTGCGGAAGGCATAGGTAAAGTCTTCGCCGGGAGCATGAGTAAAACGTTCGACAAGACGCGCGGCAGGCCCGCGTAGGTCGTGGTTGCCACGCAAGTAGGCGAGGGGATAGTGGCTGGCGATGGGTAAGGAACCGGGCGACAGGTATTGCTCTGCCATTTTTTCGGCAGCATAGACATCATTGGTTTGGTCGCCATTCCAAACGAGGAAATCGGGCTTGGCCTTCAGCGTAAGCTCGTGGAGTGGACCAATCGTTTCAAGGTTTTCGTGGGTGTCATTCCAGATAATAAATTGAGTCGTTTTTTTCTGCGGATCAAGTGTGGTGAGTTGATAGGTGTCTGATGTTTCCGATTTGCCGCGAGTGATTTGATAGGCATTTTTATACGTGGCAGTGGATGCGGTCACGCGATAGCGCAGTTCGGTGCCAGGGGCGATGTTTGGCAGATAAAACTTCAGCACATGTTCTTCCAACGCCACCAAGCCATTTCGCTCGGGCAAGACTTTTTGCCATGCGCCTTGGTTGAGTGAAATTTCGGCATAGCCCGAGGCTGGACCACGCACCGCTTGCAAAATCGCGAGAGATGTGGGATCAGGGCCAGAGATCACGGGGGCTCCGCGCAAGACGGATTCGGCCGATTTTTCGGTGGTAGCCTTGCTTTCTTGAGCCTGCACGCTCAGAGCGCTGAGGGCGAGGGAACTGGTGAGGAAATTTCTACGTTTCATGGATGAGTGATTATTTGACCAAAGTTTTCTCACCGAGCACGCTCATGCTGCTCGGGATGATTTTCCGGCGCAGGGCAAATTGTCGCACGGCGTGGCGTTCGATGTGGTCTGCGGCATCTTCGACATCATCGGTGAAGAAAATCAAATCGGGGTCTTCCGGGCTGATCATGCCTTCATCTACCATGCGGTCGATCATATCCATCAACGGCTTCCAATACTCTTTGCCCATCAACACGATGGGGAAATTGCGCAGTTTTCCGGTTTGGATCAAGGTCATGGTCTCAAACATTTCATCGAGTGTTCCCGCGCCTCCAGGCATGACCACAAAGGCATAGGAATACTTGATCAGCACGGTTTTGCGGGTGAAAAAGTAGCGCATGGTGACCTCACGATCCACGTAAGGATTGCCTTTTTGCTCAAAGGGTAACTGGATATTGACACCGACACTTCGGCCGCCGCTCTCGAAGGCTCCGCGATTGCCCGCCTCCATGATTCCTGGACCGCCGCCGGTCATGACCGTAAAGCCCATCTTCGCCATGCGTGCGCCCATTTTACGAGCCAACTCGTAATACGTGGTGCCCTCAGGTGTGCGCGCCGAGCCGAAAATCGTTACGCAGGGGCCGACGAAATGCAGCACGCGAAAGGCGCGAATGAAATCCCACGCAACCTTGAACAATGTGCCGAGATCGGACAGTCGCGAACGCGGCCCCGATAAAAACGAGCGCTCGCTGAATTCGAGTTCGTAACGGAGTTGTTCTTCGATCGATGCCGGATTCACTCCGTGTTCATCGGTTACTTTCGGGCAATCGGGGCACTCAGGGGCTGTCATCGGGAAAAAACTAGCAGTTCAGGGAAAAATACCAACTGGAAAGTGAATCGAACGCACTTGATCATCAAGCAAGAGGAAGGGTAAAATTCCATTGCGGATGATCCCACCACGGCGATGCTCCGGCATCGAGTTTGAGCGGCGAGAAGGTGCGCACAGCCAGAGTTTTGCCATCGGCGGAAAACGTCAGCAAACGCAGCCAACCATCGCCGCCATTGCCCTTTTCATCTGAGCCACCGCCAAATCCTTGCGCGTTGAAAAGCATCTGATGCACCAGATTTCCCGCGAGGTTTTTGTCGCTGCGGCGGCCCACATGCGCGCCCATTTCGTGGCCATTGAGCACCAATTTGATCTGCGGCGTGCGCGAGACGAGTTGTTGCCAGAGATCCTCGCCATCGTGGGTATCTCCCTCCTTGCCGGTGCGGTAGGTGTGCGGATTGCCCGAGCGTTTGCGATTGCCATCTTGGCCATCGCGCTTGTCGCCGGGGATGATGAAATCGTGAGTGAGCAAGATGCCAAAATGTGTGCGGTATTTTTCTTGCTGGCAAAGCTGCAAGGCCCACTCGACCACCGCCTTGCGTGGACCCCATTCGAGCGCGATGATCAAGAGTTTGCGGCCATCTGGTTCATCCATTTCGTAAGCCGCGTTTTCGAGGGTTTTCTCGCCAAGCGCGTTGGACGCACATTCGATCAAAATACCGCCGCCCTTGCCATCGGAGACGAGGGGATTTGCGGTAACCGGAAAATAAGCGGGGAATTGCGATTCGCGCGTTTCGGCATTGCGAATGCCGTAGTCGTGATTGCCTGTGGCGAAAATCGTCGGCACTTTGCCGTAGAGCTTACGCAGTGCTTGTTGCGCACTTTTCCATTGTTCGGTCGAGTTTTGATCTCCCCATCCTTGGCCGCCACCCACGGCAATGTTGTTTTGTTCGACGAAGTCGCCCTCGTGCATCACTAGCTTGATTTTCCAAGCTTCGAGATGTTCGATGAGCCAATCGGTCATGCGCTCAAAGTGTTGCTGATTTTTGCCAAACTTCGCGTAGTTTTGGGTATCGGGTAAAACCGCGATGGTCCAGCCCTCTTCGCAGCCCTTGGCGGGATCGCCGAGCGTTGGGGCTGGCAAAGTGATTGTGTTTTCCGCCAAAAGTTCTTGGCCCATGCTAGTCAAAGGGAGTGCAGCCAGCGATTGTAACAGTTGACGTCGATTCATTCTGTTCCATACGTTGGGACAGATCGGAAGTTGTCAGAAATTCCCTGGAGAGGAATCTTACTTCGATTCTTCCTTGAGTTTTCGGCTGTTTTCAGTATGATGTGGTTGAGATTGACTTCTGAAACCCTATGAAATGTCGAGTATTGCCCTTCTTGCTGATTTCCCTTGCTCCTGCCTTGCGTGCAGAGGTTTTGCCTGTGCTAAATACTCCGATGGCCAATCTTACCGAACCTGCCAGCCGTGGGCCGCGCACGATTGCTCTCAATAGTGTTTTTGGCACTGAGTTGATCGATAACCAAGTGGTGAGGTTTACATCGCAATACAATAGCGGTGGAATTCCGATTGTGATGGACTTCGCGATGTTCAGCAATCGCACGCCAGTGACCCGTACGAATTTTCTGAGTTATGTTACGAGTGGAGCTTATACGAATACGTTTTTCCATCGGTCAGTGGATGGGTTTGTGGTCCAAGGTGGAGGATTTCGCTTAGGAGCCAGCAATTACGAGGCCGTGCCACAAAATGCTCCGATTGTGAATGAATTTGGCGTATCCAATACACTAGGTACAGTGTCGATGGCCAAACTGGGAGGTGATCCCAATAGCGCAACCAATCAGTTTTTTGTGAGCACGGGCGCGAACTCCGACACTCTTGATCCTCAGAACGGGGGCTTTACAGTCTTTGCGAGAGTGACCAAAGGCACGATGGACAACGTGATGATTTTCAATGATCCCGATACATTTCCCACATGGGAAGCGAGTGGTATTCATCCCGCATTCACAGATCTGCCCTTGTTTTTTCAGTTCTCGAATTCGTTAGGGCAAGACTGGCGAAATTTTCTCATCAATTTCCCCTCCGTTACCCTCGAAGCATTACCTTCTGGGCAAGCCGGAACTTCGACAACGCTCACGTATACGATACTACAAAACACTAACGCGGGATTGGTTACACCGGCGATTGTTAGCGGAAATCAACTTCAACTGGCCTATGCACCTGCACAAGTCGGCACAGCCACCATTACCATCAGAGCTACGGATTCGGTTGGCAATACGGTAGACGATACATTTAGCATCACGTTGCAACCTTCCTATACCACTTGGAAAAATGGAAAATTTTCCAGCCCTGAGTTGGCAAATCCTGCGGTATCGGGCGCACTTGCTGATCCCGAAGCAGATGGCACCAGCAATCTTGAACTTTTTTTCCACGGCCTAGAGCGGGGGAGCTTGGCCAAGCGCCCTGTGGAATTTCTGGGCTTCCAAGGTGGAAGCGCGCGTAAGCCACGTTTCCGTTTCCCCATCGCCAATGCCATGGCTGGCGTTTCGTATGCCCTGCAACGCAGCACCAGTTTGGCAGACAACAGCTGGACAACGATTCCGCACAGTGTCGTGGCATCGACGAATCAAGGCACATCGACGCTCACGACCATTGAATCCACGAATGCACAAGCAGCGGATGCGAAGGCATTCTATCGCATCGCTTTTACTCTAGCAGAATGATCTGTGGTGATTAGCGACTGAGCAAGTAGGCGACGATTTTTTCATCATTGTCACCTGCAGCCCAGACGTGGCGCAGAAAATCAGCGAGATGTTTGTTGCCGTTTTGGCTCAGGAAGTTGCGGTCGCCACCGCAACCAAACATCACATCGGGATCGAGTTCGCCACGCAGCTTGGCGCGGGCTTTGGCGAGAATTCGTGGCAGGTAGGCAATATCAGCGATGGTATCGCCAAAGGTCGGCAGTTCCGCGGGTG
>JBIIAI010000153.1:0-7263 GCA_044239965.1 Akkermansiaceae bacterium
CACTCTTTTTTGCATTTGCCAGCAAGTGTGCCTTCTTCAGCTTCGCCGTCTTTGTCGCACTCTTTTTTGCATTTGCCAGCAAGTGTGCCTTCTTCAGCTTCACCGTCTTTGTCGCACTCTTTTTTGCATTTGCCAGCAAGTGTGCCTTCTTCTTTAGCTTCTTCACCGTCTTTTTTGCACTTTTTGCAATCAGCAACGGTTTCTTCTTTTTTAGCTTCTTCACCGTCTTTTTTGTCGTGCTTTTTCTCGCACTTGCCGCAATGGGCTACGGTTTCTTCTTTAGCTTCTTCACCGTCTTTTTTGCATTTTTTGCAGTCGCCAGCGAGGGCGAAGCCGGAAAGAGCAAAGAGACCCAATGTTGTCCACAGTAGTTTTTTCATGTTGTAGTATATGGTAGTTGTTGTTACTCGCGAGAGTAGTCGTATTCTAGCCCTCGTTTAATAACGCTGCAACGAATATTTTTTGTTTGTGAAATTTTTAAGTTTTTTCATTGTGTCATAATCCTGATGCTTGACCGCTCCTGAACCCCAGCTAATGTGGCGTTGTGATGGCAATTTTGGCAGAAATGAGCAGCTCTTTGATGCAATGGGGTGGCTGGGGGGAGGTTGGTGGTGCGCTGGCTTGGTTTGTGACGGGTAGTTTGCTCATGGCGGGTTTGTTGGGATGTTTGATCCCCATTCTGCCAGGACATTTGATCTTATTTGTGGCTGCGGTGGCTCATCGTTTGATGCTCGGCGAGGCCTCAGGGCTGCGCTGGTGGTCTTTTGTGATTCTTGCCCTGTTGTTGATTGCCTCGCAGGTCTTTGAATTTTTTAGCGGTGCAGCGGGTGCAAAATGGTTCGGCGGCAGCAAATGGGGATCGTGGGGCGCGCTTGCGGGCGGCATCGTCGGTATGTTTTTCTTTCCCTTTGGTCTGTTTCTTGGGCCTTTGATCGGCGCGTTGCTTTTTGAAAAACTGTTTGCCAAAAAAGAGAACACCGCTGCTGCGGTCTCGGGCGTGGGGAGTGTGCTCGGCACCGTCGCTGGGATGATTATCAAACTAGCCGTGGGCGTTGTGATGAGTGCGTGGATCATCATCGATGCCCTTGAAGTGGTCTAAGTCAGCGAGGGATTTCCAAGTTGACGCGGAGAAATGCGTCTTTTTCGGTCGGTGCGATGTCGATTTTTTGGTTCGGTCCTGCTTTCTGAGCATCAGCGAGAACCACCTGATAGCGCACACCTTGTGGCACGGGAATGGTGAGAAATTGGTTCATGTCCGCGGTGGCTGAGGGAGTGGTGCCTTTGGCAACGATGACGTCAAATTGCCGAACCTCCACCGCGACCGCACGACGTTGCTTGCTGCCATCAGCGAGAGTCGCGACGGCATCGATGCGCAATTCGCATTGTCCCGGCTTGGGAATGCTGGCGGCTCCGAGTGCGATGTAGCGTTGCGTCACATCTTCGGCGGGAACGCTGGTATCCTCGAAGTTCCATACCATCGGAAAATGGTGAGATGTTTTTTTCCATGACGTTGCATAGACTCCGTGAGCAACGGACCCGGGCACCGCGCGCGCGGCATCTGCCACCAGCCAGCCATGATCGAGCCCTTTTGGATCGGGATTGTATTCGGTAAATTTCCAGCTCTTGTGCTCTGGCAGCCAGACCTCATTCCAGTTGTGATTCCCTTCCTTGGTGGTCCACATGGCTGTGCCCGCGATGCGACACGGAATGCAGACAGAGCGCAACGCATCAGCCAACAAAATGGATAGCCCGGTGCAGCTTGCCATCGTCAATTTCATCGATTCCGCAGGCCCTTGGTTCGGTGCTCGGCGTTTCGTATTGTATTGCACGCCCAATTCTTTTTCGATGGCAGCATTGATTTGATTCAGCGCTTCACTTGCTGTTTTTGACTCTCCCGCGATGGCGGAAAAGCGCCGAAAAAAATTGGCACGCCAGTCATCCCGGCTTTCATCGAGGGTCGCATACGGCAGCACATCGTTGAAAAAAATCTCCTCAGGAATGTCCTTGCCCCAAGGCATTTTCGCCCGCGCTTGGTAGGCGAGTTTGGTGTTTTCTAACAAAAAATCCGCTTTTAGCGCCGTGGCGTCGCGTGCGGGCATGTGCGTCAGCAGAAATTCCATGCCGCCGCGTTGCTCTGCGGGGCATTTTTCCCAAGCCTGTTGAATTTCTGCGGCATTCTTGCCAGCAAGGCCGATGGTTTTAGCCACTCCCGCTGGAATTTCCGCTGAAAAAGCGAAAAGGGGAGCCAAGCATAGCCAGAAAATCGTGGTGATGAAACGCATGGAAGGGGAGATGCCAAAATCTGCCCGTTTTGGCGATACAAAAAATTCCAACCGAGAAGAAATGCGTAGTCGCGCGCGACATCTCGATCAGGGCTCGAAAAGGGCTTGCAATTATCGCCTGCTACGCTTGTATCGGGGTCGCATCGTCGGTGTGTCGTCGATGCTCCTATAGTCACCTAGCGTAGATCATCCGAATGAGCGTATTCAAAGTCAAAGCCATCCAAAGTCTCCAAGCCGAATTCAGTGTTCCCGGAGACAAAAGCATGTCGCATCGCGCGGCCATGATTGCCGGAATCTCCAATGGCGATTGCCTGATCCGCAATTTCCTACCCAGTGAGGACTGCTTGAACACCTTGAAGGCCATGGGCGCACTTGGTGTGAGTTACACGATTCTGGAAGAGCTCGAAGGTTTTGGCCCCACAGTGATCCGCATTTCGGGGCGAAAAATGAAGCTTCTCAAGGCTCCGATGCCGATCGATTGCGGAAATTCGGGCACTGGCATGCGTTTGCTCGCTGGATTGCTGGCTGCGCAGCCTTTTGATACCGAGCTTTACGGCGATGAATCGCTTTCCTCGCGCCCGATGGGGCGGATCATCAATCCTCTCGCACAAATGGGGGCAGAAATTCATGCACGCGGAGCAAAAGCGGGTTGTGCCCCTCTGGTCATTCACGGCAAGGCGCTGCAACCGATCACCTACGAGATGCCGGTGGCCAGTGCGCAAGTTAAAAGCGCCATTTTGCTCGCCGGGATGTTTTGTGAAGGAAAAACGACGGTCATTCAACCTGCGGAAACGCGCGATCACACAGAGCGCATGCTTGCTGCTTTCGGCGTGAGAACTCAGCGCGATGGCAATGCCATCACCCTGCGCGGTGGTCAGTGCCCCGATGCGCGCGATTTCCGTGTGCCTGGCGATATTTCCAGTGCTGCTTTCTGGATCGTAGCAGCTGCGGCTCTGCAAGGCTCTCGTTTGTTGATCAAAGACGTGGGTCTCAACGAAAGTCGCAATGCGATCATCGGCGTGATGGTCCGCATGGGTGCAAAAATTAGCGACATGGTGCACAATCAAGAAGATGGTGAACCGATCGGCAACATTGAGATTTGTGGCCGCGGCCTCACAGGGACTGTGATTCGTCCGGAAGAGGTGCCGAATTTGATTGATGAAATTCCCGTAATCGCTGTCGCAGCTGCTCTTGCAGAAGGAAAAACAGTGATTCGCAATGCGAAGGAGCTGCGCGTCAAGGAAACCGACCGCATCACGACTGTTGTCAAGAACCTGCGTCTGATGGGTGCTGAGGTCGAGGAATTTGAGGATGGCATGGAAATCACTGGTGGCAAACCGCTCCACGGCGCGGTTCTTCAGAGCTACGGCGATCACCGCATCGCTATGGCATTTGCCATTGCTGGGTTGTTTGCGGAAGGTGAGACCGTCATTGAGAATACCGATTGCGTGAACACCTCCTATCCTGGCTTTGAAAAACATTTGGCTGCGATCATGAAGGAAAAGACAGATCCGCAGGCTTACGTTCTGAAAACGATCAAACATGAGGAGGCATGGGATTGAGTCAAGAAGCACCATATTTCTCCAATGCACCGCATTTCGCGATAGCCATTGATGGTCCTGCGGCCTCCGGGAAAAGCACCATCGCCAAGCATCTCGCTCGGCGTCTCGGTCTTGTGATGGTCAACTCCGGTGCGATGTATCGTGCGGTGACGTGGAAGGTATTGGAGCTCGGTATCAATCCCGATGACCACACCGCTGTAGTGCAGGCTCTCCGAGCGATGAACATCGAATGTGGCACTGCGGGAAATTTTTCGACCATCGCGATTGATGGACGTTTGTTGGATGAGGAACTGCGTGGCACCGAGGTGAATCTCGCCGTTTCTCGTGTCGCAGCGGTTCCAGAGGTGCGCGAGTTATTGGTGCAATTGCAGCGCGATTATCTCCAGCACACCAGCTTAGTCATGGAAGGCCGAGACATTTGTTCCGTGGTGTTTCCTGATACGCCTTACAAAATTTACGTCGATGCCTCCGAGGAAGTTCGTGCCGCACGTCGTTCCGCTGAGGGTGTCACTGATAGCGTGGCTGCTCGCGATAAGGCCGATAGCAATCGTACTACGGCACCACTGATCGTTGCTGATGGCGCCATCGTGCTGGATAACTCCGACCACACGGTTGCCAGTGCTGTCGAGGCGGCGCTCGATATTTTGCGCAGCCAAGGCTTGAGTTATGAGGATTCGGGCGATGCTTGAACGCAGAAAATTTTTTTGAGAAAGAAACGAGGAATATGATGAGATGGATTTATTGGTTAGGATGGATGAGCTTCGGCGCAGCCTATCGTTCGCTCTTCGGCCTGCGCATCGTCGGTGCGGAAAACTTGGTGACTGATGGCACGGTATTGGTCGCATCCAATCATCAAAGCTTTCTCGATCCGCCGCTGATTGGTAATCTTTACCAAACGGAAATGTATTTCCTCGCTCGTAAGACTTTGTTCGTTGGCTTCGGTAAATGGCTTTACAAGCAATGGAACGCCATCCCCGTCGATCAAGATCGACCCGACATGGCGAGTCTCAAAACCATCATCAAGCTGTTGCAACAAGGCGAGCGCGTTTTGGTCTTTCCCGAGGGTGAGCGCAGCGAAAACGGCGACATACTTCCCGGCCAGCCCGGCATCGGGCTCGTGGTTGCAAAATCGGGAGCACGCGTGCAACCTGTGCGTATTCGCGGTGCTCGTGAGGCCTTACCTCGTGGTTCAGGACGCATCAAGTTTGCCCGCATCACTGTGACCATCGGCCCCGTCATTGATTTCTCCGCAGATGATACGAAGAGCAAAGATGCGTATCAAAAAATCGCCGATCGGATTATGAACGAAATTTCGGCGCTTTGATTGTGGCTTGCTGATGCATCGAGCTCAAATCGCTAACAAAAAAAATCCCGCTCTGCCATCAGGACAGAGCGGGATTTTTGTTTGATCGCACGATTAGAGTGACTTCAGAGTCTCTTTGATCGCATCGAAGTTTGGCAGATCTTTCGGATGCTCTTGCACTTCTGCGTATTGAACGATGCCGTTTTTATCGACGACAAATGCAGAGCGTTTTGGCACGCCGCCCATGATCAAGTTGGCCTCGGGCAGGAATTGCTCGTAAGCCACGCCGTAGGATTTGGCAGCTGTGTGCTCGTAGTCGCTGAGAAGGGGAATGGTGATGCCTTCTTTTTCGGCCCATGCGGCTTGTGCGAAAGGATTGTCACCGCTGATGCCGATGACTTTGGCGTTTAGCGCCTCATACTCGGCGATGCCATTGGAAATATCACAGAACTCTGTGGTGCACACGCCTGTGAAGGCCATGGGCACAAAGAGAATCAGGATGTTAGAGGAACCTACGTGTTCGGACAGAGTGAACAGGGCGGGGCCTTCGGCGGTTTTGGTCACGAGTGTGAAATCTGGTGCTTTGTCTCCTACTTTAATTGACATATCAGTATTTTGGTTGTTGAAGGGGGAGCGCTATCCTACTGCAATCTGGCAAGCGGTCAACCCTGCGCGATGACTTTTATGTTCGAATTTTCTCAAATCGGTTTACGTCTCGGCGGCCCTAGCGGCATTTCTGAATTGATGGATGACCTCGGCCAGGCTCTGGCTCATGGCGGCTCGGACATCAAGATGTTAGGCGGCGGTCAACCCGCGCACATCCCGGCCATCGATGCTCGCTGGCGCGAGCGCATGGAGGAAATCCTACGCACAGAGGGCGAAATGGAGCGTTGCCTCGGCAATTACGACCCGCCACGCGGCAATCCAGCGTTTTTGCAAGCTCTCGCAACAATGTTGCGCGAGCAATTTGGCTGGGACATCGGACCGCAACATCTGGCGATTACTTCGGGTGGTCAAACGGCCTTTTTCTTTCTGTTTCACTTGCTCGCAGGAGAAATGGCCGATGGCCGAAAGCGCAAAATTTTGTTGCCCTTGGTGCCCGAATACATCGGCTACGCCAATCAATCAGTGCGCGATGATTTGTTTCATGCTCATCCGCCACGCATCGAACACACCGGGCCACACGAGTTCAAGTATCGGGTGGATTTCGATACCTTGACCATCGGTGATGACATCGCCGCAATCTGTGTCTCGCGTCCTACCAATCCCACGGGCAATGTGCTCACTGATGAAGAAATTGCTCGGCTCGCCGCCATGGCAAAGGAAAAGGGAATTCCTTTGATCATTGACAATGCCTACGGAGCACCGTTTCCGAACATCATTTTTACCGAAGCAACACCAGTCTGGAACGAGCACATCATTCTCACCTTGAGCTTGTCAAAATTGGGCCTGCCAGGCACGCGCACGGGGATCGTAGTGGCGCATCCTGCGGTGGCTGCAGCGATTGCCAATATGTCGGCTGTTGTTGGTTTGGCCAATCCTAACATCGGCCAGGCGATCGTGCGGCCAATGCTGGAATCAGGAGAAATTCTGCAACTTTCGAACGAAGTGGTGCGCCCATTTTACATCGAAAAATCCCAGCAAGCCCAGAACTGGGTGCGCGAGCATTTTGCCGAACGATTCGAGTATCACTTCCATCGCAGTGAGGGCGCTTTGTTCTTGTGGCTTTGGTTTCCAGGCCTTCCGATCACTTCGCGCGAGTTGTATGAGCGACTGAAGGCTCGCGGTGTGTTGATCATTTCGGGGCATTACTTTTTCTTTGGGCTCGATGATCGCGTGGAATGGCGGCATCGCCATGAATGCCTGCGCATGACATTTACCATGCCAGCAGATGTTGTGAGCGAGGGAATTCGCATCATCGGCGAGGAAGTAGAACGTGCTTGGCAAGAAAATGAAAAAAAGTGATAAATTTTCGAAAATAGTGCTTGTCATTGGTTCGGAAATCAGTATCTTTCTCCGCCCCGCAAGGGAACAACCACATAGCCTCGTGGTGTAATGGTAGCACAACAGATTTTGATTCTGTTTGTTTAGGTTCGAATCCTAGCGAGGCTACTTT
>JBIIAI010000170.1:0-6231 GCA_044239965.1 Akkermansiaceae bacterium
ATGCCATTGACTTCGCCTTTCAATTCCTGACGACGGGCCACGCCCTCGAAGCTGAGCAATCCATCGCGTGCTTCATCGGCACTGAGGCCTGCAAATCGCGCGGCACTCACGGCCATGGCGGCATTGCGCACATTGAATTCGCCGACCATCGAGATCGAGTAATTTTCGCCATCGAGCGTAAATGAGCTGCCCTCTTCGTGATAAACCACATCGCAGATGCGCAGATCGCAGTCCTCGCTCATGCCGACTTTTTTCACGGGGCATGGAGCCTTTGAGGCGACATCGAGCGAGTTCGCATCATCGCCGTTGACAAACGCAATGCCATTGCGTGGGACGACGTTGAGCAAACGGCGGAAGCTGAGTTTGATCTCATCGACGTTGTTGTAAATGTCGGCATGATCGAACTCGATGTTGTTGATCACCACGCACTCGGGCAAGTAGTGAAGAAATTTCGAACGCTTGTCGAAAAACGCCGTGTCGTATTCGTCGCCTTCGAGCACGGTGAGATCAGAGTCCGTAAAAACCGCTCCGCCACCGAGATTTTTCGGCAGTCCACCAATCATGTAGCTCGGATTGCGGTCGGCATTTTTCAACAACCACGCCAACATCGAGGAAGTGGTGGTTTTGCCATGAGTGCCGCTCACCACAAAGTTCCGCTTGCCACGCAGAAAATGCTCCTTGAGCACCTCGGGCAGAGAAACGTAGAGCAATTTGCGCTCCAGAGTCGCTTCAGCTTCTTCGTTGCCGCGACTGATGGCATTGCCGATCACGATGACATCGGCGTCAGCGGGAATGTTCGAGGCCCGATAGCCCTCGGTAAGTGGAATGCCCTGAGATTCGAGGAATGTGGACATTGGTGGATAGACATTGCTATCGCTCCCCGTCACCACATAACCGCGGGCCTTCATGCCCGATGCCACGGCTCCCATCGCAGTGCCGCAGATGCCTACAAAATGAAAATGCTTGTTTTGTCCCATTGACGTTTTCTCTAACAAATTTTTAAAATTGATGAACTTAGAATGTCGGTGCCGCCACACGACCATTCTCACTCTCTTCGAAGCGCTGACGCAAGATGCGATCGGCCACCTCGCGGACCATTTCGCTCATCAGCAACCACAAATGACTGCCCTTGCGATAGTCAGCGGGCGCGATGTGCTTCACCCGACCCGCGTGCGTGCAGAGTTGATAGCATTTGCGGAAACTTTTGCCGCTCTCATCATTCGGATTGTAAACAGCGATCGCTTGACCGCCATTGCGATTCAACACGGTGAAGCAAGGCACATCGGTCGGTCCATCGCCCACATATACCATATTTTCAAATGGAATCGGCCGCAACTCGGGTGGCATGTGATCATTCACATCCTGATCGTAGCGCAGCATGCCTTTGTTGATGCGGAAAAGAAACTGCGTTTTGGTGGTATGGGAGATGGTGCGTTTCGGGAAACTGATGCGTCCCTCGCCATCTTCGCCAAACTCACAACCAAAAATCGCCTTCACATGAGGTTCGAGGCGTGAGCCATCGAGCAAGGCCTTCAAGCCTGACGACACGATGTAATGCTCGACCTTAATTCCTGCGGCCTCATGCTCTGCGGTGAGGCTTACTTTCGGCAAGTCGGTGAAAATTTCCGGCAATCCGGGAAAAAACGACAAGCCTTTGCCGAGTTCGGTCAAGCGCGCATTGGTCACATTGTCCATGCCCAAATAATCGAGCAAGCACTTCATGTAGGCCAATTCGCCGTCCCACTTTTGCTCCGTCACCAAGGAATTGCATTTTTTCCAAAACTGCGCTGGATCGATGCCAAACTGCGGAAAAAGCACATCATCTTGCATGTACTTCGGGCTCAGCGTTTGATCGTAGTCGTAAACCAGAGCAATAATGTTTTGTGGAACTGCCATAAGGGGTGAAGCAAAGAAAACCTTTCTTATGATCGGCGGCAAGCCCAAAGTCATGAGTCCAACCGATTTTCCTACTATTACCAAACACCGAATTTGCATCATTTTTCAGCACCGCGAAAGTGAATTATCCACTGGCAAAAATCCTAGTTCGGTCTATAATGCAAACGTCGCTAGCAGTCGCATGTCAGATTACCAACCATCACAGGAAACGCAGGCCATTCCCGAGAACCTCAAACGGCTCTTGGATGAGTACCGTCGCAAGCTCTGGCGTGCAAAAATCATCGAGGCAATCTTGGCGGGCATCCTTGGACTTTTGCTCTCATTCTTGCTGGTATTCGCACTGGATCGTTTCATCCAAACCTCCGCCGTTTTGCGCCTTTGCATCCTGCTTGGCGGCACCTCGCTGTTTGCGGTATTCGCGCCCTATTGGATGCGTCGCTGGGTTTGGGGGCATCGCCGCGAAAATGAATTAGCCCGCCTCATCGCCGCCAAGCACCCCGATCTCGGCGATCGACTATTAGGCATCATCGAGCTCCAAGAGCAAACCGAAGCGAAAGAATCGCTCTCCCCTCGCCTGCGTCACGCCGCCATGGAAACCGTGGCTGCGGATGCCGAAAAGCAAGGCCTTTCTTCCGCGCTCCCTGGCAACTGGATCAAGAAAGCTCTGCTCGCCACCATCGTTCTCAGCGCGGCCGCGGTTGCCGCATTTATGTTTGCACCCAAAGCGGGAATCAATGCTCTGCAGCGCTGGGCCATGCCCCTCCAAGAAACCGAGCGCTACACGTTTACCAAGCTCGAACAGGTGCCAAGCACACTCGTGGTGCCTCACGGCGAGGCTTTTAGCTTCATCGTTCAACTTGCAGACGACTCCGAATGGCGCCCAGACAAAGGTCAAGTGCGCTACGGAGCGTTGCCACCAATCTCTGCGGATTTGAAGGAAAAAGTCTACGCCTTTACCCTTCCCGCTCAGCACATACCTGGCAAACTCAATTTGTCCATTGGCGATGCGCGACACACCATTCGCATCGAACCCACCCTGCGACCAACCATCGACTTCGCCAATGCAGAGATTGTTTTCCCCTCGTATTTGGAACGCGGCAATGAAACGATCGACCTCAAAACAGGAGTCGCCACCGTGGTCGAGGGCTCAAAACTCGCGGTGACGCTCAATGCCTCGCGCAATCTCGCCTCCGCATCCCTTGGTCCAATCACCCACGTCGTCAATCCAGAAGCCGAACCGGGAAAAACTCCCAAGCCGAATTTCACGGAAAGCTTGAGCATCGAGAAAAGCACGGCCACCACATCCGCCCTTCCAGTCGCTCAAAGCTCCTACGATATTCCTTTTGCTTGGACCGATGAATTTGGGCTCGAAGGAGATAGCACTTTCAAGCTCCGAGTTGAAGCGATCAAAGACACCCCGCCCTCCGCTTACATCCAAGGCGTCGAGCGTCAAATCGTGATCCTACCTGAGGAAACCATCGAGTTCGATGCCCTCGCCGAAGACGACTTCGGATTGAAGGAACTGGGGATCGAGTGGTACGGAGAAGCCAGCAATACCGCGACACCATCGGGCCTCGCCAAAGGTGAAATGAAACTCATGCCAGGGTCACCAGCAGATCGTCGTCTCGCCAACAAAACGGCATTCTGCCCTGCCACCCAAAAAATCACACCGCAAAAGCTCATTCTACGCGCATACACTCTCGACTTTCTCCCCAAACGCGGACGCGTGTATTCCGAGCCAATTACGCTTTTCATTCTCACTCGCGATGAACACGCGCAGATGCTGAAAAATCAATTCGACCGCGTCGTCGGCGAACTCGAAGACGCCACGCGCCGCGAGCAAAACGCCTACGAGGAAAACCAACGTCTCGAACGACTGGCTCCCGAAGTATTGCAAAAAGAAGAAAATCGCAAACGCATCGAGGCCCAACAAAAAGCCGAGCAAGAAAACAAACAGCGCATCGAGGATCTCGAAAAACGCATGGAGCAATTGCTCAAGGACTCCGCACGCAATGGTGACATCGACAAAGAGAGCATGAAAAAAATGGCCGAGACGATGAAGTCACTCGGTGAACTCTCCAAGCAAGACATGCCGAAAGTCGAAGGCAAACTCAGCGACGCGCAACAGCAAAACAACACTCCTGAGCAGAGCAAAAAAGACGTCGAGAAAGCCGTTGAGGAGCAGAAAAAAGTCGTTGAGAAAATGCAGAAGGCACTCGAAAAAGCCCGCGATGCGAACAAAAACATGGAGGCTTCCACTTTTGTCAATCGACTCAAACGCGCGGCCACCGAGGAGGACGCCATAGCGGCTGCACTCATCGAAAAATCACAACTCGCGGCCGGCATGCCTGCCACCAAGGTTGACCCTAGCGTGCTCAGCGTCTTGCAAGAAGTCGATATCAAGCAAGCAAACAATGCCTCTGACATTCGCTGGCTACAAGAAGATCTCGGACATTTCTTCACCCGCACCAATAAGGAAGTCTACCGGGAAATTCTCGATGAAATGCGCAAAGGCAACATTGATTCTTCTCTCGAAGAATTGCGCGAACTCATGCGCATGAATCACACCTTCCGCTCAGCCAATGCAGCCACATACTGGGCCAAAGAGCTTCGAGCTTGGGCGAAAAAACTCGAAGGTAACAAAGATGAAAATGGTGGTGGCAATGGAGGCGATGGCGACTCCCCCAACCCTGAAGATGAAGACTTTGAATTCATGCTGCGCGTGATGAAGCTGATCCAAAGCGAGCAAGACCTCCGTGCTTCCACTCGTGCTCTTGAGGAAATGAAACGTTCAGCCAAGCTCCAAAATCAACCCTAAGCAATTTCATGAAATATACAGCATTCATTTCTCTTGCCTGCATAGCCTCATCGATCCCTGCGTTTTCACAAGATCAAACCGCGGAGAAAAAGCCCAAGGTCGATACCGCAGAGATTTTATCACAACATCTCAAAGGAGCGGAGAGCGTTGCCGACAAGCAGGATCAGTTGGCTGCCATGGTGCAGCAATTGAAGATTGAGCAAACCAACGGCGACGTGATCAAGCTACTCGACGAAGTAGAATTCATGATGGATGACGCCACCGACATGTTACTCGATGCCGAAACAGGTGGTGAAACCATCGCGGCGCAGACCGAGGTGATTGAGAAAATTTTTGAAGCCGCCAAGAAAAAGCAAGGCGGCGAAGGCCAAGGTGCTCAAGGCATGATGGAAATGATGAAGCGCATGATGGGCGAAGGCGCAGAAGGCGATGAAAAAAAGCCTGGCAAAAAACCTGGGGACAAACCAGGCGATGGCCAGAAAGGCGATTCCGATTCAGCAAACACTGCCAACAACGGTGCTGCCAATGGCCAGAAAGCCGAAGAACGTCGTGTGCCCAAGGCATCAGGTCTTACCGATCAATCATTCCCGGAAGAATACCGCAAGGCACTGGATGCCTACAACCGCGCTCTCACAAAATAATTTGTCATGGCTTATCTCGAACTACGCAATCTCCAAACGCATTTCCGCAAAAATGGCGGCTCCCTTTTTTCGCCGAAAATCGAAACCATACGCGCCGTCGATGATGTTTCCCTCTCGATCGAGAAGGGCGAAATCCTTGGCCTAGTTGGCGAGTCCGGTTGCGGCAAGTCCACTCTCTCTCGCACTGTGATGCAACTGCTGCGTCCCACATCGGGAGAAGTAGTCCTGAACAATGAATCGCTTACCCATCTAAGCTCCAGTGAAGTGCGCAAACGTCGTTTGGATTTCCAAATGATCTTCCAAGATCCCTACGCTTCTCTCAACCCACGCATGACGATTTTTTCGACTCTCGAGGAAGCCATCAAGCAACGCCATCCGCGGATCAAAGGAAAAGAAACCGAAGAGCGCATCATTCGCTTGATGGAAACCGTAGGACTCGATCCTGCGGTGATGAAAAAATACCCGCACGAATTTTCTGGCGGTCAACGCCAGCGCATTGCCATCGCTCGCGCCTTAGCTCCCGAACCCAAGTTGATCATCGCCGATGAACCAGTCTCCGCACTGGATGTTTCGATCCAATCACAAATTCTCAACCTTCTGCGCCAACTGCGCGATGATTACCAATTGACGATGATTTTCATCTCCCACGATCTTGGTGTCGTGCGCTACATCGCCGATCGCATCGCCGTGATGTATCGCGGCAAAATCGTCGAATACGGCGAAGCCGAAACCGTGTTTCATCATCCGCAACACGACTACACCAAACGCCTCCTCAGCGCGATCCCCAAGCTGCCGGCAACGGCGTAATCAATAGAAGGCAACACGCAAAGCACCTCACTCAAATCGCACCGTTTCACGCAAAGCAATGCGATCGGA
>JBIIAI010000171.1:0-6227 GCA_044239965.1 Akkermansiaceae bacterium
GCGATAGAAAAATCCCATAGCTGTGTGCGTGGTTTTGCAATAAAAATTGTTGGTTACCGGAAGCAAGCAAACTTCTTGCGTCGCGGCAGTGGCAATCCTGCGCCAATCAGAAAAAAAATCAAGTTAGTTCGTTTAATTTTCTTCATTTTTATTGTATTGAGTAGTTTTTTCCGTCGGATAAGATTACTGGATTTTGGCGACGAAGCATAACAAGGTAAGAGTCAATTTCCACTTTTTGGAGTGCGAGCCTCAAACATTAACATCAAAACACATTGTTTTTGGAATTTCTAACAGATTTCGCACTCACCTATCTAACAAATTTTAGGCACACCTATCTAACAGACTTACACCACCACAAAACCCCCAAATCTAACGAAAAATCTAACGAAAACAGGTTTGACTATGTAAGGCAACTTACTAGACACTTACTAGCCGACTTACAGCTTTTTTACAAAAGCAGCGAGAACAACCTTATGGCTTGTTTCTCGCACGCTGCTGGCTTGGTTGTGAACAGCCGCAGCGAGTATCAATTTTGTGTCCGCAGGGAAGGAGGGAATCGATGAAAAATCACCGAAGAAAATCCAAAAAAGTCAGAACATCGGCCTACGAACATTTGTGGCCGGAAATGGCCTACATGCCTGAGCTCAACCACTGGCCCGATCGTCCAGAACCATTTTGTCCAGAACGCAGTCAGGTCCTGGCCTACATCATCGAGGGGTATGGGGGTGATCTGCGGGAAGCCGAGAGAATCATGCGGGCAGCAAGGCATGCAGGAGCCATCCGCTACAACCCCAACGCCAAAGTTTGGTTCGACCAGAAAGGAGGTCAGCCATGAGCGCGGACGACTACGCCAAAAAGCAGGCCCAACGCGATGCCCAATACGAGCGCGAATACCAGGCCTGGGTCAAGTCGATGAGTCCCGCAGAACGCAAGGAGGCAGAAGCTCTTGGCCTACTCAAGCCATGCCTTGCCAAACACGGCAACGGTTCCGCCAATGGAGACGCCGCCGATAGCCCTCTGCTGCGGATTGGCGACGATCCAGCGCTCCTCGTCGATGCGGATCCACAGCATCCAAAGCCCACCCACGACACCGAGGCCATCTACTGCGCCATCCGCCGTGTGGTGGGCGAAATTCTCTTTCACGATAACGCCCGACTCACCACCGAGTGCATCGCTCTCGTTAGTGGGCTGGCCTACACCGGTTCATCGATGACGGAGATTGCCCAACGTCACGGCATCTCGCGTGCCGCAGTGTCCAAGCGCTGCGTTGAACTCACCGAGTTGCTCGACCTACCACCCTCGCGAGCCATGCGCTCGTTGACAGCCCGCAAGCGTTATCGAGACGCACGAATCCAATCCACCAGATCCCATGAACACAACCATCATTCTTCCCAATCCCAAGGTTAGCATCAGCCCCGTCGGCATGCAGATCAGCAGCGAACTGAGCTTCGAGGAATGGAGCGAACTGGCCACCTCCATCGGTCAGGCCGCCCGTTCCATTGGCTTCATCATCGGCGACTGGCTGGTCTATGGCCAGAGCCTATTCGGCACCGAGGGCTTTGCTGACAAACGAGTCGATTCGGCTAGCTACCAACTCGCCATCAACGCGACTGGCCTCGACCTCTCGACGCTCCAGAACTACGCCTACGTTTCGCGCAACATCCCCATCTCGATGCGCAGCGAACGTCTGTCGTGGGAGCACCACCGCCTCGTTGCCAAGCTGCCAGAAACCGAACAGCAGGAATGGATCGAGGCCTGCGTGGCGGAGGAGGACGCCGGTCGTCGCATGTCCACCCGCAGGCTGCGCAAGTCGCTCAACCTCGGCCGCATTGCCACCGACAGCGACCTCGAACCAGACGACTCGGACAAGGGCATCGAGAGCCACATGCCCTTCGTCAATCGCCTCGTCGTCTGGTGGAAACGCATGCAATCCACGCAGTTCCTTGCCGAAGCCACAGACGAGCAACGGGAGGCCATCAAACGCGATCTCCAACCCGTGATCGAAATCTACCATCAACTCTAATCCCCTACCCCACAATCCACCACTATGACCCAACAACTCTCCGAATGCAAAGCCGCCCTCGATGCGGTGAAAGAACTCCTCGATGAACACTTCCGCGACGCCGAAGACAGCGCCGATGAGGATGGCAAATTCAGTCTCGGCTTTCGCGTCAGCTTCGACCGCTCCCACTCGCCGACCAAGCTCAAGGTGACGTGCCGCGTGTCGAAGGTGATGACCGACGAGATCGAGTGCAGCATCGATGATCCTATGCAGCCGAAATTAGCCCTGTAATGCCCTCTGTGATGCCTTTACGTCCCCGCCAGGTGTTCCGAGACCCAAAACCGCCAAGCAGGCTAGAAATGGCCTTTCTGACGCTCTGGCGGGCATCTGGCGGACCGGAGTTGGAAAAGGAATTCCGATTCCACCCCACACGCAAGTGGCGCGCTGATTTTGCCCACCTGCCCAGTCGCACGCTCATCGAGATCGAAGGTGGCATCTACGTGAATGGACGCCACAACCGAGGAGCTGGATTTGCGGCTGACTTGGAGAAATACTTCGAAGCCGCGCTGGCGGGATGGCGCGTGGTGAGACTTGGTCCGAACGAATTGAGCCTCGAACTCATTCAGCGCCTTATCACTCTGGTGAGTGCTGGTTGACTTCGGCGTCAGGGACATGGATGCAACATCTCTCTCCGTTCTCGTCACAGGTGCCACCGGCTTCATCGGCCAACACGTCGTTCGCCACCTTCACCAAGCAGGCCACAAGGTCATCGCGCTCGACTGCATGTCGCCCAAGCAAGCGCTGCCCAAGGCGGTGAAGTTTTACCAGTGCGACATCCGTCAGGACTTGCTCCCACAAAAGACCTTCGACGCAGTGGTGCATCTCGCTGCCTTGCCCGGTGTGCGTCCCTCACTGCATGACCCGATGGGCTACGAGCTCACCAATGTCATGGGCACGATACGCCTGCTGGAGCACGCCCGCAAGATGGGCACGCCGCATTTCGTCTTTGCCTCGTCATCGAGCGTCTACGGCCCCGATACGCCCCTGCCTGCGGTGGAGACCAGCGCTCCTGATCCATGCAGCCCCTACGCCCTCACCAAGCTCCACGGCGAGCAATGGGGCCGCCTCTACTCGCGCCTCCACGGTCTGCGCTTTCTCGCGCTGCGGTTCTTCTCCGTCTGGGGACCAGGGCAACGTCCCGATCTGGCACTAGAGGCATTTCGTCAGCGCATGATCGCAGGCAAGCCTGTCATCATCAACGGCGACGGTAATCAGCGCCGCGACCTCACCCACGTCGAGGATGTGGCCAGAGCGGTCGAATTGGCGCTCCATTGGCAGGGTCAGGGAGCCGCAGTCCTGAACGTAGGAACCGGCCAAAATCACTCCGTCATGGACATGGTGGAAGCCGCTCAAAATGATGTGTCTGCTTTACACTTTTCGGGGTCAAATTTTACACATTTTACACCTAACGTGAGCTACCAAAATGCCCACCCAGCGGACGTCCCCGAAACGCTTGCATCCATTACGGCTGTAGGGAAAGAGCTCGGATGGAGACCCTCAATTTTGTTCCCAAAAACCACTCCAAACGATGTAAAAAAAGTGTAAAACGAAAAATGTCACCTTTCATAGGATTTGGATAGGGGTGGTACGACCCAAGAACTTTGTCACCACTTGAAATAGATTTCCTGTTGATTATCAACGGTTTGCGCGTCTAACAAAATTTAATTTGTCACCAATTCTAACGAGAAATCAGAAGGTTTCAGTGTAAAAATGCTCGTAAGGGCTACAACGATGCATGGCTAATGACAAATAAATTACAATTTTTTGATTGCATCATGTGACTATTAAAGTTATGTAAGCAACGTGCATTTGATTATGCCAATACACTTCCAAATTTAAACCGCCCTCAAAGAGAATGAAAAAACTAGTTTTAAGCCTCATTATCGCAACTTTGGCATTCATGGTGGGTTGCACAAAGAATAGTGGATCTACGTCGGTAGATGAATTTCTAGACAGCTACGAGAAAATCGTTGTGAAATATGAAGAGATGGCGAGTAATGGCGCTCTTACAAGTGGCGATTTAGGTGTTATGATGAAGGCCGTCAATGACATGAATATGGCGAATCTGGAAATAAGTAATAAAGCTGAGGCTCTGAAAGATCAAGAATGGAATGACGCTCAGAAAATGCGGCAGATAAATCTAGGCAGTAGATTTAGTCAAGCTATGATGAATATGTCAAATCAGACGAGTAACGGAAATGGATCAATTACATCATCGCCAGACAAAAGTATCACAAAAAAAGATTTGCAAGAATTGAAGATGTCAAAAACAAAAAATGTAGATTTATGCAGAGATTCAGTCGGCATGCTTATGTTCAAAGGATTGATTGCAACACAACAAATTCAGCAGTTTAAAGATCAACATATTGGTGAGACATTCGAAACATCACTGCTTGTGGGTGATATATCTAAGAGTCACGATCACTATATTATTACATCCCCTGTTCTTGATAGCGGAAAAAATATCATTGTTAAGCTGTATGCACTTACAGACGATGATGTTACAAAAATATCAAAAATATCGTTAGGGAGCCTAATAAAATTAAAGGGCGTCTACAAAGATCTAACTGATACATACATCGAAATAGGCCCAGCCATCCTCATTGATGAGCTCCAAGAAGAGATAATTGCAGCACAGAAAGAACTTGCAAATGCGGAGCAAGAAAAGGCAAAACTACTTGAGCGGGAAAACCTCACAAAGCCTGACATTGAGAGAATGAAAACTGAGCCTGATAACCGAAATAAATCTGCCATACTAGAAACATATGTTTGCTTAATCACAAAAAAAGACCGGATTAATAGTCATGGTGTTAAGTTAACTGACCCAGTTCTTATACTCATGCAAGATCGTGCAAATGTGCACAAATTCGGAAATGCTGAGCAGGACACTGTAGATAAATTTTTTTCTGATGCTACCCACCGGGCAAGGATACGTTCTTATATTGAACGCGGTTCCTTTCCCGCAAATCTTCAGGACGCGATTCAGAAAGATGACGATACCGGCCTGCAAGTCTCAGTTCTGCAAGATCAGAATGGCCAATTTTCCCTCCAAATTAGCTCCGTAGAAGTCAAAAACAAGCAGCAAATATTACCTCAGATAAAAGCGAATTTGGAGCGGTTCGAGTTTATCGATAGCGAAAGTAATTTCCGAGTCGGTCCTGGCACTAGTCATGCTATCAAATACAAACCTTTGAAGGGAACAGTTGGCACGTTAATTCAGAAGAATGGCCGATGGATTAGAATTCAATTAGAAAATGGGGATAGCGGGTGGGCGCATCAACAGAACCTCAGAATTATTCGTTGAACTGTGCCCCCAGCCCTCCGGTCAACTCGATCGCTCTCTCAGGTGCAACCGCCAAAAGTAAATTCCTGCAGTCAGCCTTCACCCCATCCACATCTCCAGATCCCCCAGTGCAGCCCTAACGTTGCCTTTTGAGCCCTCCGCGATCTGACGAGTGATGGTGATGGGTGCGCCCCACCGCCTCGCGAGAAATACCGCGAGAACCTCGTTTTCCGGGGGCTGGAGCCGGACTGATTGAAACCGAGTTTGAAACCTTTCGGTCAGGCTACCAATGTCAAGGTTCGTGGTGCCAAGGAATGCGTGGCCTGGCTTCATTCGGTCAAGGTAGGTGAGCAGCATGTCCTGCGCGTCCTTCGAGCATCGATCCAGTTCGTTCACGACTTTGACCGACCACGAACCGAAGATCGATCCATAGGCAAGTGAGCGTGTCCATTCGCGTGCGAGGTCGAGACCCACCTCCTTGCCGTTCACGTCCTCAATCGCCACAGGGTGACTGACGAGTGTGCGGGCGATCATGTTCACGAGGCTGGTCTTGCCAATGCCTGGCGCTCCGGTAATCAGGAGCTTGAGTGGCTGGTCGGGATTAGTCCGCAGTCGTTCAGCCTTGCGCAGTAGCACTTCTGCCACCTTGCCCGCCTGCCCCACGAAATCCGCAGGGCAAGATGGAACAAAGCAAGTGGGTGGAACTTGTGCTTGCTTACGCGGCACCTTCTACCTCCTTTCTGCAACTGCCAAGCGTGAGCATGTCGGCAATCGCTCGGGCACCTTTGCGATAGAGCACCACGGCAAGCAACTCACCATCGACATACACCGCCCAGTATCGGGTGCGGTAGCCATCTGCTTTGAGGTATGGTTTGACTTCGA
>JBIIAI010000071.1:0-14925 GCA_044239965.1 Akkermansiaceae bacterium
TGGCGGCAACGGCGGTAACGGCGGGGTCGGGGGCAATGGTGCTGACGGTGACGCAACGCTCTCCTCTGGCGGAGCTGGCGGAGCTGGCGGAGCTGGCGGAGCTGGCGGAGCTGGCGGAGCTGGCGGAGCTGGTGGAGCTGGTGGAGCTGGCGGAGCTGGTGGAGCTGGCGGAGCTGGCGGAGCTGGCGGAGCTGGCGGAACTGCCGGAACTGGTGTAGATGGCGGTGCTGGTGGAACTGCCGGCACTCTCCCATTACCCCCCCTTGCAGGAAACGGTGGCTTTGGTGGCGCAGGCGGCAACGGCGGATTCGGTGGCAAGGGTGGCTTTGGTGGTTTTGGCGGCAATGGTGGAATTGCTGGCAATGGCGCGGCAGGTCTAACAGGAAGCGGGCTAACCGTTTACAACTACGGAGAGATCACAGGCGGCTCAGGTGGCAAAGCTGGATTTGCTGGTATTACTGGATTTACTGGTATTGACGGAGCCAATGGCAATAGCGGTAACGGTGGTAACGGTGGATTCGGTGGCAATGGTGCTGCAGGCTTATTCGTTGGCGATGGCGGAGGGGCAGGTGGAGATGGCGGTGCTGGTGGCAACTCTGCCACAGGTAATGCTGGAAATGGAGGACTTGGTGGCAATGGTGGAGACGGTGCAGCGGGTATTGACGCTATTGTTCCCGGAGATGCTGGATCTAACGCAGGGAATGGCGGTGCCGGTGGCAATGGTGGATTGGGCGGTATCGGCTTAACAGCTGGTGCAGACGGTAGTGGCGGCAACGGCGGCAACGGCGGTGATGGTGGCAACGGTGCTGACGGTGATACAATCTTTCCCAATGGCGGCCTCGGTGGTAATGCAGGATTTGGTGGAGCCTCCGGCATCGGAGCTGGAAACGCTCCGAACGGTACGGCAGGGTCAGCAGGCACTGTTGGTTCAGGCGGTGACGCTTTTGGATCGGGCATCAATGGGCCTAACGGCACGATCGGTGGTAACGCTGGGGTTGCAGGCAACGCTGGTGATGGCGGAGCTGGTGGCGATAGCGGTTTGGCTGGCCTTGGTGGCATCGGTGGCCTTGGTGGCATCGGTGGTCTTGGCGGAATTGGAGGTGACGGCGATGTGGCACTTATACTCAGTGGATTAGACAACCACATCTTTAACTGGGGATCTATCATCGGTGGCGACGCAGGTGACATTAACCACAAAGCTGGCTCGGCGATTGTCGTTCAAGCGGATGCTGTGGCCAACATCAAAAACTTTGGAACTATCACAGCTGGTATCGGCGGTAATATTCCAACTTACGGCATCGACAACCAAGGAACAATCAACAGTCTCAGCAACGGCCAAGGCGGCGATGTAGCTAGCTTGACCTACCGTGGGCAACTTCCCAGCAACTATGAGGTAATCATCAAATCCCCTACTCGATATGGTCAATTGGCCGTCAGTGGTGACAATACAACTCAGCAAATGTCTGTGACCGTTGGCGCTATGGTTGACCCAAGAACAGGATTGTACGAAAATGTTGTAACGGGCGTAACTGCTACAGGCATTTCCAATGAAGCTGAAGTTACTCTAGGTGGCACTGGTTTGCTCTCAGCCTTATCGGCTAGTGGTGTCAATGAGTGGGATCTTAGTGTCTTGAACTTTGGTCGGGATATGGCAGAGCCACAGGCATTCTTTTTAAAGCAAAACGTGCTGTCTGTGCGTCGCACTCTTGACTACGACTGCGAGTTGTTTGATGAAAACGGAGTTTCGGTTACTTACATGGCCCATTACGACTCTTATGATTCACAAAACTTCGGCGGAGGGAGTTACGGAGAACTTTCGGGAACTTTGCTAGGAGCTAAACGCATTAACGAGAATCTGCACATGGGAGGTTTCCTGGACTGGCGCGATTACGGTGATGAGATTCAGGGGATCGACAACGTCAACCGTCTTCCCATCATGGGTGCATTTGCTAGCTATTCCCAGAATGCGAATGGAACTGGTCTTCAGGCTCGTTTTTCAGTAGCTTCTGAGAGTGGACAAGCAGACTTTTCTCATGCAGCCCTCATGAACAACGGAGCGTCAGTTTCCGGAGAATCCGATTATGATTCCTACGGCGTGGGTGCCGAAGCCGGTTGGGGCATTCGCTTGATGGATTCACACGTAGTCACGCCATTCGCAAGTGTCAATCACCTGGCATCGACACGCGATGCTTACAGCGATTCATCTGCAGCCGATGTGCAGGATCAATTCAGCTATGACTCTTACTCGGCAGAGTATACAACAGCCACGTTGGGAGTTCGCTTGAACGGACAAGTGACCGCCAATGTCAAATACGTTGGTAGCCTTGGAGTTGAAAGCGTGCTCGGTGGAGATACCGATACTTACGCACTTGCTGGCCAGTTTGGCAATGCAAGCTACAACGCACAAGATGTCATTACGGACTGGAGTTTGAATACATCAGCCGGTGTCATCTACACAGTGAGTGATACCACATCCATGATGCTATCCGGGTATGTTCGCCAGATGGAAGGCGGCCAGTATTTCACCGGCGCATCTTTGTCTTACAATATCGGTTTTTGATCTATTGCTAAGCAAATTTAATTCAATCAAAGGCCTTGGATTTCCAAGGCCTTTTTTTGTGGGATTACCTCAGCATGATTGGTTCCGCTATCTCGGGCATGGCGGTGAAAGAAATAAGTGCCTCCATCTCAGCTACGGTTTTGGTTAAAACAGTAACCGATCCTTGTTGCTTCTTCGGAGTTCGATTGGAACTTACAGGCATAACCAGTAGCTCCAACTGCGCCCTCTTGAATCAATCATGCAGCGTGCGAACTCGATCAAAAAAAAAGGTATGGACTCAGGAGTCCATACCTTTGATTTATAGCGATGAGAAGATTGCGAATTAGAAGCTGTAGCGCAAGCCCACAGCTGCACCCAGCTCTTTCTCGATCTCAGTTTCACCCAAAACTTGGGTTTGTACTGAGAATACTGCTGTCACATTGTCGTTGATTTGATATCCAAGTGATGCTTCCAAAAATCCAATGTCCTTCTTGTCAACCGAAGTGTCAGAACCAATCGAAAAGGATCCAACTTGGAGAGCAAAGAGGTGCGTGTAGCTCAAACCGGCAGACAGGCGGCCAGACTGATAAGTAACGCCGACGTCAGCCAATAGGCCTTCTGTGGCAAACAAATCAACACCACCGGAGTTAAATCCAACCTTGCCGTAACCCAAACCACCTACGAAGGAAAGTCCTTCGCTAACTTCTTGAGTGTAGTGTGCCAGTGCGCGCAAGTCATTGAATTTCAAACTCTCTGCGTCAGTGTAAGCATTTTCGAAACGGCCTGCGAGAGAGAGTCCGTTGCCGAGATCAAATCCACCGTCTAAACGGAATCCTTGAGCTTCGGCACCTTCCGAAAAATTGTTGTAAATAGCGCTCAAGTCAACGTAAGCGTTGCTGTCAGCAGCTGCAGAAGCGAAGGAGGAGCTCTGACCAGCACAAACGGTGGCGGTAACAAGGGTGGCTACAAGAGTGGTAGCTGATTTTAGTGCAAGTTTCATATCTAGTTAATTCTATATTATTCTTGGGTTGATTTCCTGATGGAAATGTTAGGCGAACAGATTTTGTGTTCCCTCGAAGAAAATAGGAAAAAATTCCATCGATATGC
This sequence comes from Akkermansiaceae bacterium, assembly GCA_044239965.1. Lineage (GTDB taxonomy): Bacteria > Verrucomicrobiota > Verrucomicrobiia > Verrucomicrobiales > Akkermansiaceae > UBA956. The sequence goes on from JBIIAI010000071.1 coordinate 3,647, forward strand.
AATCTTTATTTTCTTATATATGAAAAACCATTGAAAACAAATGATTTTTTCCTCATGATTACAAAAAAACGAATAATCAATTTTTGTTGAAAATCTAAAATAATACCAACCATTGCAATCATCAATTTATGCAATAACAATAAGCACTTTTATCAAACTTATACCAAAAGTCGAAATATGAAAATCTGCCGTTAATCACAAATAATCCAATAGTCTCTAATTCCGAACAAATAAAATCACCCAACATCGTAAACCCGCCACACGTGCAATTGATGAGCCAAGCACAACGCAAAAACGATTCAGTTGATGCTCGGCAATTAACCTAACGCCAGTACCTCAGCAGGGTGTCACTCTCTCACCCCACCTACCCTAATCAACCCAACGAAAGAACTCGTGGAATGGGCGCGACTCAGCGAAATTGCCCAGCGAGGGCAACTTCACTCTGGTAAGTAGTGCACAGAAGGAGAATGCCCCTTTCGAGAGAATTTTTACTTTCACAGCGCCTATTCATGCCCCACTCAAGAAAATGAAACGCTCCGAGGACATTATCATCAGCATGACTTAGAACAAACAGGAACACCCCGAAATCATCCACAGCAGGAATGAAGTTGATGGAACGAAAGGGATGGCAAATCCCCTCTCCTGATTGCGACTGGGCGTGTTGGAAGGCTACGATTTCGTCTTCTCTCACTGGAAACATGCGCGGTAGGATGCATCCTACCGACCTAATTTCTCGTCGGCGGCTCTTTCGCACGCGCATTTAGTTCGGTAGGACGCATCCTACCGAGCTAATTTCTCGTCGGATGCCTTCTCATACGCGTCGGATGAAGCAAAATTTGCGCAGTTGGAGCATTTTGGCAGGAATTTGCTCTGGTAGGACGCGCGCTACCGGAGTAATTACGGGAAATTAAGACGGTAGGATGAATCCTACCGAGCGTAGGACGCATCCTACCGAGCATAAAACTCGTCGAGAAAGGCCAAACACGCGACGCAACGGGCATGGAAGACGTGCGGAAAGGCATGGGACGCCTCGGAAAACGCGAGATTCGGGCATTTTGCCACGAACAATGAACCAGAGCAGTGCAAGATCATCCTCGCAAGGCGCAAGAGGAGGGTGCAGAGAGCCAGGTTGGGACGCAGAATCGCTCTCTGGTCGATGAAACGAAAGGGATTGAAAATCCCTTCTCCTTATTAGCGGAATGGTGGATACTCGGGCATGACGAAGGCGTTGATGGAGCCGTCTTCGCGCGGGAGTAGCAAGAGGTAGCTGCGGTAGTCAGCTTTTCCAGGCCAGCGGGTATCGTAGAAGGGTTCCCAGGCTTGGCCGTTTTGCTTGGCGAGGGTGACTTGTGCCATGTCGGCCGCTTGGTCGATGCCCGGCTCGATGAGTTCACTTTTTCCTGACAAAATCTTGGCGGCTTTTCCGCCAAATACTCCAGCTACGGTGTGTGGTGTAAAGTTCTGGATGAGGACTTTACCTTTGCCGAATTGTTGCTCTGCGGCATCGAGCACGATCACTCGGTAAGGAGCCACTTCAGGCTTGGGACCTGCGATCAAAATCGCGGTCACGGAATCGGAGGCTGGCAAAGCGAGCTCAGCAAATGGTTTCACAATCAGAGTTTCTTTGATCATCGCCGGTGCTGCATGAAAGGATCCATTTTTCGGCGGCGGAGTGGGATCGATCGCCACACCGATGGCCCGAGTTTGAAATCCGAGGCGATCTGACAAAAGCTGCGCACTCACACCCACACGCCAACGTCCGACCCAACCTTGTTCGGTTTTTTCAGCAAGTATCAACTGCGTGGCTTGGGCGACCTCATCGACGCACAGCAAGCGCACACTGTGCGGGAGTTTTTTCGCGGGAGCAGCAGCATCAGCCTGCGCACACAGACGCGTGATCAACAAAAATGCAACTGCGAGATGAAAAAGTAAGCGTTTCATAAAATGGTTCCGTGGGTGACATGATCAAACTTCCTCACGCGTTAGCCAGCGGAATGATTGGATGTGGAAGCGACGACCAAATGCTCGATTGAGTGGCAACGTCAGCGTGGAATATGCTAGTTCAGCACGATCTTGCTTGTCAATGTAATCGTGGCCACGCTGCACCACGGCCTCGCACCATGATTCGGCCAAGACCTTGCCATTTTGATCTGTGGCAGAGCCGTAAGCGCGAATGCGGAAGGTATCACCACGCACTGACATTTGATTGATCAGCGGGGCTAACACATCCGACTGCATCACGTAGCCGGGGATGCCCGTTGACTTCGACATCCCCTTCGCCGCACCAGCAACTGCAGCACCTGGTAAGGTCCCGAAATCTGCTGGACGCAATGCACGGGATCCTGACTTAAGCGGATCGTTCAGCCCCGCCGTCTCAATTGCCGACTGCACGGCGCCCATCGACTGCTGATCGCCACTACCTGTAAGTCTACGATTCAGGAAATCTGCCATCGAGAGAAATGGACCTCGCGTTTTGACTTCTTGCACCATGGCCGTGGCGAGGGCGTCGATTTGATTGTCCTTCAGAGCTCGGAATCCTGACCATTGTTCAAGCTCGCTGGCCTGCGCCATCGGAGCTGCCATGCCTGCCGCGAGATGCCCACTGCTACCCACGGGAGTGAGATCATCTTTCTGAATCGTAGCGCCGTTTCCGCCACTGCGTGCCGCACCTCGGGCTGAAGAGAGAACCGCTTTCCATGCTTCTTTGCGCGTTGAGTTGATATTGAATGTGCCATCCAAAAAGACAAAGGCCGCGAGACGAACGAGCGCATCTTCCTGCAAGCGTGATCCGCTGAGCAAGCGCTCGCGCGCCACGCTCCAGTCCGCCGCAGGGATGACCCGCGTATTGAGCAATCGCGATTTCTCATCGTTCGCGCTTTTCTCAAAAAAGTCAGTAAGCACTGCCGCAACATTCCGCGAATCCGCATATGGGGCACTCTTGGGAATCAGTGAACCATCGTGCAGGCTCGAGCAAAACCAGCGATCAAACAACGCACTGTTTGCGAGAAAGGAGTGATCGAAAAGGGGCACGGACGTCCCAGTATTAACGTGATAGACGCCTGATCCAACAGCTTGGTTCGGTCGAACAAATGGTGAAGCAAAGGAATTCCCAATCGCGCGCTCAACCTGCGGTGCCGCATAGCTGACGGTAGAAAATGCAATGTCGCCAGGCTCAAATTTGTAGTTTCCAGTTAGACCGTCCGATTGCAGAACATCAAGCCCTTTACCGCCCCTCTCACTGGCCTGAGCAAAGCGATCCGAGAAACCGTTGGCAATCGCATGGGTAAGCGACATCACCGAGAGCGGCGGTGCTAGATCGAGCTGACGTGTGGCACAGCGAGTGACTCCCAGATTGATGGAATGGCTGCCACCGAAACGGCCTTGATCTTTCGAGCTAATATCGAGCAAGGGGGAAATGTAGGCCAAGGGTAGCGGATCACAGCGCCAGATTTCTTGGGATGTGGTAAACTGATCCGCCGCTAGATTGCGGAAGGTGCGCGAGGACACAACGGAATTTGACAAAATGCGTGTCGCACTGGGGAAAGCATCATTGGTGTTTGGAGATGACTGCTCCACATTCATGTAATGACCAAAAATCATGAACGGCTTCGGCGTAGCATATTGTGATACCGTCAACCGTTGACTTGATTGAATCTTAGGAAAATAACGTGTATCAGGACTATCGAAATTGATCGACGTCGGGATCGAACTGCCACCCAAGGCGAGACCACCATTACCACCAGAAGCAATGCTCCCCGGAGCGCGATGACCGATCCATTTATTGCAGTAAGTGCGATTCCCACCAGTGGGAATAACTAAAGGATCGGGGGTAATCACAAACTCGACCACATCCGTGGCATTGAGACCAGAGGCTCCAAAGTCCGCAACAATGCCAGCCTGACGTCCTGGGCCCCAACCTGGTGAGAGATTGACGTTCGGATCACCAGCAAAGCTTGCGGTGCTGATCTCTTTGTCGTGACCAAAAATTTTCGATTCACCAGGTTCGAGCGTATAGCCAGTCGATAAGCCTTTTTGCGCCAATCCACCAATGTTACCGCGCAACCATTGAAAAGTCTGATGACCAAATTTATCGGATGATGATGCCCAAGTTCCCCGATTGAGTGAATAGGTATTTCCTCCCAATGTTGATTGTGGAAGTGCTACGCCTTGTCCAGCTGCATTGGTGATATTCCACTGCACCTTGAACGGCACCGAGAGTAACTGGACGGCATAGCTAGCACCTGCGGGGACCTCGACTCTTACATTGTTCGGGTTCCATACTTTCACCAAAGCATCCATTTGCATCTGCATGCGGAACTTTCCTACAAAAAGTGGATTAGGATCAGGCTTCGAAACAAACGAAAACACAAACTGCACCGAGGCAAATACCGGCTTGCTATAGGAGAACCACGGGTCAGAAAGAGCGCGATGGCGGAAGTCATTTGTCGATTTGTTTTCCGCGCCACTCTCCGCCACCAGCTTCGGCACACTGCCATCCCAACGGACGTTGCGATATAAATTCGAATGAATCCAAAGCTCTTCCATGTTGATGCCCGCTTGATCTGAGGGATTGGCAAAACTCGCGAGAGGATTGCTCCCCGCAGTGCGAAAATCTCGCGCATTGGTAAGCTTGCCCCGCGCTACAGTAAAATCATTGACCGCGCCATTCGCTTTATAGATCGGCAAATTCACCACGGAGCTCCGTGGTTGCTGCGCAAAGATCGAAAAATCATACTTCAGTTGTCGACGTGTCACATCGACGGGAATGCCCAAGCTCTGCGTGGTGACATCATGGAACAGTTGCTCTGCTTTGCGATCTTTCAGCGTCATTGACTCACGGGTAATCAAGCGATCGCGCTCGGGGTCATCGATGGAGAGCTTGCCGAGAGATTTCAGCACCTCAGCATTGGCCACTGGACTGGCATTTGCGGCGAACAAATGCTCGGCGGACTTGGTAAATGGTGCACGCTTCTCGCCCGAGGTGACATCTGCTTTCATCGATTCATCCCCTACCCACCATGCGACATTTCCCGTGCGCGTCCCTACTCCTACCTGCATCGTAGGGGCAGTAACTTTCTCACCCGGTGACTTCGCGGCCTCACCTAGCGAACCTTCATCAACGAGAGGCACCTCACTGACGCCAACTCTCTCCGCAAAGCTTTTATTGCGCAAGTCCTCGCGCTGCGGAGCACTGCTGAGCCACTGTTGAAATACGGGCTGAGGACGTGAGAGTAAGCCTCTGCTGGCATCCCACGCATCAAACACACCCACCCAAGCCGAATGCGCAGATTCGGCAGATTGCGACTGAGCTAATGGACTGGTGACACGCCCATCGGGACCTAACATTTTTTGTAAATCTCCCACCGCCAGCATCAAAGCCATGCGCGCATTGGACCGGGCTAGCTCCCGTGCTTGGCTTTGGGCGGAACTCCGCATGTTAACTGCCGATAGCGACAGCACGCCCACAGCGACCATCGTCAACAACACGAGCAAACTAATCGTAATGATCAGCGTAAAGCCGCGGTGATAGTGGACTGGGAGAAATCGTGCTCGAAGATACAGTTTCGGCGACAAGAATGCTTTCATAGGGTTTTATGGGACAGGAATAAGTTTACACTGTGAATACAAAATGTCCACTAGAATTCACGCCACTTTGCACCACGGAAATACGTGATACGACTCTCTAGAGAATCGTGTGCGCTTCAATCCAAGCGCCGCAAACTCAGCGAGCGCTCTTCCCCTTCTCTTCCGGGAAAGGTGCGGTGATCGTCTGGTGGCGACTCGATGTGGAAGTGCTCACCAAAGAGTCTTCGGAGCTCGGGAAGCGCACAGTTCCACGGCGGGCCTTGGCCATCATCATCGCGGATGTCGGTAAAAAATACACCGACGAGCATCGCCCCGGGTTCCAAAAGTGACGCAACGGTAGCTGCATAGGTTTCACGCAGACTGGGTGGGATCGCACAAAAACATGTATGCTCCCACACTAACGAAACGTTTTGCCCCTCCAATTTGGCAGCACTGCGCCAGCTGGCATGATCAAAAAAATCCGCGAGAATTACGCGCACGTTCGACAAATCAGCACAGTTTTTCTGCGCATCTTCTACGGCCGATGCGGCGAGATCGATGCCGAGCACCCGATGTTGCGGGAACATCATCGCCCACGCACGCAGATCCCATCCGCGGCCACAACCCGGCACTACGATCACACCAGGTGCAAGTGCTAGGCCACGCCAGCTCTCAATCATCGGATGCGGCAGACCTTTATCCCACGGCGTATCCGCCTGCTGGTAGCGATTTTCCCAGTCAACCGAACTCATGAAACTTCTTTTCCACCATCGAGTTGATCCTGCCACTCGCGCTCGGCGGCTTCCTTTTCAGCAGTGATGCGTTCCGCCTCCGCCTTAGCAAGAGCGGCTTTCTCAGCGGCAACACGGATCGCCTCTTCCCGAATGGCTGCTTCCTTTAAGGCTGTTTCTTTTTCAGCCAATGCTTTTTCTGCATTCAGGCGCTCCACTTCAGCTTTCGCTTTGAGCACCGCCTCGGAATCTCCCGCAGGTTTGGCGGGGATGCTTGCGGCAAAGGCTGGCCCTGCGATCACAGCTGCAGTAGCGGACACTTCAGCCTGCTTGGCGAGCTTAGCTTTGAGGCTTTCGATTTCATCCGTGAGCGATGCCTCGCGCTTGCGAGATTCGCCCGCGAAACGTGTCGCATTCGCCGCCATCTCACGAGCGCGTTCTAGCTCGGAGCGCAGATCAGCGCTATCGTCCGTGGAACTCTGATAGCGTTGTAACTGCTCACGAGCCTGCGAGAGTTCGTTCTCTAACGAAAAGGTGCGATCCTTCTGCTCTTTAACATCGACGTTGAGCTTCGCATTCAATCCACTGATCGTCTCTTGAGCTTTCTTCAAGTCCGCCGTGACTGCTACCATGCGCTGCTTCTCTTGAGCAAGTTCAGCTGTAGCTGCGAAAATTTTCCCCTGCGATACTTCCATCTCTGATTTGCTGACGGACTTGCTTTTCAAGGAATCAAGATCTTGCTTGAGGGTCGCATTCAGCGCATCAGCTTGCTTGAGTTTTTCCTGCAATTTCTTCGTGCGAGCCGCATCATCAGCTGATGGTTTGGTCTGGGTCGGCGCGGCGACAGCTTGCTCGGTGTGACCGTGGCATTTGCCGATTTTGCAACGCAAGTACCAGCCGATGAAGCCGCCGATGAGTGCGCAAACTGCCACGTAGGGCAGCAGCATGATAATGAAGTAGATGGATCCGGGCATAGTAATGATTTTGTAAGGATTGAGTAAAAATTATTGAAGCATAAAATAACCGCGTCAGTTGGGGGCTTTTCCTGCACCCGAGTTGTCCGGGGCGATCGGTTCATTAGGGCCCGCTCCGCCAGAACTGCGCATGATGCGTAAATTGTGTAGCGCCAATGACACTTGTTTTTCAGAAACATGGGCATCGGCTAAATAGGTAGCAATCTCGGCATCTGTCGCCTCGGGGCCATAGACTTTCCATTCGCCATCCGCACGCGATACCGCAATTGCTCGCGCTGCCAAATCAGCTTTGCCTTCAAGCAGCTTTTTTAAGTCAGGCAGTGCGGAAAGGGTTTTCTCCCAATCGCTGGCTGGCCATGATTTTTCATCTAACAAAACCTGATTTGCCCGCGACTTCGCTTTCTCATCTGCCGTAGGGATTTGCTGGTCGAGCGCCGTCATCAATGCCGTGCGCTGATTCGGCTCTTTCAATACTCCCTCGATGCGTTTTTCCGTGCCGAAGACGGAGGCAATCAACCAAGGACGCTGGCGTAGCGGTGCGTTGACTTCGATGTCATTGCGCACATCGATCACAGGATTGCGCTCGGGCTGGACATCGGGCGTGCGAACTTCATTGCGAACCAGAGTCTCAGCAGCGGCTTTGTCTTCATCGCTCGAAACCTGACCGCTGAGCGTGACCACTTGGCCAGATACCGCATGACGCACTTTATCAAAAGCACCATCATGCTTCGGATCGCTCAAACTCGTGCCAACCGCCTTGCTGATGGCATCCTGCGTAGATCCCAGAAACAAAAAGATGCCGATCCCCCACAACAAGAGCACCAAAAGCAAATTCCAAAAAAAGTATTTATTCACGCACCATTTTTATTCCACAGGGGTGAAGCCGTGTCAATGATTTTTGCAACGAGTCGTTTAGCCCTTCACCCGCTGCTTTACCAGAAAGGCCCAGGAACATCGAAAAGCACTGGTCTCGTAGCGCAAGAAAATGGAAACGTTCAACATTTCGTGTGCTTCGCATTTTTCGTGGTTCCGCAATGGATCTGAATGCAGTAGGATGCCATGGAATAGTATTCTGTGGATTGTCTCGAGACAGATCCAAAACAAGAGCTTGCCTGGCGTGATTAAGGCCAAACGATGTGGGCGCTGACGGGGTAGTGATCGGACGCGGGAGTTTTGCCATCGGGAGCATAGATGATGGCAGCTTTTTTTACCTGCACGGGCGGCGAGACGAGGATGTGATCGACTTTGGCCCAGCCGTCTTTGTTGTTGCGCCAAAAATGCAAGGTGCGGCGTGCGGAGACTTTGGGATAAAGTTGATGATAGGGATCGAGTAAGGTATTGGCCCAAGCTTTGCTGCGTCCAGCTAGGTAATCGACGGCGTTATTGCCCTCGGTGGCATTGAAATCACCTAACAGAACCACGGGCTCGTTGCGATGTTTGCGCGCATCGATGCGCTGCGCGATCAACTTTGCGGACTCGACACGCGAACCTTGATGCATGTGATCCCAGTGCGAGTTATACACCGTGAATCCCCGTTGCGTTTGGCGATCGCGCAAGTGCAACCACGTGGCAACGCGCGGAATCTTGTTACCCCAAGTCATCGAACCAGGTTTCTCTGGCGTCGCGGAGAGCCAAAACATTCCAGCATCTGAGCCGTCTGCTTGGAAGCGGTCCTTTTTGAAAAAAATCCCCGCGTATTCGCCCTTGGTCTTGCCGTCATCGCGACCAAAGCCATAAAACTCGTAATCGGGCAACGACAGGCATAAGTCGGCAACTTGCGCATGCAGCGCTTCCTGCACGCCCATCACATCGGGATCCATGGTGCGGATCGTGGCGATCAAACGTTGCAAGCGGGTCGGCCATGCACGCCAGCCTTGATCCTCGTAATTTTCGTAGCGAATATTGTAACTCGCAAATTTCAAATCAAGTGGTGCCGCAGCCAAGCGCGGTGCAAGCATGAATGAACAATGAAGCAGGAGGAGAAGAACGAATCGGTGCATTGTCATAACCTAACGAAAAACATTGAGCACGAAGTCCACGATCGGTTGCGGATCTTTCAAGCTGTGAGGATGGTGCTTGCCGCCGGGCTTGAGGATGACCTTGATCGGCCCCCCCAGAGCGAGGTAGCGTTTTTCGACAATGTCGATATTTTCCGGCACGGGCACAACTTCATCGGCATCGCCTATGACAGCCAGAATCGGGATTTTCGCCTTGGCGAGTGGGCTAAGATTGTCCACCGGATTGAGCTCATACTTGATCGCTTGCTCCTCGGTGAAACCATAGGCTTTCAGGCAGCGTTCCCAATCCACGGCCGAGCCTGGGCCTTTTCCCTTAGCTCCGGGCCAACTTTTGAAATCACACACAGGAGCATCCACATAGAGGCCTGCTGTTTTTTGAGGATTTCTTGCGGCCCAGTTGAAGGCAAATAAACCACCGCGGCTGAAGCCGAAAAGCACGCAGCGCTCGGACAAGGCGAAGCGCGCAGTGAGGTGCGCGTGAAAGTCATCCATTGCTTGCATGGCCACGGGGGCACCGTAGAGATTTTGCACATCGATGTAGGCAAGATGATAACCCTTCGCCAACAAGGCGAGATCGGCTTGGGGCTCATGACCGAAAAATTCGATGCGCCAGACCCAAGGTGCGTCGGTGGCTACTTGCTTCGGCTTGACCAAAAGCGCCGCTCTACCAGCCACCGTGAAATCGAGTTTTTCAAAGCCATTCCACTGCGATGTGCGCGGCGTGATGGCGGCTTTGTATTGCGTCATTAAGGCATCAGCTTCTTGCTGCGCTTGATCTAACGGTTTTCCCGCAGGAACACCGGGACGCTTGTGTCCGGTCTTCGTAAGCCATGCGTGCTTGAGGATGTCGGCACGCTGTTGCAATAAGGCCTGAGATTTTTCATCGGGCGTCCATGGTTTGCCAGGCAGCTTGAGGATGGGCCACAGTTGCGGCAAAATCGATTGCGCCATGAAGCTGTGACCGAGAGGTCCTGGATGAACACCATCAGCCGAAAAGACAAAGCTAGGTTCGCGTTGTTTCTGCGAAGCAATCGCACGGCGAAGATCTGGACGGATGTCGATGACTGACCAAGCTGGGTTGCGCTTTTCCATCAAATACGCCGCTTGATCATCGAGAACGGCGTCGTAGTTTTTTCCATCTCTTTCACGCTGGTCAGCATAAAACAAGGGGGCAGTGACAAAGATCAAATGTGCACCGCGAGCTTCGACGACGCGCTTGAGCTCGACGATACCTTTTTGGTATGCTAGTTGCCGTTCGCGATCTAGTGACATCTGAATGCCATCATTCATACCGTAACAAGCGATGACTACAGTTGCAGGAAAAGCATCGAGAATGCGAGTGAGACGCTCGTGCAAGCATGGTCGCGGAAAGGCTCCACCCGCATGTCCCGGCTCGGATAGACCGGACACGGTCTCGCTGGAGAGTCCGAAGTTAACCATCTCAGCATCAGCAAAGCGCGGCGTCTCGCGCAAGGCGGACTCAACAAGCATCGCCCAACGTCCGCTGTAGGTGATGCTATCGCCGAGAAATGCGACTTTTTCTGCTGCATTCAGTACGCTAATAAAAACTAGAGTCAACAGCGTGAGGAAGATTTTCTTCATCCGAGACATACGTCAGCTTTGGCGCACTTTTCTCAAGAACGGAATCAATTCATCGACGCCAAAATCTGCGAGCACCTGTCCATGCCAGTCAAGTGTAGGCGCCTTGCTTTGACCTGAGAGATCGACCATTTGCTGCATCGCAGCGCGATTGCCACTGACAACGACGGTCTGATAGGGAATGCGATTGTCGTTGAGGTAGTCGATGACTTCATCACACCAAGGGCAGCCAGTTTTTACGTAAAGAATCGGTTGGGACATAATTGTTAGAATCAATGGTTAGAATCAATGGTTAGCGCATCTGCTTGGATGCTAGTTCGAGGGTTTTGCGTTCCGTTTTGCTCAAGCTCTCGACACCTTGGGCGGAAATTTTTTCCAAAATGCGATCGACT
>JBIIAI010000187.1:0-5570 GCA_044239965.1 Akkermansiaceae bacterium
GTTAGAATCAATGGTTAGAATCAATGGTTAGCGCATCTGCTTGGATGCTAGTTCGAGGGTTTTGCGTTCCGTTTTGCTCAAGCTCTCGACACCTTGGGCGGAAATTTTTTCCAAAATGCGATCGACTTCACGACGCAACTCCGCGCGCTCGCGCGCCTCATCATAATCTTGATAGCGCTGAGTGGGTTTGTAGCCATCGCCATAATCAACGGGTCCACCCGTAGGCGTAGTTTTCCAAAAAGAAGCAAAAAAGCCTTTCAGAGCTTGGACGAAGCGATCCCACATAACACTCAATCGATCAATCTTACGGCATGTTTTTTCGACAACTTCAACACATCCCCTGCCGCGAGTGTCGGCACTGCATTCGGGTCCGTGAGCTTTTCACCATTGAGCTGCACCGAGCCAGTTGTGATGAATTGCTTACGCAACTCGCTGTTCGACTTCTCGATCGAAAATGCTGCGCTAAAGGCGTGGGCCGAGAGTGTCAACACCGTGAGTTCGGCGGGCAGAGTGCTGATTGAAATTTCCGGCAAGTCCGCATCGGCGAGATTCTTTTTCGAGAATCGCAGATCCCAATCCTCACGCGCAGCGAGCGCGGCTGCTTCGTCGTGATAGCGGGCGGTAAGTTTCTGTGCGAGAGCTTTTTTGGCCTCCATCGGATGGGCCTCAGGATCGCGTGCTTCGCCTAACAGAAGCAAATAGTAACGCTCCATCAGTGTGTCGGAAATGCTCATCAACTTGCCATACATTTCCTGCGGAGCATCGTTGACGCCAACATAGTTGCCATAAGACTTCGACATCTTCTTTACGCCATCGAGACCCTCTAACAAAGGCATGAGCATCACCACCTGCTGTGGCTGACCTTCTTCTTTTTGTAGATCACGACCGACCAGAATGTTGAATAATTGATCCGTGCCACCGATCTCGACATCGCTGCGCACTTCGACGGAATCCCAACCTTGCATGATCGGGTATTGAAGCTCATGAAGACGCACTTCTTGACCATCGTTGAGACGAGTTCGGAAATCCTCGCGCTGCAACATTTGCTGCAAAGTCACGCGACCATTGAGCTTGAGAACTTCTTCAAAAGTCATCTTGCGGAACCAATCGCCATTATAAACGACCTCGGTTTTCGAGCGGTCGAGAATTTTGAATGCCTGCGCGGTGTAGGTTTCGGCATTGATCAAAACATCCTCGCGCGTGAGCGGAGGGCGCGTAGCTGAACGGCCTGTAGGATCACCAACGGTGGCGGTGAAGTCACCAATGATCAGCACGGCTTGGTGACCGAGAAGTTGAAATTGGCGGAGTTTTTCCAAAGCGACCGTGTGGCCAAAGTGAATGTCAGGCGCAGTGGGATCGACGCCTAACTTGACGCGCAAAGGGCGACCGAGGGCGAGCTTTTCTGCAAGTTCCTTTTCCGATAACACCTTAGCGGTGCCGGCGATGAGTTGTGCGAGTTGTTCAGAAGCCGAAAGCGACATGCGCGGGAGAGTAGTGCGTGAAACTACCGCTGGCAAGGCGCAAGTCAGGGATTATGAGGGAATCAAAAATCGAGGTAAATCTCGGTGCGACGATTGGCGCGGCGGCCATCGGGATCGTCTTCTCCTTCGGCAGTGACGTTGGGTCGGCGTGGCTCGGAAAGCCCTTTGGCTGCGGTGATGATTTGCGCAGGATTGACACCAGCTGCGATCAAATTGGCCTTCACGGCTTCGGCGCGTTTGGCTGACAAGCTTTGATTGTAGTCGGCCGAGCCTAAAGCATCCGTATGACCTGATAGGTGAATTTTTTTCTTATCGTCGGTCTTAAGAATCATGGCAACAATCGCCAACTGACGCTCGGTGCGGGGTGTGATGATTTCCGCATCAAAGTCGAAGTAAAGCACAAGAGTGTCTCCACCTGCGGGATTCTTGATCAGCGGAGTGTAGTAGACATCGCCACCCGCGACGCGATTGGCGTAGTCGGAGAGCAATTGATCGAGGTTGAGTTCATCAATCACCCAGTTCGGGTGCTCGGCTGATTTTTTCAAGGTGATGGCAAATTGCGCGGCTTGAGTTCCATCAGAGGCTTCGACGTTCGCGAGAAACGAGGCTACAGTTTCTTTTTGGATCACCGAGCGCAGCGGCTTTTCATCGCGCAGTTTGTAGTTCCCTTCTTCAAACAAAATGCATAGACCAGCGAGGGTGGCATCGGAGACTTTTTCGGAATTCACGAACTCCTTGGCGAGGGCAAAATTTTGATTGAGCGCAGCGAGCAAGAAGGAATCAGAAATGCCTAAGGAATCCACAATCAAGGCGCGAGGAATGGCCTCGCCTTCGCCGGGAGGAAGGGTGAGTTTTTCGACAATCCAAAGGTTATTTTCCTTCATCAGATCGAAGTAAATGCGATCACGTCCGGCCTCACGATCGGCCAATTCCAAGGAGTAGCGAGCACGCTTGTTGACTTCGAGTTCACCGACCTCACGTACGGGATTGGGCACACGCAGCTTGAGTTGACCTTGGCCGCTGAGTTTTTTCAAGCGATCTAACATCTCGGGAGTGAGCGCTTGCTTGCCGATGAGTTTTTCCGCAGTGGCATAGTCTTGATTGGCCAAAGCGTTGCCAATCGCTGTGACAAGATCGAGAGGATCATCCTGCGCCGGCTGCACGGGTGCAACTCCAGTGGTTTTGAGTGACTCCTCAGCCTCCTGCATCGGATCTTTTTTCGGCTCTGCTTTGTTTTCAACCACAAGTGGAGCGGGAGGAGTGCTGTTTTGCGTGGTGATGCGTTTTTGGCGCTTAGAGCACTCGAGCATGACGAGCGAGGTGCTCAAGGCGAGCAGGACAACAAAAAGAAAGAAGATTAGTGGAGCCTTCGACTTCGGCTTCGCATCTTTCCAAGAACCCGCTGTTGCTGCGGCGCGATTGCTCGGTGCAGTTGCTTCTGATTCGATTGATGATGAATAGTCGGAGTCGTCCATGATTGATTGCAGTTCTGGTATTATTCCTCTTCGAGCAAAGATTCAGTCCATTGCTCGACGTCCTCAGCATCTTCGAGGTATTCTTTCAGCTGACGCACGAGATCTTGTTGCCCGGCTTTTAGTGCAGCAGATCCCATTTCCTTAAGCTTGACGAGATAAGCATCACGGATGCGTCCGCAACGCAGCAGGAATGCGGCATCAAATTCCTTTTGCTTCGTAAAGTTGTAGGTGTGGAATTTGATGATGTCAGGGTGCATTGCCGGAGCATCTCCATCGTCGTAATTCTCCTCTACGGCAGCGGTAATCTCTTCAGCGGGCGGCACGCGATCACCGGTGCAAGTTGTCATGATGATTTCCACTGGCATTTTCCATTGCACCTGAATCAGCGGCTTAAGTTGACCGAGCCAGACCTCGATGTCCCATTTGAAATCCTTCATATTAGCTGCCAAATTCGCCTTGCGCTCCTTATCAGCAGCGACGACGAGTTCTCGAGCCTTGGTGATCAATCCGGCAACATCGGGTGCGCCAGTATCAATCGTAGCTTGGTCGGCGGACTGAGGCTTCGCATCCTTGCTCCACTCCAGTAATACGCCATCGGCTTCTTCCTCGGGAGAGAGATTATGCCAACCTTTGCCGGGGCGATAAACCATGGCAGTGGCTTCCTCATCGTCATCGAGCTCCTTCGACGCCCAATCCGCATAGGTCCATGGTTCCTTGGTGGCCCATGTCCACACGCCGCCGATTTTTTCGCCAGCCAACCAGATGCCAGACTCTGCTTCCAGATTTTGCAAGTGATCCTTGACCCAGTAGTTTTCCTCCTTGGTGCTGAGTGCCGCGATGTGCGCTCCAGAGCGAGCGGCGAATTCAGCAGCTTGAAGGAGAGTCATTTTCCGAACGATTGGCAAAAAGTGTCGGCTGTCCTGCACCATCGTGCCAGGCGGATAGATGGGTTGATCCGTATCTAAGGATTTTTTCGTATTTTGGAGAATCGCAGCGAGCGAAGATGGATTCGAGCCATCACGATGCCATGCGATGATAAACGGCAGCTTGCGATGTCCCTCTGCTGCCTTGACGTTACCAAGATAGGAGAGTGTGGCAAAAGAACCAATCCCTGGCGGCGTTTTCTCAAAACTCCACGTCGTGCCATCGAGCAAGGTCCACTGATCACGGCCAGTCAATCCCGCGCCAAGCCAAATGGTTTCGCTATTTTGCAACATGGAACCGAGCAGAGTGAGTGAATCGTCGCTTTGTGGAAGAGCAATGTGCGCGCCGTGATCTTCTGCAAATTCAAGCGCTTGGTCCCAAGTCATTTCTTGTGTGACGAGGAAAAAATCAAGATCTCCACGACGTTTGACGCCTACAGGCATTTCGGCACGTTCCCCCTTGGATAGTGCGTATTGCAATCTTTCGAGCGACTCCATGGGAGTCTCGACCTTCGGCGGAGTGGGATCCATTTTATCGGGATTACCATTGCTCCCAATGGTATCATCTCCCTCAACGACCTTCGGCTGATCAGGAATTTTCATTGCCTGTTCTGCTTCGCTACGGCGACGCATTTCCTCTTCTTTGATCTTGATACTGTGATCATGCTCCCTCTTCGCGACCGTTTCTTTGTGTATCTCTAATTTCTGGTAAACAAATACCAAAACGACGAGCAGAGCGGCAATGATGAGCATGTTGCGCACCAATGGCCAATTGGAGTTCGTCGAGGGAAGATCAAGTGGCGGAAGAAAATGATCGTCATCATCTTCAGCAGCTGATGGCTTCGCAAGATTTCGTGGCGGTGTTGCCAGAGTCGATGGAGAACTTTCGGGAGCAGCTGCAGTAACGACCACAGGCTTTTGCACCACGACGGCTTTTTGCATCGGGGCCGCCTTGGGCATTTTCCCTGGTAGCGGTCGGGTCGAAGGTGCCAAATTGCGAGCAGGCTTAGCTGCGGATGACTTCAAGGCCTCGCGAATCGCATTGGCCATGGAGTCAGCATCCGGGTAGCGCATGACCGGATTCGGGTGCGTCGCACGCTGAATGATCAGGTCAAACTCAGAGCCGCAATTGCAAAGCGAGGAAGGCAGAACATTGGGCTCAGGCTTGACGCCCGTCAGCAATTCATGGAGCATGACGCCCACAGCAAAAAGGTCGGAGCGGCGGTCAGCGCGCTCAGGATGCGACAAAACCTCGGGGGCTGAATAGCCCGGGGTGCCCATAACGATGCCTTCGTGCTTGACTCCGATCGCTTGAGCGAGGCCGAAGTCACCAATCTTGGGAATCGCCTTGGTGGTGAGCAAAATATTCGCAGGCTTGATGTCGCGGTGAATGATGCCGTTTTCGTGAGCATGACTGAGGCCCTCGCAGATGCCAATGATGATGCGGCTTGCTTCATCCCGATCAATCTGTGTGTTCCACGCCGAGTGATACAAGGATTTGCCAGGAACGTATTCCATGGCGATGTAAAGCATTCCATCAACATCTCCCGAGTCATAGATAGCGATCAAATTCGGATGATTGAGCCGCGCCATCGCTCGTGCTTCAGTCTGAAATGATACGCGGAACTCAGGATCAGCGCTGAGCTCACGGGGCAGAATTTTTACCGCAACTTCTCGATCCAGCGAGATTT
>JBIIAI010000068.1:0-15323 GCA_044239965.1 Akkermansiaceae bacterium
TCTTGCGGACAAAACACAGCAAAACGAACTCAACGAAATCTTGCAAAAAGCCGAAGTCCGCAAATAGTGATCTGTATGCATTACACGCCCAGTGTCGTTCTCGGTATTTTTCTTTTTTCCCTCACATCAGCCTTTGCCCAAATGGGCGAGGGATGGAAAGAATATCAGCCAAAGAAAAAAATCCATTTGGTCGATTTCGAAAACAAGGAAAAGGCCAAAGGCATGTCGACTTTTCCTTGGAAGCCGCAGGCGGAAGTGGGCAAGAATTCTCCCGCCTCGAGTTATGCTTACGATAAGAAAACCCACACCGAAACTTTTATCCTGCATGACAAGCGCGCGAATCGATCAGAAATCCGTTTGCAAAATGAATACGGCACAGGAGCGCGACAGTTCGAGGGCTACGTCACGGTTTTTGCACCGACCGATGATCAATCGATCTTCCAGATTTGGGGCAGCGACGAAGGAGCTACACAATTGATGCTCCGCGCCTACAAAGCGAATGGTGGTGAATTGGGGCTGAACAATGCCGTTGTGCGCGGCACACCACGGATCGCAAAGGACATTTTTGGTAAAGAATTACGCGTCAATGTGATTCATCTGCAAGAAGATGTTGGCAATAAATTTCTCGTTTACATCGATGGAGTGAAAAAACTCGAATTTGCCGACAACGAAAAGGTCACCAACAACAAAGGCAAAAACTACCATAAGTATGGAGTCTATGGCACGCTCAAAGGCAAATCAGCCCAAGCTCAATGGCGCAAGGTTCGCCATTTTCGCGATGGCACCGCGCCCGATTCGGTGAAAAAGTGAATGAACTCATGCAGTAGGGTTTCACCCCATGGTCTCTTTCAGATCTTGGGCTATTCTTTGTGGTAGCGATTATGCTCACCAACAAAGAATCAATATGAAAACTATCATCAAACGTCTTCTTCCTTATCTCATCACCACGGCGGCCTTGGCATTTCTCGCCTCCAGCTGTAACACCATCCGCGGTGCAGGTCGTGACGTGGAGCAAACCGGCAATAACATTCAAAAAGCCACAAACTAATCCACGCATATGCTGAACACCATTGCCATCGTCTTAATCATCCTCTGGCTGCTGGGCTTGGTAACAAGCCACAGCATCGGCGGTTTCATCCATGTGCTTCTCGTCATCGCAGTGATCATGTTGCTAGTGCGACTGATCCAAGGACGAAAAATTCTCTAACACTTTTCTTACTACACTCCCCCCAAGCAAAAATTTTATTATCTCATCCTATGACCTCCAAACCTTATCTTGCGATTGTTCTGATTGTGATCGGTCTTTTAGCTTTTGTCTATCAAGGCATCAATTATACCACGCGCGAAAAACCCGTGGTCATTGGGCCTAAAGAAATCACAACCGAAAAAAAAGTATCGCATTCCACTTCCGCCGATCATCGGTGCCGTGACACTACTGGTTGGTATCGGGCTTTTGTTCCGCCAACAGCACCATTCTTCGTGAGCCTTCGAGCGAATTCCTTTGACACGGCAAGCACGCCTGCCATCGTCAAGGAATACTAATAGAGCGCTGGGATCTATATTCCCATCGATCGTATTTTCCCTCAATACCATTGTGAAACGTTCCTCTTCATTGCCCCAAGGCCGCTACTCCAAGTTGTTGCAGGGCTACCTGCTCAGCCAAGAGTCCCCCCCCCCAACGCGGCTTGATGTCGTTTCGGCAACACCACTTTTCCCTGCTACTGCCATGGCTGCGCGCATTGCCTTGCATGAATCGATCGTGCAGACTTTGCTCAAAACAATCACGAACCGCGCGGAAAAAATACAACTGCTCAAGCGTGCGGCATCATTTTTCGCGCAAGCGATGGTATCGATCGATGCAACGAAGAAAGGCAACAAACACACAACTCTCACCAAGTCCATCGAAGCGCTCAGCATGCAATTGATGATTTCCGCTACGGCACAACAAAAGCTCGAAAAAACTCTGGCAGAGAAAAACGTGGCGTTTATGCACCTGCAAAAAAGCCAAGCTCATCATGAACAGTTGTTGAAAAAATCAGAAAACCAACAGTCGCAACTGCGCCGACTTTCACGACAACTTCTCAGCGCGCAAGAAGATGAACGACTCAAGATCAGTCGAGAACTGCATGACGTGATCGGACAGACCCTCGCTAGCATCAACATCAAACTTGCGACTCTCAAATTGCAATCCACTGCGAATGCCAAAAACCTCATACGCAATATCAACAGCACGCAGCGCTTGGTACAAAAATCCGTGCTCATCATTCATCAATTCGCCTGCGAACTTCGTCCTGCAGTAATCGATGATCTTGGCCTTGTTTCCGCTCTTGATTCCATGCTTTCGCGCTTCACCGAGAGAACGCGAATCCTCACAACGTTGCGAAATAACACCTCGCTCAAAGAACTCAACACCTCCCAGCGCACTTGCCTATTCAGGATCGCAGAAGAAGCATTTACCAACATTGCACGGCATTCCGGGGCTAACAACGCACAGGTTGAATTGCTGACAACAAAAACTCACATCACCATGACCATTTTGGATGATGGTAAAGGATTTCGCGAGAGTGCTGCATGGAAAAGCCGCGCTCACAAACGCTTGGGACTCGTCGGCATGCGTGAGCGAGCCGAGATGATGCATGGTGTTTTCACCATCGAGTCTCACCTCGGAAAAGGCACGAAGATTACCGTGGAAATCCCTAGTGAAACACCTCAGCCAAAGTCTAACAAAAAAACAAAAAACTCTCTAATTATTCGTTTATGAAAACAACGACCATTTTGCTTGCCGAAGACCACACGATTGTTCGCAAAGGCATTCGTGCCATGCTCGAAAGTGAACCTGGATTTGAGGTGGTTGGTGAAGCAAAAGATGGACGACAAGCGGTAGAATTGGCGATCGAACTACAACCGCAGGTGGTGCTCATGGACATTGCGATGCCGGGATTGAATGGTCTCGAAGCGACAAGGCAATTGAGAAAATCCCAACCGCAGATCAAGGTGATCATTTTGTCGGCGCACAGCGATGACTTGTATGTCAGCAAAGCGATCGAGAATGGTGCTGTCGGCTACTTACTGAAGCAGTCTTCCGTCGAAATGGTTTGTCGCGCCATTCACACGGTGCTGCAGGGTCGGACGTATTTCAGCAAAAGCATTGTGGCTCGCTTGCAGCACTTCAATGCGGAGCGGGCGTCGAGGAAGCATACGTTTTCGACTCACGCCAAAGCACTGACTTCACGTGAAACCGAAGTTCTGCAACTGGTCGCCGAAGGCAGTGCCAACAAGCAGATTGCCGATGATCTTTGCATTAGTATCAAAACGGTAGAGAAACATCGCACCAGCTTAATGAAGAAACTCGACATCCATGACACCGCGGGTCTGACGCGCTATGCGATTGATGAAGGAGTGATTGAAAACAGCAAGCAGTCGACTATTGAGTCGTAACTCTAACATTTCTTCTAACACGTAGGGTTTCACCCCAATGCGTTTGATCGGGTCCAGTGCTATTTTTTTCCATACCGCCCCATGGGGAAAATACGGTGATTCAACAACAAACACTTATCTGATTATGAACAAAGAAATGCATGCTATCCAAAACGACGTCGATCAACTCGCCACTCACGCCCGCGCCTTATTCGTTGCCACCGCCGATATCGCATCGGACAAAGTGGTCGCCGCACGCGAACAACTGGAAACCATCCTCGATCAAGGTCGTCACACCACAGAGGTTTGGCGTGACCGCGCCAACGATGGTGCACGCTATTGCCGCGACGTGATCAAGGAGCATCCTTATCAAGCCCTGGCTGTTGGTCTCGCGATCGGTGCCTTTATTGGATTGTTTACCGTGCGTCATCACGTGACCATCCACGAACGCAACAAATAATAGTCCCGATGTATTCGATGTGCGCGACAAATCCTGTCGCGCATTTTCTTTGCGTATACGAACAGCTATGACAGGGCTTTTTTACGACGGATTTAACGGATGAAACGGATTAGTTGATTTTGTTTCAGAAATGACAATTACTGCGAAAGAGAACTCCTGAACTACTTCATATAACTTCGCAAATCCGTCGCTTCCGCTTTCTCGTTTGGGGTAGATCGGCAGGTGCATCATCGCGATGTCGCTCATTTATGTTGCCATCTCGATGCTTTCTCCGGCTTTATCCCCGTCACGACACAAAAATCCATTGATTTTTTCTCATTTTCAGGGTTTAACACCCCTCCACCAAACGAATCATGCGCACACATCATTGCAATCAGCTCCGCCTTTCCGACATCGATCAATCCGTGACCCTGATCGGTTGGGTGAATTCGGCCCGCGACCACGGCGGTGTGATTTTTGCCGACTTGCGTGACCGCGAAGGCATCACCCAGGTGGTATTCCGCCCCGAAGTCGATGCCGCATTGGCCGAGCTCTCGCACACATTACGTTCCGAAGATGTGATCCAAGTCACAGGTGTTGTTTCCAAGCGCCTTGATGGCTCAGCGAACGATAAAATCGCCACAGGAGAAATCGAACTCATCGCGACAACGCTCAACATCATCAACAAAGCCGACGTTTTGCCATTCCAGCTCGACAAGGAGCTCTCGAACGAAGACTTGCGGATGAAATATCGTTACCTCGACATCCGCCGTCCGCGCATGACCAACAACTTGCGCACACGCCACCGCGTGACCAAGAGCACACGGGATTTCCTCGACGAGCACGGATTTTGCGAAATCGAAACACCGATTCTTTCGAAGTCGACGCCTGAAGGCGCACGCGACTTCTTGGTGCCATCGCGTTTGCAGCCCGGTAGTTTCTACGCTTTGCCGCAAGCTCCACAGCAATACAAGCAATTGCTGATGGTCGGCGGGATTGAAAAATATTTCCAAATCGCTAAGTGCTTCCGCGATGAAGACCTTCGTGCGGACCGTCAACCCGAATTCACGCAGATCGACATCGAGTCCTCGTTCGTCGGTCAAGAAGACATCATCGAACTGGTGCAAGGCCTGATCGGTCGCATTTTCAAAGAAGCCAAAGGCGTGGAAATTCCCGCAGCGTTTGATCGCATGACTTGGCGCGATGCGATGAACATCTACGGCTCTGACAAGCCTGATCGTCGTTTCGGCAACACCATCGTTGACCTCGGTGCGGTATTTGCGCAATCGACCTTCAAAGTTTTCTCCGGCGCACTCGAATCGGGCGGCGTGATCAAAGCGATCAACGTCAAAGGATTTTCCAACATCAGCACGGGCCAAGTCGAATCGCTCACGCAAACGGCGATCCAAGCCGGAGCCAAAGGTCTGGCCTACATCCAAGTGCGCGGCGAAACCGTGGACACCTGGCGCTCGCCGATCACCAAATTCCTCACAGAAACCGAAGTGGCTGCGATGAAAGAAGCGCTCAACATCGAGACCGGTGACTTGGTGCTTTTTGGCGCTGGTCCATGGGAGCAAGTATGCGAGATTCTGGGACGTGTGCGTTTGGCTTCTGCCGAAATGCAAAAACTTCTCGAAAACAACACCGAGCTGAATTTCCTCTGGGTCACCGAGTTCCCCTTGCTGGCCTTTGATGAGGAAAGTGGTCGTTATGTTGCGGTGCACCATCCTTTCACCCGTCCGATCAAAGAGGACGAAGAAAAATTGCTCAAAGGTGAGCTCTCCGTTGACCTTCGCGCCAATGCTTATGACTGCGTGCTCAACGGCAACGAACTCGGTGGTGGATCGATCCGGATTCACGAAGCTCCGTTGCAATCCGCGATGTTCAAAGCTCTCGGAATTTCCGACGAACAAGCGGCCGAGGAATTCGGTCACATTCTCGATGCCTTCCGTTTCGGTGCGCCACCGCACGGCGGCTTGGCCCTGGGGCTTGATCGTTTGGTCATGTTGATCTGCGGAGAAAACTCGATCCGTGAAGTGATTGCCTTCCCGAAAAACAACAAAGGCAACGACTTGATGAGTCAATCGCCAGCTGAAGTCGATCCGAAGCAACTGCGCGACCTACGCATCCAGACCACGGCGAAGAAAGCTTGATTTGGGTGATTTGAGGTTGCCGGTCTATTGATAACCATCGCTATAGCTGGCGATTGGGGAATGTTGCCTTGTGATCAATAGAGGCGATTTTATCACAAGATTTCAAGATTTTACAGGATTATCAAGATCTTGGCATTTCTTGCTGATCGTTTTACCGCTATCAACTCTCCAAGAAATTCTGCAGTAGCTGCTTGCCTTCTTGTGTCAGGATGGACTCGGGGTGGAACTGCACGCCGTGTACGGGATATTCCTTGTGGGCGAGGCCCATGATTTCGCCTTCTTCGGTCCAGGCGGTGATTTGGAGACAATCGGGCAAAGTTTCGCGTTTGACGATCAGCGAGTGATAGCGCGTAGCCTCAAAAGGATTGCTCAGACCACGAAAAACACTGGTGCCATCATGGTGAATCGGTGATGTTTTTCCATGCATCAAGCGTGGCGCGCGGATGACATCGCCGCCATACACTTGGCCGATGCTTTGGTGGCCGAGGCAGACGCCCAGAATCGGGGTCGTCGGGCCAAAGTGCTCGATCACAGCGCAGGAGACACCGGCTTCGTTCGGCGTGCAAGGGCCAGGTGATACGCAAATGCGCGAGGGCTGGAGAGCTTGGATTTCCTCCAAGGTCATGGCATCGTTGCGGATGATTTTCATTTCTGCACCGAGCTCGCCGAAGTATTGCACGAGGTTGTAGGTGAAGGAATCGTAGTTGTCGATGATGAGCAGCATGGTCTCAGTGGGATGATGCGAGAGTTTGAGCGAGCGCAATGGCCTTGAGCATGCCTTGGGCCTTATTGCAGGTTTCTTGGTATTCGTAGGTGGGATCGGAATCGGCTACGACACCGGCACCGGACTGGACGTAGGCTTTGCCGTCTTTCACCAAACAGGTGCGCAGGGTGATGCAGGAATCGTGCGAGCCATCGAATCCGAAATAACCTACAGCTCCGGCATAGGCACAGCGCTTGGTGGGCTCAAGCTCATTGATGATCTGCATGGCGCGGATCTTCGGCGCGCCGCTGACAGTGCCTGCGGGAAAAGTCGCGCGCAAGACATCGTAGGCGCTGTGCGCTGGATCAAGCGAGCCCGTGACGTTCGAAACAATGTGCATCACGTGGCTGTAGCGCTCGATGATCATGAAGTCGTCGACTTTGACCGAGCCATGTTTGGCGATGCGACCGACGTCATTGCGGGCGAGGTCGATGAGCATAAGGTGCTCGGCGCGCTCTTTGGGATCATTGAGAAGATCAGCAGCGAGGGCGTCATCTTCTTCGACTGTCTTACCTCTCCAGCGTGTGCCGGCGATGGGGCGGATGTCGATGCGACCTTGGATCGAACGCACATGAACCTCGGGAGAACTTCCGACCAACGAAAAATCACCCAACTCTAACAAAAACATGTAGGGCGAAGGATTGACACAACGCAGGGCGCGGTAGAGATCGACCGGTGAGCCGGTATAAGGGGTCTCGAAACGTTGGCTTGGTACAAATTGGAAGACGTCACCAGCAGCGATGTATTCCTTGCCCTTGCGGACGTTTTCCTCGAATTTTGCCTGTGTGGTATTGCTTGTCGCTGGCAGCGAGGCAAGTGGGGTCAAGCCATTGAGGGCACCAGTGTGAACGGGGCGGTTGAGAATTTCCACCATCGCGGCGACACGACCACGGGCATCGGCATAGGCTTCGTCGGCGGTAGCAAAATCATCGGTGAAGGCATTGGCGATGACATAGACGCGGCGCAGACGGTGATCGAAAACGAGCACCGTGTCGACGAGCATGAAAAAGGCATCGGGGATTTGCAGGTCATCGTGCGGAGCGGGACCGATGCTCGGCTCAAACTGGCGCACGGCGTCATAGGAGAGATAGCCCAAAATGCCACCGTAGAACGGAGGAATTGCGCCATGAGGCACGGGTGTGTAGGCCGCCATTTGGCGTTGCAATTCGGCCAAAATATCATCGTGTGCTTCGATCCAACGAACCGTGCTGCCCTCGCGAACGGTGAGAGTTTTTTCACGCGCTTCAAAAGTGCGCTTAGGTTGGCTACCAACGATCGACCAGCGGCCACCTTTTTCCGTGCTTTCGGCACTTTCGAGAAGAAAGGCATGGGCACCGTCACGGATTTTCAGATAGGCGGACAGAGGAGTCTCGAAATCGGCCGCAAGCTGGGTGTATACGGGAATCACGTTGCCCTGAGCGGACAAAGAGACAAAGGATTCGAGCGATGGTTCAACAGGAAGAGAATGCACGGCGGAAGGAGTGATAGCGGGAAGTGGCGACGCGGTAAAGGATTTTCAGGGGGTATAAGACTTAAGACTTTCAGACATAAGACGTAAGACTGAGATTGGGCACAAAAAATGAGCAGCACAGTATAGTTGGCAAAACCCTTCGCTCTGGTGGGAACGAAGGGCTAAGATTCTTAGGAGGATGTAGGAACAACGAGAGGGCAAATCCCTTCTCCCTAGGTGGGCTTATTTCAGCTTAATGGTGACTTTTTCTTTCTCCTCGCCTTTGATGCCGGGGATGTTTTTGATTTTTTCTTGCAGGGCAGATGGGTCCTGAATGTCTACCCCCTTCATTTGCTCCATGAATTTCGGATCGGCCATGAGTTTGCCAAAGTCCATTTCCATCAAGGTAACGGTATTACCCTCGCGGTGAGTGGCATTGGTTTCGGCGATGCCTGACTCAACGACAATTTTTGCGGTCATTTTCATGTCCTTCATCATACCCATGGCCATGGCCTGCATTTGTGCGGCTTCGGGACCGGCATCGGGAGCGGCTTCCTCGGTGTCTTTAAGCTCGGCGTCTTTTTCGACGGCAGGAGCCTCGGGTTTCTTGGCCTGAGGATTGATGATGGTGAGTTCGCCATCCTTGAAACTGAAAGTAATCGGCTTGGTCTCGCCGGCTTCTTTTTTCGCCTCCTCGGCAGCCCCTGGAGGCGCCATATCGGACAAGCCCGATGCGCTATCACTCATGTCGATGCTCACCGTATTGATATCGGTGAAGTTGAATGTCACACGGGATCCCGTTTTGCCATCGGCATTGATTTTTTCCACTTTGCCGACAGTGACGCCTTTGCCAAACTTCTCGGCGCGCTTCTTCGCCGCATCTTCTCCGAACATATCGGGGGCCTCACCGCCGCCTAAAGCTGCCATTTGCTGCATCATCGCGCTCATTTGCGTGCCGAGAATTGTCTCCTCGACGATGGTTCCTGATCCATCTTTTTTCAAATTCACGGTTTCATTGACTTCGAGACAACTGCTTAGAGTTAAGGCGAGGACTCCAGCGGAGCACGATTGGATGATGGCAGATTTTTTCATGCGTTAGTCTTTAGCGATCTCGATGCGTGGATTTGTGAAAATTTTCATCATTTTTTCCCTTAAGTAGATTTTCTGTTGCGCAACAAGCTGTTCATGATAACATCTGTTCGCATGAATACGCTCAAAATCCGTTTATGGTTCTTTTGCCAACGTTGGAAAAATCGTTCACGCCGCTGGCGGCAATCGTATTTGCGTGGCCGCAGGCCGCGTGGTATGCGATTGGAACAGTTGCAATTGCCCTTTGATCGCTAAGCACCGAATAGGCAAAAAATGCGACGTTAAGGGATGCCAAAAAAAAATGCTCATTTCTGGATTTTTGGCTTACAGTCGGCACCTTGTTTTGCTACAAATCGCGAAACCTCATGGCGAACGTCACGTTACCACTCAAAAAATCAACCGCAAATTGGCGCTTGGCGCTGCTGAGCACAGCCGTCTCGATGACACTGTGCTACGGTGTTTATGGCCAATCTGCTGCCGATCAAGAAAAGTCCGCACGGCAAGATCGCGTGATGGAAGCGCAAACGCTTTTGATGCAGGGCGATGTCGCCTATGGCTCAGGCAAGTATGCAGAGGCTGCGAAACTTTTCCTGCAGGCGAAAAATTTATTGCCCGACGCAGCGGAGACGAAGGAACTACGTGACGCAGCAACGGAACGCTATACCACGGCTAGTACGCAGCAGGCATCACAACTCGCCAGTAAAGGCGACATCGCAGCTGCCAAGCAAGCTGTCGACAATGCCTTAGCGGACGAAATCGCTCCAAACGACCCAGCAGCACTGGCCATGCGCGCCAAGCTCGATGACCCGATTCGCACGAACCCAGCCTCGACAAAGGAACACGCGCGGGATGTGGATGAAGTTCGCCGATCGCTTTATGAAGCGGAAGGTTTCGTCCAACTCGGCAGATTCGATCTTGCGAAAGGTGTGTATGAAGAAGTGTTGCGCATCGATCCGACAAACAAAGCAGCTCGTCGTGGACTTGAAAAGGTCGCGCAACACAAGACTGACTTCGCTCGCGCCGCCCATGACCATACACGTGCCGAAATGCTAGCGGAAGTGGATGCCTTATGGGAAACCACAGTTCCGAACTACGCGCCCAATTTAGAAATCACTCCCGATGGTGATATATCTGCAAACGCTGTGCAGTTCGTCTCAGAAAAAATGCGCAATGTGGTGATTCCTAGCGTCGATCTCGAAGACGTAGGCATTGAAGAGGCGATTGACTTCGTGCGCAATCAAGCAAGACAGCTCGACACGACCACTACCGATCCCGTTCAAAAGGGATTCAACATCGTGCTCAACCTCGGCACGGGTGAGATCGGCACACAAGTGCGCGCTATGCGCTTTAATCTCAAAGTAAAAAATGTTCCAGTCTCCCAATTGCTTACCTACATTTGCGAGCAAACGCGAACACAGTTTAGCATCGATGAATATGCGATCAACATCCGTCCGCTTGGCACAGATGGAGTGGACTTGACGACCCGCACGTTCAAAGTACCACCTGATTTTCTATCAGCAGATTCTGTGGGGAACTCCGCTAACGCCGCGGCCACGGATCCATTTGATGATGCGCCGAGCGAAGGCCTCACTGCTACCCGCATGACGGCAGAAGAAAAGCTTCGCAGCATGGGTGTATCATTCCCCGAGGGTGCGACGGCCTCTTTCAACGGCGGAAGTAGCACTTTGTTGGTTCGCAATACCGCCAGCAATTTGGACTACGTGCAACAAATCGTCGATAGCGCAGCGCAGACAGAACCCGTGCAATGCATCGTTGAGGTGACCATCATCAAAGTGCAAGAGACCCGCTTGAAGGAATTGGGCTTTGACTGGATCATGACTCCATGGGGCGTAGGCAACAATACCTTTGTCGGCGGAGGCACTCAAGGGAATGGCGATCTCGTCATCGACGATATCAATTTCAAGCCCATCACTTCAGGATTGCGCAGTGGTGACACATCCATCAACAAAACAGGCATTGATGAATTAATCAGCGCTGGCACAAGCGGCTTCTCTGCTTCAGGCAACCGTGCTCCCGGAGCCTTGAGCCTGCTAGGTCAATTCTCCGACGTTCAAGTCGCAACAATTCTCAATGGACTCGACCAGAAAAAAGGTGTCGATACCATGACTCGGCCATCTACTGTCGTCCGCAGCGGTCAGACATCGCGCATCGAGGTCATTCGCGAGATGATCTACCCTACCGAATATGAGCCCCCCGAATTGCCCAATACGATTGAATCAACAACTTTGTTCGATGGAGCCTCGGGTCAGGTAGCCAACCTTGCCCCGCCGACGCCCATCACTCCAGCGATGCCGACAGCGTTTGAAAAACGCAATGTTGGAACGACGCTCGAAGTATCGCCGATTGTGAGCACGGACCGCCGCTACATTGAGCTCGCGTTAAAGCCAGAAATTGTGAATTTTGACGGATTCGTCAACTATGGTACCCCGATCATTGGCGGCTACTCCAGCGGCACCGACTTTTTTGATGTTCCTGTTGGAGCACCCTTCACCGTCGAGACAACTGTGGGAGAACTGACTCCCAACGAGATCTTGATGCCCATCTTTAGCGTCATCCGCACTGACACCAGCCTAACCATTGCCGATGGTTCTACGGTTGTGATCGGTGGCATGATCGAGGAGAAAGTGCAAAACGTCGAAGATCAGGTGCCCATCCTCGGTGATCTACCATTTGTTGGCCGCATGTTCCGCTCACAAGGCCGTCAACCAGTGAAAACCAATGTGATCATCATGGTGCGCGTGGAGCTACAAGATCCATCGGGTAAGCCCTATCGCAGTCAGTGATTTTACTTGCTATTCTCTAACGTAAAATCGAACATCGCCCCCTATCATTCCAACCAACAACCATTGGCTGCGGAGCCGATGTTTCATTTATGCAATCTCAAACACCACCAAGCAATGAACAAGATCCCCAGTTAGAGCCTGAAAGCTACACCTTGGATCAAATGATGGAACGCTTGAAGGAACGCGGGCATGAGGAAGGTGAGCTTGTCACCCGTGCCGATGGCTCCCAAGCATTGAAGGTCAAAAAACGCAAACGTCGCTCTGAGCAACCGCACAAAGAGGCTGCAAAACGCCAACAAAAAATCCGCTTATTTCAGCTCGGCTTGGTATTTTTTCTCTTTTGTGGGCTGATCGCCACAGCTGCTGGTTTATTGTTCTACTACAATAGCACGGGCTACCGCGAGGGAATCCGCACCAAGATCTCGCAGTGGACCGGCGCAGATGTGGACATCACCGAATTCTCGGTAACGCCGAATACAGCAAGCAGCGCAACAATGAATTTGAGTTGGCCAGCGGGCAATCATTTGCGCACTTTACAAATCAGCCGCCCCAGTGCTCAGCTCAACATCATGGGCTTCTTGACCAACAAATGGGGTGGAAATGCCGTGGTCGCAGCAAATGGAAAACTGATCTTTGGTAAAGGGCAAGTAGATGCTCCCAAAAGCACTCCCACCAACGAAAAGCCCGGCGCTTTTCCCTTCTCCTTCGGTAACTACCGCATTGAGAAACTCGACGTCATCGGATTTGACGGGGCCCAACAACCATGGCTCACGATCTCAGGCACAGAGGGAT
This sequence comes from Akkermansiaceae bacterium, assembly GCA_044239965.1. Taxonomy (GTDB): domain Bacteria; phylum Verrucomicrobiota; class Verrucomicrobiia; order Verrucomicrobiales; family Akkermansiaceae; genus UBA956. The sequence continues at coordinate 12,908 of JBIIAI010000068.1, forward strand.
CATTGGTAAAAACCAACGTCGGATCGCAAACCCGCTTCGTTGGAGGTAAGATCAATGTTCTCGGATTCAAGCCGATGCAGTTGGACCGCGCTAGCATCGATTTCACCATGGGGCAAATGAAGATCGATCAAGCCCGCTTCAAGCCTGAAGCGAATGCCTCAGGGTCGCTCGAGCTCAGCAATAGCATCGATCTCTATGGCGCAAAAAGCACCGATCTCAACTTGAGCATGAAAGATTTCCCTCTCGAAATCCTTCTCGGCGAGGGAGTGGAAACGATCATGAGTGGATTTGTCGACACCAATCCTGACGCGATCAACCGCCTCCTCAGCTTCACGCCGGGCTCCTACGATAGCTACAAAATCCAAGTCGGCTTCGTCGGCAGCAGCCTCACGCCGCTCACACTCTACGGCTTCCCATTTTTTAGTGACCTCAGTCGTGAGCTCCAGGACCAAGATTATGTGAATCGGTTCCACTTCGCTGACCGCGTCGAGGGAGAACTCATTCGCGATGCCAAGATCTTAACTCTGCGCAGTCTGCATTTGGAGAAAAAAGGCCAATTCATCATCAAGGGCGACATTTCCGTCATCGATGGCAAGATTGCGGGGAAACTCGACGTCGGCCTGCAAGGTGCGCTGCTCACGGAAAACCACATCAACCCCATGATGCGAGATCTTTTTCCGCGCAATGCCAGTGGCTACCAGTGGTGCCAGATCACGCTCGGCGGCACTCCTACTTCCCCCGAGGATAACTTTGCCGATCAGATCAAAGCCATTCTCGACAAATCTCCTGACAAGCCGACGGCACCTGCAGTTGATTCTGCGCCCCTGAATATCGAAGACGAATTGGATGGCCAATAGTTTTCCGATTTCTCGTTCTCTGCTTGATCTGCCATGGCAAAGTTGTCATGATCCACTCGTTAGCTATTTGACACAATGAGCCAAAAATCCCCATTCTCCCATTTGTTTCAGTTGTTTGGTCGCGAGCCAGAAAAACATGTGGAAAGCATCAATCGCGATGCCTTGGAGAAAATGATTGCCTTACTGCAATTGCCCGTCGATGCGGCAGGACGGTGCATCCTCTTGCGCGCGCCGCGTGCGGGTTACGGCAAATCTCACCTGCTCTCACGGGTGCAATCACTACTCGGCAGTTCACACGAATTCATCTTGCTGCAACCCACGGACGGCTATCGTGTGGACGCAAATGCAGCGCTCAATGACGTGCTCTCTAAGCTAACCCGTGCGCTCCCCGGAGGTGCTGGGCTGACCGTGCTCGACTTGCTTGCGCGGAAAATTTTCGCCCTCGGCTTAGAGCCATTGGTTCGCTCGGGAGAAGTCCCCTGCCAAGATCGGGAGACGGCTCTGACTGCCTTGCAGAATCGTCCTATCGAGACATTTGATTTCCACCATCACACGGCCGTCACAGCACACTGGGCACGTGATCATTTTGAAATTCTCGGCCCACGATTAGTCGTCGAAATCGCCCAAATCATCGCGGCACCTCTCCGCGAAGTCGGCTTTTGGGTCGATGTATTGTTCCGCTACGCGGTGACACCCATCGATCAACCGGGTCGCTCTGGCATGTTGATGGCCGCAGTGGTCGATGCCTCCGCCGCAGCGCCCATGAATGAGCGCCTGGCCACATTGCTAAAAATGCTGACGCAGTGGCAACGAGTCATCCTCGTAGCCGATGAGCTCGAAGGCATGTCTGCCAATGCCGAGGCTGCACTGCGCTTCGCCGCCTTTGTGACCAATCTTCGCCACGGTGCGGAACGTGTGGAGATGATCATTTCCGTCAATGATGACGTCTGGGAGAGTGCGTTCGTCCCACGTTTGAGCGGAGGTCTGCAGGATCGGCTCAGCGAGGCTGTGGTCCGGCTCGATCCCCTCAGCCCCGAGCAAGCTTGGGAGCTTTTGCAAAGTCGCGACCCTCACGCAAAGCGCGAGCAAGCCCCAGATTTCACGTCACTAGGCCCGCTTTACTCGCGTCTTGTGCTGCGCACAGCCGCTCAATCATGGCAACCCAGCGAGGAAGAAATCGCAGCAACAGAGGCACAGGAATCGCTCAGCAAAACCCAAGAGGACAACATTTCGTCGTCGGCGATGGTGAGCATCATTGATGAGGAAGATGCGCCTGAGGTAACAGCAGTTGCGGCTAGCACCGAAATGGCACCAGTGCTTGAAGACGAAAAATCCGCTCCTGAATCTGAGCATGAAGTCACCGAGCCGAATACCTCCGAGTTTTTGTCGCAAGAAACCATGGCTGTAGCATGGAAAGCCCAAGACCGCGAGGCATTGCTTTCTTCCGAGAATGAGCCGATCACCGTGCCCGAGAAACCTGTCTTTGTGGCTCCTGCCTCCGTTTTTTCCGCTCAACCATTCTCCGCTCAACCATTCTCCGCTCAACCATTCTCCGCTCA
>JBIIAI010000206.1:0-4900 GCA_044239965.1 Akkermansiaceae bacterium
TCCGCTCAACCATTCTCCGCTCAACCATTCTCCGCTCAACCATTCTCCGCTCAGCCATTCTCCGCCACGCCCCTTGAGCCAGCGACTGAGGTCGTCGAGTTTGCCCAAGCTGATCCTAATCACGGTGTGCCCATTTTTTCAGCGGATAAATCCTTCAGCGAGCCAGATTCACCCTTTGTGGACGACAAGATCGCAGCGCATTTCGAGATTGCTACGGAACCTGTCAAGGAGCCGATTGTCACCTTTGTGCCGGCGGAGACTCACGAGGCCAAGGCCTTCGAGCCAAGCCCCTATGCCTACGCCGATGCTCCACCAAGCACTCCGCAACTCACGATCATCGATGATGTGCCCGTGCTCAAGCCAGCACCGATCACCTCGATTAAGCCATCAGCATTGCCTCATGGCGTAGTGGTCGATCCATCTCAAGCAGCAGCCAGCTACGCATCCTACGGCGTGCCTGAATCCACAGTACCCGCACCGATTTCCTCACCTCCAGTCTCGGCCTACGGCACAGCGGCGCCAGCATTGGACACCGCAAAAGTAGCCAGCCCTGAGCAAGCACAAAGTGCTGAAATCGACCGCGTAGATGAACTCTTGCGCAAATTCCGCGAGCGTTATGGACGGAGTGATTCCTAACATTTTCCACCTATGAGTGATCTCGCCGTTGATATTGAATTTTTGCGCAAGCGCTACAGCAATGGAGTCGAGGCTCTCGCTGGTGTAGCTCTACAAGTGCCACGGGGTAGCATTTTCGGGCTCATCGGTCCGAATGGTGCAGGCAAAAGTACCATGGTCAAATCACTGCTCACCATTCTGCGCCCCACTGAATGCCGCGGCACGATGCTGGGTGAACCCATCGGGAAAAAATCCACGCTCGCCAAAGTCGGCTATCTTCCCGAGCATGCGACGTTTCCCGAATATCTCACAGGTCGGCAAGTGATCGAATACTCGGCAGGTCTCGCCCACATTTCCCGCCGTGCCTGCAAGGATCGAGTCGATCGGCTACTTGACCAAGTCGGCATGAGCGAGGCTGCATCCCGCACGATGCGCACCTACTCGAAGGGTATGAAGCAGCGCATTGGTCTGGCTCAAGCTCTCGTCAACGATCCAGAGGTCGTCTTTCTCGATGAGCCAACGGATGGCGTCGATCCCGAAGGCCGAATTGATTTCAAGCGCATGATTTCCGCACTCCGCGAGGAAGGTCGCACGGTTTTTGTCAACTCTCACCTCCTTGCCGAGGTCGAACAAATCGCCGATCGCGTGGCCATTCTCAGCAAAGGAAAAATCGTCAAACAAGGACTGGTCAGTGATCTCACTCGCCGCGAAGCCCGCTATGAGCTACGTGTTCAGGGCACACTGCCTGCGGAGCTGATGAGCTGGTGCAGCGAACGCGGCATCTCGATCCAAGGCAATGTTCTCTCGCTCATGGCCGAGAACGCGATCGCCGTGCAGCCCTTGATCGATAAGCTTCGCGCTTCGTTGGTCATCATTCTGGAACTCAAAGAAGATCGCTTTTCGTTAGAAGAACTCTTTTTGCAAACGGTCATGGAACAACGTCAAAACCCGAACGCCCTAGCAGCCCGATGACCCAAGCCTACACCATTCTCCTCGACTCCCTGCGCATGCTGCGTGCCAGCAAGCTGTTTTGGGTATCGCTATGGATTTCCGCCGTAGTCGCTGTGGCATATGCCTCGATTGGCTTCAATGACAAAGGCATGACCGTGATGTTCGGACTATGGGACTTCGAGATCGAAATCATGCGTAAAGGCACTGCGGAATCGCAGGCATTTTACACCTTGATTTTCACGGATGTGATTGTGAGATTTTGGCTCGGCTGGGCATCACTGGTGCTCGCGCTGATTTCTACTTGCTCGATCTTTCCGCAATTTTTGCAAACTGGATCGGTGGAACTGGCGATCTCCAAGCCCGTCACGCGTGCCCGCCTTTTCCTACTCAAGTACATCGGCGGCCTGCTTTTTGTTGCCGTGCAGACATTGCTCTTCACCATCGTCTGCTTCATCGCGCTCGGCATGCGCTGCGACGAATGGAATCTGAGCGTGTTTTGGGCAGTGCCTGTGGTGACATTTTCCTTCAGCTTGATCTACTGCATCGGAGTTTTTGTGGGTGTGTGGTCGCGCTCGACCATTTTTGCGCTATTTGCCTCACTGCTCTTCTGGCTGATGACCTTAATTGTGCAATGGGTTGATGATTTCACCTACAAAATGGGCTACACGATTCCCGAAATGGGGGTAAACATCGACATGCGCACGGGCCAAGTCAGCGACGGCACAGAAGATGCCGGTGCGGGATTTCGCAAATTCCATCAAAAAATCCAACCGCTGGTGACCATCATGCCGAAAACCCGCGAAACGATCCTCTCGCTCAAGCGCCTGATCGTTTTTGAAGAACGCGACTCGATGTTGGCAGGAGTCGACCTAGGCTCGGTATTCGCAGGGGGCGAAATGGATCCGAATGCCAAGGAAGCGATGAAAAAATACGATCTTCGCTACTCATGGTTCTCGATTGTGGGAACGTCGCTGATTTTTGAACTCGTGGTTCTGGGCGGGGCCATGCTACTTTTTTCCCGTCGCGACTACTAATTTGAATATTTGCTGGTAATCCGTCCGTAGTATCTGTAATTCAACGCAAAACAATATGAAATTTTTCTTCGCAATTCTCGGCATCATCGGAGCAGGCGTCCTTGGCTATGTGCTCGAGCCTGACATGCGCTACAGCCTGACCGGCATGGCACCCAAAGCTGAACCCGTGACTCCTAAGCCTGTCGCAACGGCAACTACCGAGCCAACCACACCGACTCCAGCACCTGCACCCACCGCACCTACCTACGATTATTCCAAGCTTGTCCCCAATCAGCTACCCGAAAAAGTATTGCTGAAAGTGCAAGCCACCGCCACAGCAGAGGGCGAGACCGATGCATTGGCGCTGCCCGCTGGCACCAAAGTTACACCCGTACGCATCGAGGGCACTGACCTCGTTTTCTCGATTCTTGGCACAGCGCAAGGAAAAGTCGCCGTGGCCCAGACCAATCTCGTCGAGCAGCTTATTGCAAATCCCCCGCCGCCACCGGTAGTCGAGCCGGAACCAGAACCCGAGCCAGTTGTCGCGAAAAAAGATCCAGAACCAATGCCGGAGCCTGAGCCAGAAACCAAACCTGAGCCAGAACCGGCTCCTGCCGCAGGTGCCACTCTCTCACCTGACGATATCGTGAAGCTGATGCAAGAAAGCGTGCGTTCGGCGCAAATCAAAGAATTTACCTTCGATCAAGTCACCGGCTGGAAAGCAGGCGAAGAGGAAGAAGTGGATGGAACCAAGTTCCAAACCGGACTTGCCGCCTACAAAGCTGAGACCATTTTTGGTGTGAAAAACATTCAAGCCAAAGCACTGATCCAAGGCGGCAAAGTCATCCGCTGGATCTGGCCCACGAGCGGCTTGGAAATCCAGTAATCAGCCACGGCGCTTTTCAAGATTTTCATTCGCCCACATAGCGCGAGCTGAGGTGCGCTAAATGGTACTGCGCTTCTGGCTCGCTGCCGGTAGCGCGGCGGATCAATTCAGCGGGATCCCACAGCGCGCCGTGACGATGAATGTTTTCCCGCAACCATGCCAACAGTGAGCCATACTGAGCGCTGTCCATGCCATCGCGTATGGTCGAGTCTTGCCGAGCCGCATGAATCAATTGCGAGGCATGCAAATTGCCTAAAGTGTAGGTCGGGAAATACCCGAAGGCTCCCATCGACCAGTGAATGTCCTGCAAGCAGCCATGGGCATCGTCTGGCGGAGTCATGCCGAAGAGTTCGACAAACAATTCGTTCCATGCAGTAGGAAGATCGGCCAAGGCCAATTCGTTGCGGAAGATTTTTTTCTCTAACAAAAAGCGCAACATGATGTGCAAGTCGTAGGTCGCCTCGTCAGACTCAACACGTATCAAGGAGAAATTTGCCTGATGCACATGGCTCATGAAGTCATCGAGAGAAAAGGTCTGCAATTGAGGAAACAGTGAAACAGCTCGCGGATACCACTTTTCCCAGAAGGCTCGAGAGCGCCCCACATGATTCTCCCACAAGCGCGATTGGGACTCGTGAATGCCGAGCGATACCGCATCGCCCGCCGCCATGCCAGGACGATCTCCCGGCAAACCTTGCTCATACATGCCATGGCCTGCTTCGTGCAAAACACCAAACAACGAAGAGCAAAAATCCGCTTCATCATAGCGAGTCGTTAAACGCACATCGCGCGGACCCAAGGTTGTGCAAAATGGATGCGTTGTGGTGTCGATGCGTCCTGCCGCAAACGAATACCCCAGATCACAAGCGATTTCTTCATTGAGAATCATTTGCTGTGCTATGGGATAAGGTCCCGCCGGCAAGGACCGCACGCGATCTCGCGAACGCTCCACCGCCGCCCGCGCAATGCCGCTGAGCTGTGGCCGTAAGGTATCAAACAAGCCCGAGAGCATCGCCGTGGTAGCACCACGCTCATGACATGAGAGCAAGGCATCATAAGGCTCGTCAGTGTAGCCCCAGCGTTCGGCTTTTTCTCGTGCAATATCGACTAATTCAGCGAGGTGAGGCAAAAACTTGGCAAAATCATTTTCCTTGCGCGCCTCCATCCATGCGCGCTTGGCGTGCGAGCTGACCTTCGCCTCACGAGCTACCAATTCCACCGGAAGTTTCGTTGCCAATTCATAGCGTCGCTTCATTTCAAACAAATTTGCCCGCTCGACGTGATCCTTTTCGTCACAAGCCTGCATGGCCGCCTCCAAGGCATCAGCCCATTGTTGCGAAGTTGCTCGTTGGTGGGCTTGGGCACTCAGCCACGACAACTGCTCCGCCCGAAATCCCGATGCATCCTCTGGCATGTAGGTCTCCTGATCCCAGCC
>JBIIAI010000172.1:0-6143 GCA_044239965.1 Akkermansiaceae bacterium
AACATCGCATTCCAGTGACGACGCGTGGTGCGGGTCACGGCTATGTGGGTGGCTGCGTGCCTTTGCACGGTGGCATCGCGCTCACGGTGATGCGGATGAATCGGATTTTGGAAATCAATCCCTTAGACGGAGTTGCCGTCGTGGAACCCGGAGTGATTACGGCAGAATTGCAACAGGCGGCTCATGCGTGTGGTTGGGATTATCCGCCTGATCCGGCATCGCTGAAAGATTGCTCGATCGGTGGAAATGTTGCCACCAATGCCGGCGGACCGCGTTGTTTGAAATACGGCGTAACCCGAAATTATGTGTTGGGTCTGGAAGTGGTGCTGGCTACGGGAAAAGTGGTGCAGTGTGGCGGACGGGTGCACAAAAACAAAACGGGATTTGATTTGGTGGGGCTGATGACTGGATCTGAGGGCATGCTCGGTGTGGTGACGAAGGCGACATTGCGCTTGATTCCCAAACCTCGGGCGCGGGCGATGCTGGCGGCGATTTTCCCAGAGTTCGAGCAAGCGGCTGCCGCGGTGCAGGCGATTTTCCAAAAAGGGCATCTGCCATCGGCCTTGGAAATCACGGATACTTTCACCTTGCAAGCCGCGCGCAATCGACTGGGCGCGGATCGTTTGCCGCCGGGCAATGCGCATTTGCTGGTCGAGACTGATGGCGCTCCTGCTGCGGTGCAGGCCGAGATCGATGAGTTGCGCGCGTTGTTGCGTGAGATGGGCGCGACCAACATCGATGACGCGATGGATGAAAAATCCTGCGAGGAGTTCTGGAAGATCCGCCGCGAGTTCTCGTATTCCTTGCGCGATACAGGGCTTACGAAATTGAACGAAGACATCGTCGTGCCGCGTTCGAAGCTCATCGCTCTGGTGCGTTTTGCGGAAATGCTACAACGCGAGACGGGACTGGCGATTGCTTGTTTTGGTCATGCGGGAGATGGTAACATTCACACCAACATCATGGTGGATCGCTATGAAAATCCCGAAACCCGTCAGCGCGCCGATGCGGCGTTGAACATCCTGTTTACGTGGATTTTGGCAAATGGCGGTGCGATCACAGGGGAGCATGGCATCGGGCTAGCGAAGAAACCGTGGATTCAGGAGGCACTCGGCGAGGAGTCGATGGCCCTGCATCGATCGATCAAGCGCGCGGTGGATCCGCATGGGATCTTGAATCCTGGAAAATGGCTGGATTGATTTTTTTCCAAAATTTCGCAACTTTTCCTAACGGGACTGGTTTGTTCCCATGAAATCCAATGTTACCCAAAGCTCAAACATCCTGGACAAGAGAAGAAGCTGCGCATTTGCTCAATCGTGCGGGATTTGGCGGTGCTCCCAGCGCCATCAATGACCTGCATGCCATGGGTCGCGAAAAAGCGGTAGATTTTCTGCTACAACCGACGGAAGCGCCCGATGCCTTTGATGAGCCTGAGTGGTGCAAACCAGAAAAAGTGGCGGAAGAGGCTCGTCGGCGTTTTCAGTTGATTCGCGATAATCGCATCGCCTCACGCGACATGACGCCCGAGGAGGCCGATCGCAAGCGGCGTGAAATCCAACAAAGTTTTCAACGAGACGAGCGACGTCGCGGCATGGAAGCGCAAGGCTGGTGGCTCGATCGCATGCTGAAATCGCAAGCGCCATTGCGTGAAAAGATGACCTTGTTTTGGCATGACCACTTTGCGACTAGCGCGCAAAAAGTCCGCGAGCCGATCTTGTTGGTGCGTCAAAATCAATTGTTCCGCAGTCATGCGATGGGGAATTTTAAAAAGCTCACGCACAAGATCACTCAAGATGGCGCGATGATGCTCTACCTCGATTTGCAAAACTCGAAAAAAGGCAAGCCTAACGAAAACTTTGCGCGCGAGGTGATGGAATTGTTCACCTTAGGGCAGGGGAATTACACCGAAGAAGACATTCGCCAAGCGGCGCGGGCCTTTACAGGGTATTCGATCAATCGCTTGAGCGGCGCGGTCTCGTTCAACAAAAAGCAATGGGACGAGACGGAGAAAAATTTCCTTGGTGCGAAGGGCAACTTCGATGCCGATGGCATTGTCGACATCATCTTCCAACAAGAACAAGCTGCACGCTATGTGCCGTCGAAATTGTGGGAGTTTTTTGCTTACGAGGAGCCAGCCACCAGCGCCGTGGATGATCTCGCTAAAACGTTCCGCGACTCCAAGTACGATGTCTCCAGCGTCTTGCGTGAGATTTTTCTCTCGAAGGAGTTTTACTCGGAGAAATGCATGCACTCGCAAATCAAGAGTCCGATTCAGTTTTTCGTGCAGTTGCTCAAGCAGTTGGAAATCCCTGAGGTTCCCGATGCCTATGCGCTCTATGTGCAAGCGCAGCTCGGGCAAATCCTTTATGCTCCGCCGAATGTCGCTGGTTGGGATTGGGGCAAGGCTTGGATCAACACCAACACCTTGCTGACTCGATACCAAATTGCGGGCCATCTGTGCAAAGCAGGCAACACTGAGGCTCCCGACAAAAACTTGAGCAAAGTCAAAGGTTTTGCGATGCCCAAGGGTGGGATGAATGTCGCCAGCGCTGGACCTAACTATGATGTCCTCGTGCCGCGCGATGCCCGTGATAACATCGAAAAAATGGTCGATTCTTTGATTGATCGACTCTTCCAACGTCCACTCAGCGGCAACGTGCGCGAGAGTTTCATTGCCTATGGCAACGAGAAAAAAGGTGTCATTTTCACCAACCAAGAAGTGGCAGAATTGATCCACTTGATGATGAGCACACCACACTATCAATTGACCTAACACTTTTTCTAACCCCAATTCCATTTTCTTATGAAAACACGCAGAGATTTTCTTCGCACCACACTGCTCGGAGCATCCGCTACTTGGACCGTGCCCGGCTTTGTCAACAACACCTTCGCGGCTCTGGATGCCTCCACCCGCGATTCCGCTACGCAGATTACTACGGGCAAAGATGGTCCGATCCTGGTGGTCATTCAGCTCGCAGGTGGCAACGATGGCCTCAACACCTTGGTTCCTTTTGCCGATGACGATTACCACAAAGCGCGCACGCGCATCGCTAAGAAGGAAAAAGACATCATCAAGCTTTCCGACTATTGCGGCCTCAATCAGAGCATGCACTATTTCGGTTCGCTCTTCAAAGAAGGCAACCTCGGCGTGGTTCAAGGCGTTGGCTATCCGAACCCGAATCGTTCGCACTTTGTCTCGACATCGATCTGGGAAACTGCTGACCCCACGACGCGTTCGAACACAGGCTGGATTGGTCGTTACTTCGACAATGCCTGCGCGGGGGCTGATCCTACGGTTGGTATCAGTTTCAATAAAACCCAGCCCGAGTCCTTTGGGGCGCTGAAAAATTCTGGCATTTGCCTTTCGTCGCCCGAGCTTTACCGCTGGATCCACGGTGGTGGCGAGCAAGACAAAGCAGAAGAATTTTTTGCCAATCTCAACAGCCCCGATGCGGATAAATCGCCGATGAAAGTAGAAGACGAGGCTCCTGTGGATGGCGCAAGCATTGGCATGGGCGGCGGAAAACCAGGCATCGTGCAAGGGGAATCAAACCTCGCGTTTCTTGAACGAGTCGCCATGGACGCCCGCGTTTCATCATCGCAGATTTTGGAGATCGCGGCGAAGTACAAATCGAAAGTTACCTACGATGGCACACCGCTCGCACGCAGCTTGAACTTGGTATCACGCATGATCGCTGGTGGTCTGCCAACGCGGATTTTCTACGTTTCGCACGGTGGCTTCGATACGCACAACAACCAAGTCAATTCGCATGATCGCTTGCTGAGTCAGCTCGATAGCGCGGTGAAATCATTCCTCACCGACATCAAGGCGCAGGGCAATCAGGATCGCGTGAGCGTGATGACCTTTTCGGAGTTCGGACGTCGTGTGCAAGAAAATGCCAGCGGCGGAACCGATCACGGCCAAGGCTCCTGCATGTTCCTTGCTGGCGCACCGATCAAAGGTGGTCTGTATGGAAAATACCCGAGCCTCAGTGATCTTTCGCAAGGCGACCTGAAATTCACGACCGACTTCCGCAGTGTCTACGCTACGGTTTTGGAAGACTTCATGAAAACTCCGTCCAAGGAGATTCTCAAAGCGAGTTATCCAAAATTGGGATTGATTGGGTGATCGAATTGCACTTCCGTGAGAGAGGATCAGACAGATTGGACGAATCTGTCTGATTTGTCTTTGTATCCGTCAATGATCTTCACGCGCCGCGCGTTCGGCTTCTTCTTCGTGGGAATGAATCTGAAGCGTAAACTGCACGTTTTCCTTATCGGCTGCTGCTTTCATCACGCTGCGGATGGCTGAGGCGGTGAAGCCATTGCGACCAATCAGCAAGGCCACATCGGTGGAGGCGAGGATCAAGCGAAAACGCAGACGGTTTGGCCCGAGCTCGGCGACGCGGAGTTGTGCTTGATCGGGATGCTCGATCAACTGCACGGCGTAGTATTGTAAAAATGACCGAAGTTGGTTAGCGACCGTTTGCATATGCGTATCATGAACCAATTCCGCCCAACCCGCAAGGGGGAATTCGTGGAATGATGGATTCTGTGTAGTTGTGTTTGGTTAGTGGGCGCTTGGCACTGGTGATTGCAGCTTGTAAATGTGGGCTTTGTCTTTGCCATCAGTGGGTAAATGTGCTAGTAGTAAATGATGAATGCGATTACGGGAGAAGAAATGCGAGCGTGTGAGGATTCGCTTTTTGCTCAAGGAGTGACGGCGGAGGAGCTCATGGAGCAGGCGGGGCGGGGTATTGCCCAGGCTGTGCGTAAGTTTTTCCCGCAACCGGGGATTTTGCGGTTGTATTTGGGCAAAGGACACAATGCGGGAGATGCGTTGTGTGCGGCGCGGCATCTCAAGGCACGAGGTTGGCGGGTGGAGTTGCGGTGTTGTTACCAGGAAATTGAATGGGCGACTCTGACGAGAAAACAGGCGCGCTTGTTAGAGCAACAATTTCAGGTAGAGGCGTTGGATGCCGGGGAGCATGTGCTGTTGATCGATGGATTGTTAGGCATTGGCAGTCGCGGCGCGCTGCGGGAGCCGATTGCTGAGGCGGTGCGAGAGATTTGTCGATTGCGTGCCGAGCGTGGTTATCGAGTGGTGGCAATGGATTTGCCGACAGGTCTGGACGCGGATGAAGGCATGGCCACAGAAGCAGTGGTGGCGGATTACACTTTTACGATCGGTGCGCTGAAGCGTGGGTTGTTGGCGGCGAGCGCGGTGAATTTTGTCGGTCGAGTGGAGCTGATTCCGTTAGAGGGACTTTCCACGGAGCTTCTGGGTAAGGGATTTCAGGGAATCGTGCCGCGAACATTCGGCGCAAGTTTGCCGTTGCGGGCGCATGATTTTCACAAAGGCGATGCGGGTCGCGTGGCGGTGATTGCGGGTTCGTTGGGCATGGAAGGCGCGGCGATCATGTCGGCGGCCGGGGCTTTGCGCGGTGGCGCGGGCTTGGTGACTTTGTGGGTGAGCGAGAATTGTGTAGCAAGCGTCAAGGCGCGCGTGATGCCCGAGGTGATGGTGCGTGTCTATGAGGATTTTTCGGAGATCGATGTCACAAAAGCGGATGCGATCGTGCTTGGTCCGGGATTAGGAAAATGTTCGGCCGAGGATTTTGTGGCGTGGTCGGAATGGCTGGGGGCGGCGAATTGCCCTGCGGTGATCGATGCGGATGGGCTGAATGCGATTTCGGAACATCAGGGTCATCATGTGTTGCAAGCGCGGCATGTGATCACCCCGCATCCCGGGGAGTTTGCGCGGCTTGCGCCGCATTCGTCGCCGCGTGGTCGGGAGGAAGGATGCAGGCATTTTTCTGAACACAGTCCAGCCGTGATTCTCTTGAAAGGAGCTCGAACCTTGGTAACGCAGCGCGGTGAGGACCTGTATGCGAATCTCACGGGACATGCAGGCATGGCATCGGCAGGAATGGGGGATGTGCTCGCGGGAGTGATTGGCGGCTTGCTCGCGCAGGGGCTTACTCCGTTGCAAGCGGCATGCTGCGGTGCTTGGTCGTGTGGTCGCGCGGCGGAATCGGCGATGCTGCATCAGCGGCGCTCGCAGGAATCCTTGGTGGCAACGGATTTGCTACAAGAATTGGGCGTGGCCTTTGAGGAATGGCGGGCGAGCTCATTCTGATTCC
>JBIIAI010000334.1:0-20000 GCA_044239965.1 Akkermansiaceae bacterium
TGCGCGCCCTGCGCAACGAAAATCACGCCTGCCTGGCCACACCACGCCAACTCGCGCGCTTTCTTTGCGGCATCTCTAGCCCAGCCGCTTATCAAGCAAGATTGCAACAACGCGAAGAATTCGGCATCTGGCAACAACAGCCATTTCCTGAAGTTCTTGCGATGCTTCTAGCCTAACAAAAAACCGCCGCCTTCATGATGAAAGCGGCGGTGTGATAAAGCCAAGCGCAGATGATTATTCCGCGGTAACCTGCAAGCGACCGAACATTTTCTCGTTAGATCCTTTCGGGACGCTTACTTCCACATCATCTGTGGTTCCGGCATCCGTGATGGTTATCGTCACAGCGCCCACAGTATGCACGCCAACGGCATCTGGCACAGTCACATCGGTCCAGCCACCAAGAGTCGTGCCATACTGGAATTTCTGTCCAGTGATCGAACCAACGGCATCATCCAAGCGTGTGAAGCTGAAGATGAAATTGCTGCCAGATGCATCAAGCTCAGGAAGGATGGTTTGCGAAGAAACTGTAGGATTTCCATTCAGATAGAACTCAAGCAAGTTGCTAATCGCATCGCCATCGGGGTCAGCTGTTTTCAGTGCATCGCCACCAGCAAGACTGAAATCATCGGCCCAACCGAGGTAGGCATCGGTGCTGACGACTTTGATGGTGCCGTTGGTCACAAAGCTGCTCGTGTCCCACTCCAATCCACTGCCCAACACAGCATTGGCAAAGTCAAAGGTAGGAGTTCCCGTGATCACACCATTCGCGAGGTCAAAGACATCGCCATCAACAGGTGTATATCCTGTGAGCACTACCTGAATTGTGCCATTGGCAGCGAGTGCGCCACTGACGTTGACGCGATCGCTCGAAGTAGCCCCCGTGATATCAGCGCGATAGGTTGATCCAGGTTGTAGGGTCAAGCCATTGCCAAATGTCATCACTCCTGCTGCATTCATGCCTGGAGACACTGTGCCGCTTGCAGCTACGGTAGCGGCACCAGTCAAGGTACCCACACCACCAAGCACACCACCATTGACCGTAGCGCCTGCTGTCGATGACGTATTGCCATTGATCACCAGAGCACCGCCATTGATGACGGTAGTTCCTGTGTAGGTATTAGTGCCTAACATCGTTTGCTCACCTGCACCATTTTTCACCAAGCTTACCTGCCCTGTGATGTTGCCTGCATAGATCGCATTGGTGGGACTCTCAATCGTGAGTGTGCTTGGTGCGGCCGCGCTCGTGATATTTTTACCAGTGGAAAAACTATTCACAATGGTAGGATTCGTACTTAAAGCCCCGATTTTCTGGTTGAACCCATTCAAGTTAAACGTAGCTGCACTTCCATCATTTTGCCCCAAATTGAGAGGAGCTGTGACGCAAAGACCATCGCTCACGCCTAAGATAACAGTTCCCAGCGAAATAAACGAGTTGGCCCACACGTTGCCTGTGCTATTGATTGTCAGTGTGCCTCCGTCCGTACGCCCCACATTGGTGTTTGGCAGATTCACCTGACCATTGAGAATTAGAGCTGTGTTTCCACGAAGGAAAAGGAAGCTTCCCGCCACAGCACTGCCAGATGACTCTTCTACAATCGCTCCATTCAGGGTCAGTGTACCGCTGTTGCTGTTAATTTGATTGATGGAACTGACATCTGATGCGGTCACTTTGATCGGTCCGTTGATGGCATTGATGCCATTGCTGTTGATGCTGCTGCGAACAAGCACAGCTGCACCATTCAACCCGGCATTCATTGAAACCGTAACTCCTGAAGCAAGTGTTGTCGTGCCGTTCAGGTTCAGGTTATTCGTCGAACTTACAGCCGATGCCACAGGTTTGGCCAAAGTAATCGAGCCAGAAGCCGGAGGTACAGAACCTGAGGCAAAGCTCAATGTCGTCGTACCAGCGCCAGCAGCAGTCAGCGAAATATCGCCCGTATAGCCAGACATATCACCAGTCACATTGAATACTCCGCCGCCAGCCAAAGCGGAATGGAAATTCAGCGGCCCGCTGCCAGTGATCGGCGCAGGCAGAGTGATGGTCGCGGCTGTGGCGTTGCTGTGCGCCAAGGAACCGCCTCCTGTGCCGACAGCAATGCTGCGGTTGGAACCAATGTTCATGGCTGTCGCGGCATTGTAGGTAAGACGAGCTCCGCCCGATAGAGCGATGTTATTGCCCACAACACCATTGCCTAAACTACTAGCAGAACTTATCACCAGTTCGCCAGCAGTCAGAGCATTGACTCCCTCGTAGAGATTATCTCCCACAAGAGTCAATATCCCGGCTCCACTCTTGGTGATGCCAGTGGAACCAACAATCTGATTGCCCGCCGTGCTCGTGAAGGTGTAGGCCGTGGTAGCGGCTGTCACATTAATGCTCGCAGGAGATACCAAGCCGAAGACTTGGATGTTGGTGTTGGCGGGTCCATCAGCGAAAGTAACGGCATCATTATTGAAGAATTTGTCATCCGTTGCCGTTGAGTCATCCCAATTGGTTACGCCATTGACGTCCCAGAAACTGTCAATATCGCCCGTCCAGGTGAGTGCTTTTCCAGCACCGAAGCCAATGGTGATTTGTGATCCCGTATCAGTAACAATCGGCGCACTGCGGAAGCTCGCAACATTGGCCAAGGATAGCGTGCCTGTACCCGTTTTCGTAGTATAGTTGATCGCAGTAATTGTCGAATTGGGCGGTGTGCTCGTTAGCTCGATGGAGCTGTCTCCATTCAATGTCAACGTCGTAGCGGTTACCGCAGTCGCGCTATTGGGATCAATGAACAATTTCCCGCCGGTGGTTTCACCAATTACCAAATTACCCAGCGTTGCCTCGGTAAAGAGTGCCGCGTCATCCTTGACGGTCACAGTCCCCGATGCTAACGAATTAGGAGCATTGAGACGACCTTGCGTCACGGTAACGGGACCTGCTGTTGCGGCCATGTTGCCTGTGATCGTAGTGATTCCTACCCCTGTTTTGTTGAGTGTTGTAGTCGCGTTGCTGATGATGCCCGCGCTCACTTCTTGCAAAGTAGCCGCATCAAGGTTGACCGTGCCATTTCCTAACAATTCCAGATTGCCAGTGCCCGTGATGTTTCGGTTTAAGGTAAATCCATTTCCTGCGCCATTGGTATCGAGCTTCGTCGTGGTTGCTGCCACAGTCTGAATCGCAGCGCTGAGCGGAACCGTGATATCAGCACCCGTGGTCACGGTAGTTCCCGATGTCCCCGTGTTATCGACCTGAATCGTACCTCCTCCAAAGCTGACGGCGGTGCTAGCATTGCGGGCGATCAAGCCATAGGTGCTACGGAGCTTCAGAAGAGCGGTGCCGCTGATATTGTAGCGATCGATGCCATCCACCATGTTGGTGCCGGCGATTGAGTCCGTGCGATTGTCTAGCACAATCCAGTTCGTGGTAAATGTACCACCACTGTGATTCATGATACCGTTACCATCGATGCCGATGTAGGTGCCACCACCCAGAATCGTATTCGTAGGGAGACCATTGAGGTTGTTATCGCCGACGGTACTTGCAGCACCGCTAGTTGCAGTGGAGGGCGAATTGTTTGGGCTGGCTCCTGTTAAAGTAAGAGTTCCTCCCGTTAGGTTGTAAGTTCCCGTGCTGCTTCCCCAGTGACTGAGACGCAATTGATTAATGATGGTGACATCACCACCTGTTTGATTGACAGTACCAGAGAAACCCGATGCTGTGTCACTCACTCCCATGTTTCCAACATCGACTCGATCTCCCGCAGAAATTGATAAATTAGCACCGATGGTATCGGTAGCCACGAAGAAGGAACCGCCATCTGTACCGTCAGAGAGGTCAATCACACCGCTCCCACCAAGGGATAGACCCGATCCCGTCGTATTCACGAGAACCGTGGCTTTTGCTAAATTAGTGGCCGTACCATTATGTGCGGCAATGATTTTTTGATTCGCAGCCAGAGTGTAGCCATCCGCGCGCTTGAAGCGCAGCGATGAGGATGAGACATCCGTATAAAGAATCACATTGCCTGAACCCAGAGTTCCCGATGTGGAAGTAGCCGTGCCAACTTGCAAAACACTCGTGCCTACCGTGCCACCACCATTAATCCAGATCCTTTCCAATCCACTATTATCACCAGTCGTGACAATAATGCTGCTATTATTAGCACCGCCCAGCACCAAGTCATCTGTCGCATTGGTATTGGTGATCGAATTGGTAAATGTCCCGGTAGTGTTATAGGCCGTTATTTTGGTGTCACCATTCAAGGTAATTGTCCCAGTAAAAGTAGCACTGTCCGCACGAAGTGCACCTAGTCCGCCATTGACCGCACCATCGTATGTACCTGCTGGAATTTCAATTGTCGTTCCATCAGCACCAGTGACATCGACGAGTGGATGAACTGACGTAGCCCCAGCTTCTTGGAATCCATATCCTGTGAGAGTGATGTTGTTGTTCACTGTTCCAGTCGCCCACAACTGCGCACGCGCATCGACAATGACGGTAGATGCTCCAAGACGATCTTGGTTCATGCCGCTCAAGCGGTAACTTCCATTTGTAACAAGATCACCCGAGGCTTTGAGATGCAATGTCCCAGAGAAGCCCGTATTGACTCCAGTAAGTTGCAAACTCCTTGAACCAGTAGCACCGCTCGCAACGCCATCGATCTCCACTCGTCCATTACCGCTCAGATTGCGGCTGAAGGTAAAATCAGCATTGTTCGAATACAAGCGAAGAACCCCCGGTGATGCTACACTAACTCCTGACGTTGCCGTCAAACCACTGGCCGCTTGATTCACCGAAAATAAGCCATCCGTGATGGTCGTAGCGCCGGTGTAAGAATGGGCACCCGTGCCGTCGAGCAATACCGACCCTGTTCCGTTTTTCGTCAACGACATTCCACCCGTCATGCCAAAGCCACCAAAGATTATGTAGTCTGTGCCTGTCGCATTGGTGAAATTCACACTTGCCGGTGTTACATTCGCCGCGGCAATTTCCACATCTGCAGAAGTTGGTGCACTGGCGAAAGTAATCACATCCCCATTCAAGTAATCCGTAACACTGTTGTCAGAGGTCAATTTCCAGTTATCAGTATCTCCCGCTTGCCACAGTGCATCAATGCCCCCAGTCCAGTAAACGGTGTCATTGCTCAATACTTCGTAGGCAATAGCCGAGCCAGTATCAACCAATTGACCCAGGGCGCGACCCATATTGCCAGTATTGGCGGTAAAATTGGTCACCCCTGGGCTGGTGCCAGTGTAGGTAATCAAGGGATAGATGCCAGGGCTGAGTGAAGCACCAAATTGTGTGAGAACCAGATTCGCACCACTTGCCGTCACGGCGCCACCTTGGATCAAGTCACCCGATGCAGCTACATCAAGGTTGAGATTCGTCCCACTTGCCAGATTCAATGCTGGAACGGTGAGAGTATTGGCTGCCGACGCACCGAGTGTCAACGACCCCGCGTTGAGAGTGAAGGCAGGTGCTGAAGTGACTC
Organism: Akkermansiaceae bacterium; assembly: GCA_044239965.1. GTDB lineage: Bacteria > Verrucomicrobiota > Verrucomicrobiia > Verrucomicrobiales > Akkermansiaceae > UBA956. The sequence continues at coordinate 5,478 of JBIIAI010000334.1, forward strand.
CATTCAAGAGCAGATGACCCGCACCTTCCTTGGTAAGGCCCGCACCTGTAATGGTCGCATTATTGATTGTTAGATCATTCAGTGCTGTGCTATCGTTGATCGTAAAAATACGCGGTGTAGCACCTAACGCCAAAGTGCCGCCAGTCGTAGCATTGATCTCATGCGCTGGCGTTGTTCCATTGGTGGTGAGGTTGCCATTCAATGTGAGAGTCGTTGCACCCAAGCTAAGCGTGCCTCTGTGTACCTGCCCACCAGAACCAAAATTCAGACCAGCAATGGCTTGATTGAATCCATTGAGATCGAAAGTTGCATTTGCTGATGCGCCTAAGACCGGCGAGAGCCCTTGAGGATATCCGTTGTTGGCACCAATGATCGCAACACCCGTGTGATTAGCCGCTCCCGCAAGCGTTCCACCACCGGCATAGATCACCCGGCCATCGCGATGGCTCAAGGCACCCGCTGTGCCGTTGATCGGTCCTTCAATGCGCAGTTCTTGGCCAACTGTAGCGCTTCCCAAGATGGCGCCACCCGCCCCTGGCATGCCATTGAATGTAATTGTGCCCGTGACCGTAGCGACTCCACCGGCACCCGTGTGACCGAGTAAGCCCTGACCCGTCGATCCACTCACGCCGGGATTGATGAAAAAATTGTTAGCATAGGTTTTACCACCAGAAAAACGAACACGCCCCGAGTCTCCCGAAGTCCAGGTCGGAGTGCTTGTGCCAAGTGCCTCTGCTGCACCACAATCGATAACGCCCGCATCCATGTTAATGATGCCTGAGCCTGTGTTTGTAGCGCTGAGAACCAGTGTACCTGCACCATTCTTCGTCCATGCCGTAGAACCCCATGCTAGGCCGCAATTCAATGTAATCGAGTTATTCGTTTGAATGAAGGGATTGCTGCCAGCCAAGGTCAGAACAGAGCCCGTATTGATGAGGCCCGTTCTATCACTTGTTGCACCAGTATCCTCAAAAAGCAGCGCGTTGATGGTGCGATTTGCGCCTAACGAAAAGCTAGGAGTATTGGTCGTTGTGCCTAACCAATCTTTTGATAATGAAGCAATTTCGGCTGATGTGTCCGGAATATTGGACCCCGTCCAGTTTCCCGCAGTGCCCCAGGCACCGTTAGCGAGGTTGGTAAGGGCCGTTCCGTTCCACGTAATGATTTGCGCTTCTGCTTTTGGCGCAAAGAATGCCATAAGGAAAGCGGCGGAAACGATTGCAGGAAAGGCAAAGCGACGCGTAGCGCGCACTCGGACAAGTGAGTATTTCGATTTCATGGTTTTAGTGGTTTTAGTGGTTTTTTGGCTACAGGTTTTTTGTAGATTGCAAAAACCTGTCACACACATTATGCATGTCAACGCAAAAAATCGAGTAGTCGTTCTGTCTAAGACTCTTTGCCTAAGCGAAAACTACTGAAATTATCACAAAAACAACCCCCAAACCTGACCATTTTTAGGGCTAGTTGAAGAGGAAATTTTTACCTCAGGCGGATCGGCGGCGTCTTAGCGCCAGGCCAAGCAGACCAGTAAGGCCGAGCATGGTAGTGGAGGTCTCAGGCACCACATAAACGGCAAGGCTGCCGTTGTCGAAGTAGGCAAATCGACCGAGTGAACCCACCGCAACCTTGTTGGCGATGCCAAAATTTTCGATCGCGGATGCATCAAATGTCGTCGATGTGTCGGAAATCAGCGTGTATTTCGTATCGAGTGCGAGTGCATCCCAATCGACGCCTAACAAATTGTCTATGCCAAAGCCCGAACCAAAGGTCACACTCCCGGTGATTTTCAAAGGATCGGCAATGCTAACGATGGTGAGAAAACTATCACCCGCGAGAGATACCGAGCCGAAGATATCTCCTGTGCCGCCAAGAGTTGCACCACTGGCAACACTGACAGCTCCCGTGTTCGTCGCGCTTGTTCCGAGGGCCCCATTCACTAACAAGGTTCCCGCGGAGACTGTAGTTGTTCCCGTATAAATACTATTCGAAGTAATCACCATGGTGCCAACGCCCGTTTTTTCGATGCTGCCCACTCCCGAACCGTAATCGCCTGATGCGTTGCGCAAAGAAGCAGAAACCGTGAGGTCCGCAGCAGCATCGCCCGTAGCATTCGCAACGTCGAACGTTGTAGTGCCATTGATGAGGTGGTTCGCCCTGCCATTGCTTGAAGAAATTGTAGATGGCGCAGTACCACCTACGGTGATACTACCCAGAAATTGATAACCTTCATACGAGCCTGTGTCACTAGTGCCATGCGTGAGAGTTGCGCCGTTCAGCGTAACATTTCCCACAATGTTGAAACGTGTGGAGCTAACAGTGCCACCATTGGCAACGATTTGCGGGATTGTGGCTGCACTTTTACCCGATCCGCCAAACTGATTGTTGGCGCGCATATCCAATGTAGCCCCCGTGTTGACCGTGATGGTTCGAGAACCGTTCACCGTTCCTAGATATCCACTGACGCCACCGCCTTGCGCGGTGCCAGTGCGAATGGCACCATTGTCAATCGTGATGTCCCCTGAATAACTATTGGATAAATTATCTAGCAACATCGTGCCGGCACCAAGTTTCCGAATACCGCCTGTGCCGCCAACATTGCCGCCATTATCAAGACGCATCGTCACCTCAAGATCGACATCAGCTCCCGCAACGGTATCGGCAACATTGAAATTCTGCTGCCCAGAAAGGTGAATGCCTCCCGACCCATTCATCGTGGACTTCCCTGTGCCCGTCACATTTACCGTCGCGGCTCCTGTGCTCGTATTTGCTAACAAAATATCCCAACCCGCTAAACCGCGATTTGACGTCCATGTTGAACCATTGTTGAGCGTCACATTGCCAATTCGGCTATCCATGTTTCCATTCATCAACAAGGTTGAGCCATTCACGGTGATGACCCGAGAGTTGTCCACAGCAGTGCCGTGACCACCCACAAACATGTTGGTAGCACCCAACTCTAAGGTCGAGCCATTGTTGACCGCGATTCCCGATGTATTCAGCATCGTACTCGATACAGCCAAATAGCCGGCATTCACGGTAGTTGTCCCTGCGTAGGACGTAGCCGCAGTGATATTCATGCGGCCGGCTCCTTCTTTGATGAAATTGCGCGCTCCACCATCTTGGTTCAACTGACCCGACCACAGCAAATCCACCGCAGCGGCGCCATCGGCCACGGTAAATGTCGTATTCGGTTGGCGAAGTCGAGAATTCATGCTCACCGTCGATGTCGTCGCCGAGGCCAGTGTAGTCAATGAAGTCGAGCCATTGAAAAAGTCAAAAGTCGAGCCTGCGATGCCTGAAATCGTCGCCCCTTGGAGCGTGATCGCCATGTTCGAAAACGTTTGATTCGCCGTCGTGTTGACATGAAGCGCCCCGCCTTCGTTGAGATTGATCGAAGTGATACGCTGCGCACCCGTACCCCATCCAGTTGCATCGCCAACACTCAAGTGAAGCGTTCCTCCATTGTTCACCGTTACCGTGCCACGAATGGTGCCATCTTGACCGCCGCCACCAGTGAGATCCAAAATCCCCCCATTGATCACGGTATTTCCGGTGTAAGTTTTGCGAGTGCTAAAAGTAGTCGTCTCGTTGCCAGACTGCAAGGTCACTGATCCCGAGCCCGATATGTTATTTGCAACGGTCAAGTTACCCGTACGATGAAATACTAGGCTGCCGTTGTTGGTGACATCACCACTGCCCAAACTACCTGTTGCGCCACCTGCACCCACACGCAGAGTCGCGTTGGTATTGATCGTGCTCGTGCCATAGGTATTCCCATCTGCCGCCAAAATCACGGTGGATTTTTGATTCAAGATCAACGAGCCATTACCACCTGATCCATTACCGTTGCTCAGCACGCCATTGATCGTAAGCGTATTGCCGTTGTCACCATCATAGACGTTAAGACTCCGATTGTTGTCCAAAACAGTCAAGGCCCCAACCACAATGTTTCCACCAACAGGATTGATCTCAATGTTGTTGCGCGCATAGATCCCCGCCGTATTGATCGTCAAGGTTTGACCACTGCCCGCATCATTTTCGATTTTGCTATGTAGACCAAATCCATTGCCCGAAATGGTGTATGAGGCACCAGCGCTAGAAAGCAAACGCCACTGGCCAAAATCATCTCCGGTGGTGTAATTGTTGTTAGGAGTGAGTCGTGATGATGCTCCAAATTGCAATACCACGCCACTGCCGACCGAGGGTGTCGCCCCGCCGATCCAGTTGCTTCCTGTGCCAAAAAAATCATCACCACCCGCGCCATTCCACGTCTGAGCTGTGGCGAGCCCGCTCAGCATCATGACCAACGTGCCGTGAAAAAGACGAAATCGGGAAGCACAGCCAGCGCCCATGAGAAGTGAGGAAACGTGCTTGAGTTTCATAAAATGCGTGGAGGGGGATTGGTTGTTATGGTGCAAAACAGCTACGAATCGCCGCAAAAGTCATGGGTATCTGTACTAGCCTTGCGCCCGAATATTAATACCTCGGGCACTTTTTTGCAACAACAATGTCACCGCATCAATCATCAGAGATCGATGCGGATGTGCAAGAAAACCCTAAAGCACTATCACATTATGCCGAACGACGACGGCGCAGCGCCAAGGCCAGCAGTCCGCCAGCACTCAGCAGTGTTGTCGAGCTCTCAGGAATCACCACAAGGGCGAGACTCCCGTTTTCGAAATACGCAAATCGATCCATCGAGCCCACCGAGACTTTGTTATCAATCCCGAAGTTATCGATGTTTGCCACGCTGAAGGTCGTCGATGTGTCTGAGATCAAGGTGTGGGTGCCGATATCCAACGCATCCCAGTCAATCCCCGTCAGGTTATCGATGCCAAATCCTGTGCCAAATGTCACCGACCCTGTCACTTTGAGCGGATTGGCGATTTCTTGGATCGCCAAATAGCTGCCGCCATCAAAGGTCACAGAGCCGTAAATTTCTCCCGTGCCACCTAAGCTCGCGCCGCTGTTAACACTCACGACTCCAGTGCTCGAACCACTACTGCCGAGTGCTCCCGTCACGAGCAAGGTTCCTGCCGATACCGTAGTCGTGCCCGTGTAGGTGCTCGAACCCGATAAGGTCGCGGTGTTTGATCCAGATTTGATCAAGTTCGTCGTCCCCGCACTGTCTGTGATCGCGGAACTCACTGTGAACGCGCCAGCGGTGGTATCCATGCTTACGTTCGATCCCGTGCGCACGATGTTTCCCGTAGAAATCGCCGCGCCGCTGTTGTCATAAGCCCACTCCTTGATCAGCGCGCCGCCCGTATTGTTTGTGAAAACAACTCGCATGTAGCCGTAGTTGCCACCGTTCAGCTGGAAGCCCATGTAACCTTCTTCGCCCGCGACAAACTTCCCTGTGCCAGTTCCCACATGCGTTTCCGAGGCGCCGTAACCAGCGCCGCCAGGGTTTTGCCCATTGGGCCCCTGCGTAAAGGTTGAAAACACACTGCCGCTACTCACCGTCGTGCCCGTAGCAAGATTCAACACCGCAGAGGTGCTCGTCGTGCCACTGCGCACGGGCTGGAAGCTGGGCGCATTCCACAACACCGAGCCACCGAAGAAGGCATTGACATCCCAGCCCGATACCGGGCTGTTCGTGTCATTGTTCGATGCTCCTGTCTCTAAATCCAAAAATACTCCATCGAAATCCGCAGGGATCGCGAGATCCTGCAAATTGCTATAGATCACATCCGCCGTACTCGGGATCACCAAGACGGCAGAAGCAAGACAGGTAAGGGTTGGGATTTTGCGTTGCATGGGTTTTGGGCTATTTGAGAGTTGATTGAGGCGTACGAGTTAGAATGGACTGGTGACTTCTACTTGGAAGAAACGTGGTTTTTGTGGACCATTGTCGCCGCCATCAATGATGTTCGGGAACGGCACTCGCACTACATCCATCAAACTATCACTCGCAATCACCGTGAGACCAGCAGAACTCGGTGTCCACGCTGACAGACTATTGGAGAACTCAACCGTGTAGGTAAGGCCAGCCTCTACGTAATCCTTGCGACGTGCAAAGACCGCATACCAAACGCCACCGACTTTCTCAAGGATTGGCTGACCAGGTGTTGTCAAGGTAGCTCCAGTGTAACTCAAGGGCCCCGAGTAATTCGCTGTTGGATTCGTGCCAAAGGCATACTCCAACAAGTTTTGTAGGCCATCACTATCGGGATCTCCCGTCGTGCCTCCTGTTGCACCAGTCGCAGACGCCCAAGCGCTGTAGAGATTCACTAACTTGATTTTACCATCTGTGGTGAAACTCGAAGTATCCCAGACAAGACCAGACAAAGTAGGAAGCGTAAATGTTGGTGTGCCCGTAATCGATGAAGCATCAGCGATGTCAAAACTATCACCCGCCACGGGGGTGTAGCCCGAGAGCGTTACCACAATGTTACCATTGGCCGTCATGGCGCCGGTCGCAATGACTTTATCGTTCGTCGTAGCACCTGTGATCGTCACTGCATAAGAAGATCCAGATTCGAGCGCAAGAGTGCTACCGAAATTAAGCGTGCTAACGTCATTGTTTCCTGGAGAAAGAACACCAGTAGTCGCAACTGTTGTCGCTCCGGTAATAGTGCCATTTCCAGCCAATGTTCCTGTTGTGCCCACAGTCGCGGTGCCAGCAAGAGATCCCGTCAACAGCAAGCGTCCTGCATTGACTTCGGTATTAGCTGTGAAGGTGTTCGCGCCGCTGAGTTGCAGAGTGCCAGCACCCGCTTTTTTCAGCGGAGCCGTGGGGAATCCGGCGTCTTGTGCGATTACCGAGGAAATGTTCAAGTCAACTCCACTTGCCGCCGTGCCAGTCGCGGTGCTGATGGTGACACCTCCCGTCTGACGAATCTTCAAACGAGTGCCACTGACTGTCGAGGTGACTGATGAGGCAAGAGAATTCAGAGCAGAACTACCTGCAAAGAAATCCAGATTGCTATCAGCAATACCCGTAATCGAAGCTCCAGTCATGTTGATCGTAGCATTGCCCAATGTTTGATTGAGTCCCGTGCCCGTATTCACATCCATACTGCCACCTACTAGGTTGATCGTAGCGAGACGTGTCGTTCCATCCCAACCTGTCGCGTCAGTTGTGCTCAAGCGAAGAATCGAACCAGTATTCACAGTGACAGCTCCGCGGATCGTGCCGAACTGCCCGCCGCCGCCCGTGAGTTCGAGAATGCCTTCATTGACAATGGTATTGCCGGTGAAAGTGTTGGCCGCTGACAAAGTCAACTTGCCGGCGCCCGTTTTGATCAATCCACCCGCACCCGAAAGAATGCCAGACATCGTGATGTTGCGAGCCGTAGCATTGTCGACGGAATCTGTGTTATTCACCGTAAGCGGTCCATTGAATCCATTCAGAGCTATGGGCTGACTCGTAGTCCAGTTGGCAAATGCTCCCAATGTGCCACCACCAGCAGAGAACACTTTGTTGGTGTTGTTCGTGATGCCATTAGCTCCGAGATTGAGTCGACCACCATTCAGGTTATAGGCTGCGGCATTGTTGCGGGTATTACCGAAATTCACGCCCAAAACATTCACGGTGCCACCCGTCTGGTTAAAATTGGTGCTTGATGCATCCCAGCCAAAATTCATTTGTGCTCCGCTGGCTGCAAATGTACCACCACTCATGTTGTAGGCACTCTGAGCTCCTGTGCCCCAGTGACCAAGCAGCACACTCGCCAAATTGCTATTCGAGTTATCCGTGCCAGTAACCGTAACATTGCCGCCACTTTGATTGATGGTAGAAATGGTGCTGGATCCTTGGCTGGTGACAAATGTCCCAGTCGTGATTGCTGCACCATCGCCAATGTTCAGCGTGGCGGTACCAACTTGCACAGTGCTGGTAGAACTGATCGTCGCACCGCTCAAGTTCGCTGTGCCACCATTGATGCTAGTAGCACCCGTATGACTCGCTGTGCCAGTATAGTTGAGAATCCCGCCATCGGTTTTGGTCAAATTACCCGCACCGGTCACTGCCCCAGCGTAGTTGATCGCGAAACCTGACCAAACATGGAATCCACCATCGCCCGAAGGCAGTGTGATGCCGCGGTTGCTATGCAAGGTTAAATTATTTCCCGCAGCCAATCCACCAGCCTGAATGCGACCTCCGCTTCGCAAGGTGATCGCATCTGCAAGAGGAGCGTCTGGAACCGCACCAAGAGCTAGGTCTTGGCTGACGCGCAAAATACCCGTTTCTACGAGATGTTTACCCGTGAACGTCGAGTTATCCGCAGTGAGCACGTTGGTGTTTCCACCCAACGACGAGAGCAAAGAGTTCCCAGAGATTGTTCCGGTTACATTGATCTGTGAAGCGTTTTGGTTATTGATAGCAGCATTACCGCCCAGAGTGATCGCGCCTGACCACGTACTGGTGCCTCCTCCCACGTTTACCAGTGAACTTCCTGCATTCAAGGTAACATTGTTCGAGATCGTGCGTACGCCATAGGTTCCCATCAGCGCTGTGCTATTTACTGTTATCGGATTCGTGCCAGAGGCTGAATCGTTGTCTTCAAACCATAGCGTTCCAGCATTCACTACAAAAGTAATGTTGCTCGAAGTTCCGCGGATGACCGTTTGATTTGAGCCAACTTTGGTCAGAGTAAATCCAGCGCCATTGATGACACCATTGCTGATTGCTAACGAGCCATTGCGCCCAACATCAAAACGTCCAGCATTTCCACCAATCTCGGCATCGCCCGAAAGGCTCAAATTCAACACACTCGAATCCTCAAAAATCGCGGTAGCAGAAGAATTGGTAATAGCGCCTAAGTTGCCTGCACCATCACCACCATCACCAGCGATGGTCCACGTCGTGTTCGTAGTGTTGCCCAGCAATTGTCCATTCAGGTCAACTCGTGCACCAGCAGCAACGGACACGGATGAAGCGGAGCCAAATGCAGTAGCCGTAGTTGGGGTGACAACGCCGCCATTGATCGCGATCGCTCCCGTAAAGGTGTTTGTGCCGCCCAGATCTAGAGCAGCAGTCCCCGACTTCGTGAGTCCAGTAGCACCGCTGATGCCACTGCCGGTGAGGGTATACTTGTGCGTGCTATTGTTAACGATGATGCCAGATGGCGCAAGGGCCCCCGTCATCGTCACCGTCTGCGCGCCAGTGATGTATGTTTCATCAAAGGTTACCGCGTCTCCCGTAAAGAAGTTATCGTTGGCAGTGTCATTCCAGTCATTATCGCTGCCGGCGATTTCCCATGTCGCTGTGGTGCCATCCCAAACAAGGGCTTTTTTATTCACATCCAAGGTGACTTCGGTGCTTGTCACAGCAAATGTCGCACCACGAAAGTTTGCTGGATTTGCCAAGGCAAAATTGGAAGCACTGGCCGTTGTGCCACCATGCGTGAGCACGACCACCGAACCCGTGGATGGTGGTGGAACTGTGAAATCAACAGTAACCGTTCCGCCTACAGTCAACGTGCCTGTGGAAGTAAGCGCACCTGGTGTGGAACCATCAATGCGCAGGTTGGTAGACCCTGAGCCAAAGCTCAGCGACTTAACGGATCCTTCTCCAGATATCGTCGCCGCCGTAGCTACACTCACATCCGAGTTCGCCAAGCTCCCCGTAATGCCCAAATTGCCCGCGCTCACCGTAGTCGCGCCGCTGTAGGTATTCGCGGCACTCAGGATCGTTGTGCCCGTGCCAAGTTTGGTCACCGCACTGGTACCTGCTAGAATCGCGGAAATGCTTTGCGTACCCGTACCTGTCGAGACACTCGTTTTTGTGGTGTTGATGTCTGGCTCCAGTTCGATCACACCGTCTCCTGAGGTCGTCAAGGTGCCGCTGCCCGTGATCGATGACATCAAGCTAAACTTATTCGTCGCACCATTCGTATCGAGAGTTGTCGAGCCGCTAGTAGTGATCGTTGTCGCATTGATCGCAACATCGACGCCTGTCCCCACATTCTTAACTGTGCCGCCATTCAGTGCGACAGTGGCGCTAGTATTGCGACCTACGATTCCATACGAGTTGCGCAATTCTACAGTGCCACCGCTCAGGTTGAACTGATCATTCCCCGCCGTGTCACCGCGGTTATCAAGCACAATGCCCGCTACGTTGAGCGTGCCGTTTGTTTGATTGAAAATACCCGTTCCATCAACACCAACATACAGAGCACCACTTACCTCACCCCCTGCACTCGGCTCGGATGCAGGCGTTGTCGGAAGAGCAATTGTTCCACCCGAAAAGTTGTAGGTAGATGTAGCCGAGCCGAAGTGACCGACGCGAATGTCAATCAAGGCATTCACTGATCCAGCTGTCTGATTGATCGTTCCACCTAAACCAGATGCCTCACCCACGCGCATAAATCCGGTGTCGATCGTCGATCCCGTGCCGATGTTCATCACCGAATTATTGCTAAGCTGAGCCACGCGGATCTGTCCACCGCTGGTACCGTCTGCAAGGTCAATGGTATTTGCTCCTACCGTAAATCCTGCGCCCGTAGTGTCGATAAACAACTGAGCACCATTCACCAACTGTGCTGATGCAGTCGCTACGCCTAAGATGTCCTGACCCGTTCCTAGGGTGTAGCCATCTGCACGGTTGATGCGCAGAATCGCCTGACGAGGTGCTGCATTGTTTCCTGCGACCAAATAAACATCACCCGTACCCAATGTAGCGGTGGTATTCGTCGGCACGGCCTCAGCATTACCAATCGTCACGGAGTTGACACCACTCGCTGCGGTATTTTCCGCACCACCAATGATGGTATCGCCATAGCTATTCGCTGCCGTTAGGCGGATGAACGCCTGTGTGGTATTGTAAACCCAGAAATTCACATCGCCTCCGCTAATCGAACCAGCCATCGTATTCGTTCCTCCGTTCGAGCCAATCCGCGCGTCATACGCCGTTCCAGCGGAATTTCCTGCTGTTCCCGTAACAGTCGTCGTACCATTCCAAGTGACACCACCGTCCATTCGTATCGCTCCAATCGAACCTAATCCATCATTGTAACCGTCACCTGTGATGGTAATGTTATTGCTATAACTCGCGTTCGACGTTGCATAAAACTGATTCTCGTTTTGCACCACAATCGAGGCAGATCCCAAGGCTGCAGGAGATGCACTCAAGCGGGAAGAACTTCCCGTCTTGGCCGGAGACTCCAGCGTAATCGTTCCAGTATAAAGTGGGCTAGTTCCGCTCAATGTAGCACCTCTTGCGACAGCTGTAGCAATCGCAGAATCCGTATTCGGATTGATCAAGATCCCACCAGTTCCGGAAAGAACGCGATTGAAGGTGAAATCACCGTCATCGTCTGTAAGGCGTAATGAACCAGTGGACTCCACGTTGACAACGCTGGTAGCAGTCATCGTTCCGCCATCATGATCGAGCTCCAAGGTTCCTACGTCAATTGTCGTCGGCCCAGTATAGCTGTTAGTGTTTCTCAAAACCACTGTGCCGCCGCCAGTGACGGCAAATTTCATCAAGCCACTTCCCGATAGCGTACCTGAGGCTATGGTGTAAGTACCTGTCGTGTGAGCAAATTGTACGCGGACGGGATCGATCGTGCCCGTCAAGGCAATCGTATTTTGCGCAATGCCATCATCGTTGAAAAGCACATCGTCTTGCGACAAGAAATTCGTAGCCGAGCTGTCACTTGTCTTCTTCCAGTTGGCCGTCGTGTTGACATCCCAGTTGCCATCGGTCGTCCCCGTCCAGATGATGCGATCATTGATTGCAGTCACACCAATCTGCGAACCAGTATCAGTCAATGTGCCAGTGGCTCGGCCCGGCAGCGTGCCAAGCGTAAAACCAGACAGACCTGGGGAAGTCCCCACATAACTGATCAGTGGGTAAAATGTGGATGACGTATCAATACCGCCATTCGCCGAAACTACGATGTTTGTAGTACCTGACTGTGTGAGCCCGCCAGAATTGGTCACATTGATCAAATCCGTACCGTTCGCACCCAAATTCGCCTGTAAGGTCGTTGTGCCTGCTAGTGCCAAGGTTGCCGTCGTAAGAGTGCCGACTGTTGAAATCGTTCCAGCGGCCAAAGCGCTTCCTGTGGCTAAGCTCACGCCGCTGCTTAATGTGCCAGTGCCCATTAAGGAACCCGCGCTCACTGCAACTGGGCCTTCTACTGTGCTATTGATCGAAAGAGCTCCTGCTCCCGTCTTCGCAAAACCACCTGAGCCAGTGATCGGAGCATTGATGGTCAAATCAACCGCTGATGTCGTATCGGCGATGGAAAAATCTCTTTGGGTAGAGCCTAAGTTTAGGGAGCCAGTGCCATTGACCGTGTGCGTAGGAGTTGTGCCAGCTGTCACTGTTACCCCACCATTGACCGTCAAGGTGTTCGCTCCAAGAGTTACTGTGCCACTATGCACCTGTCCCGCAAAGCCAAAAAGCAAGCCAGGAACAGTTTGATCAAACCCATTCAAATTGAGTGTGGCTGCTGCGGAACCTCCAAGCTGCGGAACCAAGCCTTGCGGTATGCCATTGGTAGCACCCAACAGTGCCGTGCCGGTTACAACAAAATTTCCCGTTACGTTTCCACCGCCCGCATAAATCACGCGTCCATCACGCTGACTTAGACCGATATTGCTAGCAGTTTGATTGATCGCACCAGTGAATCGCAGCTCTTGTCCTGCTGTACCGCTACCCATGATGGCACCACCCGCTCCTGTTAGACCCGACAGCAAAACGGTGCCACTAATCGTAGCTACACCACCACCGCCAGTATGACCAAACAGGCCCTGACTTGCAGTGCCTGACACACCACTGCCCACCACAAAGTTGTTGGCGTAGGTGATTCCACCGGCAAATGCGATTCGGCCCGTATCTCCTGATGTCCAATTCACAGTGCCGTTGCCTAACGCGCTCGCATTACTCACCGTGATCACACCCGCATCAACATTCGTGCCGCCGTTATAAATGTTCGCCGATCCCAGCACCAAGGTGCCAGCACCAGATTTTGTGAGAGAATTGGCGCCACCAGACACCGCGCCCAGGGTAAGCTGCGCACTGGCAGCAGGCGCGAAATTCGCCGCACCGGTGAGAGTCGTTGCACCAAAAGTGATGGCGCCCGTACCAGAAGTAGCATTCCCACCACGCGTGACGTTGAGTGTTTGTGCACTGATGCTCAGCGTTCCGAGCGTGTGAGTGATACCTGCACTTGAAGCAGTGGCTTTGTTAGAGCTGATTGTCGTAGCCCCTCCCACCGTGGTATTGTGAGCATTTACCGTCGTATCCGTTGCCAGATCCAGGGTCCCTCCGTTGAGCACCAGAGTAGCACCCGCGGTGCCAAGCGCGCTGACACTACCCAAGCGCATCGTGCCAGCTGTTAGAGTATTGCTTCCCGCCACGCGTAAAGCATTTGCGGCAGTGCCAAGCACGATCGTGCCAGTACCTTGCTTCGTGATATTTTGCCCCGTAGTCTGCAGAGCTCCAAGCGTCAAGGTTGCACTCGCACCTACATCAAAAATGGCAGCGCCTGTCTGGGTGACTGAGCCAAAAGTGATACCTCCGATGCCGGTGGTTGTAATGTTAGAACCGCGTGTTATGGAGAGTGTTTGTGCTCCGATCGTGAGCGTGCCGAGTGTATGAGTTGTAGATGTCGCGGCAGATGTCAAACGGTCAGCAGTGATGGTAGTGGCCGCACTTACCGTTGTGTTCCGCGCAAAGTTCAATGCCGTATCATTCGCCAGTTGCAAAACTGTGGTAGCACCAGAGAGAGACAAAGAAGCCGTGCCCGTTCCCAGAGCATTCGCGCTGGTAGTTGCACGAATGATGCCCGCTGTGAGGTTGATGGCTCCCGTGCCTGTATTGTTGCCAGTCAAAGTAAGCGTAAAATTACCTGCCTTGGTCAAGCCCGTTGCTCCCCAGTTCACAATGGAATTGATAGTAAAGCTATTTGGCGTCGTAATTGTTGGCGTCGTACCTGAAAAAGTAAGTGTGCTGCCTGCTACAATCGAGCCCACAAGATCCCCCGTAAGTCCCGTGTCTTCATAGATCAAACCATTGATCGTGCGGTCTGCGCCAAGTGCGAAGGTAGGCCCAGTCCCCGTCCAATCGCGCGAGAGCGAGGCGATCTCAGTATTGGTATCTGGGATGTTCGCACCAGCCCAGTTCGCCGTATTGCCCCAATCACCATTCGCAACGTTATTAACAGGTGTGGTATTCCAAAGAATCGTTGTCTGCGCTTCTGCTTGCTTTGTAGATAAGGCAAACGCCACCGCAGCTGCTAGAATGCTAGGAATATAAAAACGACGAGACGCGCGTATGCGAACAAGGGAATACTTGGTTTTCATAAAGATCGGATTGTAATGGGGTTTTGTGGGATTAACTAAGCTCTTAGCTGGGTATTGAAAAATTCCTGCACCGCATTGAAGTGATTCAGTTGTGCGTATTGTATAGCCAAACCCCTTTCAAACAAGTAAAAAAGATGGCCGATTTATAAAAAAACGACCATCTTTTGATATAATCAACGGTTGCGTATTAACGACTTAGGGAGTCGTCGACACTTGCAAACGGATGAAGTCCTTGGCGTCAATCGCAGCTCCGTCATCCGTGCG
>JBIIAI010000173.1:0-6031 GCA_044239965.1 Akkermansiaceae bacterium
ATCACCACTGATCCATGCGACTTCGGGAATGCTGAGATATGTGGCCTGTGCTTGGCTTGGAGGATTAGGCCACTCACCCCCAATTGTTATGTAACTAAATCCGCCGCTAAACGTCGTCATGACTGATCCATAACTCTGGTAGCTACTCCAATCGATTTCCTCATTGATCACCGCGTTTCGATTCGCGAGGCCAAAAGTCTCAAAGCCTGCAACCAGATCATGAGGTAGGGGCGCTTCCACATGATGTGGGCGCGAAAAATCACCCAATGACGGCGTAGCCCAAGCCGATAGGGGGAAGATCAGACAGCAGGTCAAAAACGCGCGCACAGGCAAAATCACCTATTCTAACGCATCGAGTCAATCACATCCGCTGGCTTTGGTCGTTCATTTCACGAACAAGCCCTCACGCGATTGGAACCAATTTTTGACAGATGGACGGACGAGGACAATGATCGAAAAGATCCCCAAGGCGAGGCCGAAGGGGAAGGAGATGCAGTGAATGCAGGAGATGACTAGGCAAAAGGTCCAGCGCTTACCCTGACCCATCCAACGAGCGGATAAAATGGTCAGTACGGTCATGGCGATGATCCATAGCCCCAGCAGCAATCCCACGCCAAAAAAAATCCAGCCCGAGGGTTCATTTTGCTCCAAGGCAATCCACAGACCAATCCCCATATATAAGATGGCTACCAGCCCCATGAGGCATTCGAGGCCCGCATAGATGTAGGCACAAATTCCCAAGGTGCGAAGATGAGACGCGTCTTTTTCCTCAAGTACGATGGGCATAGTAGGTGGTAGATTCATCGGCTTTTTGCTTTTTCTATGAGATAGGCTTGGCGGCTGGAAGCCGCCGCCACGGATTTACTCATGCAAATAGGACTTGGGACGATAAATGAGAGCGAAGGGAATGTAGATGAGCGCAAAAGCAAACATCAGCACAGTAAAGAAGCGATAGTAGGCTTGCCCCTCCAGCTTGGTTTGACCTCCGGAAAAGTAGCTCTTGTCGAAACCAATGCCGCTTTCTTGTTTGGGCTTCACGCCCAGTTCGGCCGCGCGCTTGCTGAGCCAGGTCTCGGCGGGGTGAAAGCGATCGGTCCAGGAGGGTTGTTTCGGACCCGCGGGCTGGGTGACATCAATGGTCAGGCCAATGTCCCAGGCCGTGCCGTTTTGGCGATCAGGGCCTGCGGAAATCAGGCGGCAACTGCTTTGGCTGATGATTTTGTAGTTGATGGGATTGCCCCAAGGATCGGTCCCGAGGCGGGCGGGGTTGATTTTTTCCGGCGAAGGGAGACGGTAATCATTCGCGGTAGCGTCATCGATGATAACTTGTGCTGCTTTTTCAAAGGCGCTACGAGTTTGATCAGGGAAATCGATGGACTTGAGTGAACCATGCTGGATGCGCGCAATGAGGTCATCGGGAGTGCCCGTGACTTGATCGTGGCCAGGTAGAATGGCGTTACGAGCGTCCTTCACCCACTCGGGTTTTTGCTGGGATTTCAAGGCATCGAACTGCTCATGCCCCGAGGAGGGAATTTGGATGAAACGGTTAATTTCGGCGGTGAAAATGTTGCCGAGGAACACGGCGGAGAGGTAGAATGCCATGACCAATGATTTCATGTTTTTCGGTGCCTGCGTGTAGGAGAACTCGAGGCCGACGATCGAGATCATGATTTCGGCAGCGGTGATGATCACAAAAGCGAGGAGTTGCCACGCGACGGAAGGGCGCTGTCCGGCATCGATCCAGGTTTGGATTTGCATGATCAAGGCAAAGGACGCGGCAACGAGGAACATGCCGATGCCAATTTTCCGCAAGGGGGTGAGTGGGAAAATTTTGTGGATCAGCGGATAGACAATGAAGGTGAAAAGCGGGATGTAGAGGAGAATCAAGATCGGGTTGATCGCCTGAATCTGCGAAGGCAACCAAGTCATGCCCATGAAATCAAGATTCATGTGTTCTGCCTGCAAGACCCATGACGAACCAGTCTGATCATACAAGGCCCAAAACAGGGCGATGAAGATGAAAAGCGGGACTAGCTTGGCAAGGGAAACCAGACCCTCGCGCGAAAACAACTCTCGGAAAAACTTAAGACCGCTCGCGGGAACGTGGATGAATTTTTTCCGACCTAACCAAAACATAAACGTGGCGATTGCCATCAGCACACCCGGCACGCCGAAGGCCCAGTGCGGACCATACCATTCGAGCAGCCACGGGGTGAGCAAGGTGGAAAAAAAAGAGCCGAAATTGATCGAGAAGTAGAACCAGTTGTAGATTTTCGACAGTAGATGCTGATTTTTGGCGCCGAACTGATCGCCCACGTGTGCCGATACGCACGGTTTGATACCACCTGAGCCGAGGCAGATCATTAGCAAACCAGCGAGCAACCAAGCCTGTGAATAGCCCACCGTGCCCATGCAGGCGAGAGCCGCGTGCCCCGCGCAATACAGCACACTAAGCAGCATGATGGTGCGATATTTTCCGAGAAAAATATCACTCAGCAAGGCACCAAGAAACGGCGTGAGATAAACGAGCCCGACAAATTGATGATAGCGCTCGGTGGCCTCGGCATCGGACATGGGATTGCCCACTTGCCCGTCCATCAGCCAGAGGTATTTGGTCATGAAGACCACGAGGATCGCGCGCATTCCGTAAAAGGAAAAGCGTTCCGCCGCCTCATTGCCGATGATGTATGGGATGCCCGGAGGCATCGCGGAGGAGTCCAGCGGGACGGTGCGAATCGATTGGCTCATGCGCGCGCAGTATGGGGGCAATTCCAAGTGGTGGGCAAGGAAAAGTCTGCGATGAGAGCATCAATTACCGCGTTTACAAAAAAATCTTCCGGTTCCTCGCACGAGCGAGAGGCAGCATTCTTGCCAATTCATTTGCTTCGTTTTCATCGAAAGGCGCGTGTCTCGTCACCAAGGAAACTTTCTGCAAGACGATTGACAATAGATTCCATGCTATCATTTATTCTCATTCCAAAGATCGCCGCGCTTTGGAATCGACGGCACGGGATTTTCCGCTATGATGATCGCCATGCAAATCCTTGATCAGATTGGTGTCGCACTGGGTCTTGCCACCCTCGCAGGACTGAATCTTTACCTCACCGTTTTCATTGCCGGGCTCGCCGTGCGTTTTCAATGGATCGAGTTATCCGGAGCCTATGAAAATCTCGCGGTGCTGGGAAATCCTTGGGTGCTCGGTGTCGCGGGAGCCTTGTTCGCGATTGAATTTTTCGCCGATAAAGTGCCATGGGTCGATAGCACATGGGATGCTGTGCACACAGTGGTGCGGCCAGCGGGTGGCATTTTTCTCGCCCTAGCAGCATTGGGGCAAATGGACCCGACGATCACCGTGGTGGCCGCGCTGTTAGCTGGTGGTGCCGCTTT
Source organism: Akkermansiaceae bacterium (assembly GCA_044239965.1). Classification (GTDB taxonomy): domain Bacteria; phylum Verrucomicrobiota; class Verrucomicrobiia; order Verrucomicrobiales; family Akkermansiaceae; genus UBA956. The sequence continues at coordinate 3,388 of JBIIAI010000173.1, forward strand.
AGCTACCCATAGCACTAAAGCCAGCACACGCTTGATTCTCAACGCTTCGCCCGAACCGGTCTCGAACAGTGTGGCGAGTGTGGCGGAAGATGGACTGGTGCTCGGCGGCCTCGGCCTGATGAGCATCGCCCCCGTCGTAGCACTGGTGGTTTTCACGATTGTGGTAATTTTGTGCATCGTGGTGACACGCTGGTTGTGGAAAAAAGTTTCCAGCTTGCGGAAAAAAAATCGTACGGCAGAAAGTGTGGTCGCATGAATGACATATTTGGAGCACTCGAGCTAGGCGGCACCAAAGCAGTGGTCGCGCTGGGTCGCATCGTCGCGGGACAGGCGGTGATCACGGAAGAATGGCGCTACCCGACGACATCGCCCGAGCAAACACTCATGCGCGCAGTGGAATGGTGGCAGGAACGCGGCGGCGTGACGAGCGTGGGGATTGGCAGCTTTGGACCGATTCGCGTGGATCGCCGTGCTCCGGATTACGGCAGCTTTTTGCGCACACCGAAGCTCGGCTGGGAGGGGTTTTCATTAAGAGATTTTTTTGCCCAACATCTGCCGCAGACGCGTTTCTCACTGGATACCGATGTGAATGCCGCCTTGCTGGGAGAAATGCGCCAAGGCGCCGCACAAGGTCTGCGCGATGCCGTTTATCTGACGATAGGCACAGGCATCGGCGCAGGCATTTGTGCGGAAGGAAATCTAGTCCACGGCACATTGCATCCCGAGATCGGCCATCTGCGGGTGCCTCGACATCCCGATGACAACTTCGCAGGCGTATGTCCCTTTCATGGCGATTGCTGGGAAGGCCTTGCCAGTGGTCCAGCGATCGACAAACGTTGGGGCCGCCCGGCGCATTTGTTAGAACCAGAGCACCCCGCGTGGGAAATGCAGGCTTGGTATTTAGCTCAGGGAATTTTAGCAGCATGTGCGATTCTTTCCCCTGCGATGATCATCCTCGGCGGCGGAGTCTCGCAGGCAACAGGACTGCACGAAAAAGTAGCACGCCATCTCGATGCACTCAGTGCAGGATATTTCGAAAATCTTGGGGCCAGACTGACAGCGCCGCAACTCGGTCAGCAAGCCGGGATCATCGGCGCACTGCTGCTGAATGAAATATGATGTGAAGAGTAAAACACACTTTTCTCCTTGCGCAGCGGGGAGAATACTCTAACGTTGCGTCGATATGAATCCCTACGAATCTCCCACGTTTGATGTAGTCGCCGCACAAGATGAGACCACGCGCGTCTCCTTCGTTCGCAAAACGTATTGGCACCTTGCTGGCGCAGTGGCGGCCTTCGCGCTGATCGAATACATGCTGCTGAATGCTGGTTTGGAAGACTCCGTTTTCTCTCTGCTGGGTGCGAGCAAATACTCGTGGCTGATGGTCATGGGCGCATTCATGGGAGTTTCATGGATCGCAGAAAAGTGGGCGAATAGCTCCACATCCCTCGGCATGCAATACATCGGCCTCTCCGTCTATGTGGTGGCGCAGGCCTTGATTATGCTTCCTCTTCTGATGATCGCCAATGGCATGGAGAATGGAGTGATCGCCAAGGCTGGCTTGGTCACGGTGGCCATGGTCTTGGGCCTGACGCTCATCGCTTTCACCACGCGCAAGGATTTTTCCTTCCTCGGCGGCATGCTCAAAATCGGCGGCATGGTGGCGCTCGGCGTGATCGTGGCATCGTTTTTCCTGCCCATCACACTGGGCACATGGTTCTCGGCCTTGATGATTCTTTTCGCCAGCGGATCGATCCTCTATAGCACCAGCAACATCATGTATCACTACCGCACCACGCAACACGTGGCTGCATCGCTCTCACTCTTCGCCGGCGTCGCCCTGCTGTTCTGGTATGTGCTGCGCCTGTTCATGAGCCGCGACTAAGCTCCACGGCGAAAATTTTCATCCTCATGTGCTACGGCGCGTGGGGATTTTTTTTGGCATCGCCCCTTGCACATCAGCCCATGCTGAGTAAGATAGCGCCGAACAAGCAAACTACCATCATGAGCGAATCGACACCAAAAATCACTGCCTACCTGAAAACCTTTTGCGGCTGGAGCGAGGGCGTGCGTGCCGTCATGCGCAAGTATGACCTCGCCTTCGAGGAAAAGGACATCATCAAAAATCCCGCCTTCCGCTGGGAAATGGAAACCAAGAGTGGCCAGCAAATGTCTCCCTGCGTCGAGATCAATGGCCAGATGCTGCCCGATATTTCCGGCGCCGAGGTCGAGGAATGGATGATCGCACAAGGCCTTGTTACTCCTGTGGATAAAGAAGCCGACGCCCCCACTAATTCGGCCTGCAGCGATGAGCAACACGCCGCCATGGCGCGTGCTCAACTGCCTCCTGTCTCCAAGATCAAGTTCTTCAGCTAAGCGCTTGATCCAAATCGGCGAGGATGTCGTCGATGTGCTCGATACCGATCGACAAACGAATCAGCTCTGGCGGAATGCCACAGGCTTTTTGTTGCTCGGCATTGAGCTGGGAATGAGTGGTCGTCGCCGGATGAATGGCTAACGATTTTGCATCGCCGACATTGGCGAGGTGGCGGAAAAGTTTGAGCGAATCAATGAACTTCGCGCCTGCTTCCGCACCACCTTTGATGCCGAAAACCACCATCGAACCGCCCAAGCCACGCAGATA
>JBIIAI010000174.1:0-6018 GCA_044239965.1 Akkermansiaceae bacterium
CAGGCTGAGGACCATGCGCGCCATCAAAGGCCGCGCCCTGCAACTTCACGCCCTGCTCGCCGGGCTTCCAGACTTGAAACAAACGGCAACGTTGCGTATCCCATGCCGCCCACAGCGAGTCATCAAGTGCCGCAACAAGAACGCGTGGTCGGGCATCGAGCACGGTGCGAAACACCCAAGGCTCTTGATCATTTTTCACACCGCGACGTGGCGCATCTTCTGCCGCCAAAAAACAAGTCGTCGCAGCAAAAACTAAGGATGAGAGAAAAAAGCAGTAAATCGGTTTCATGAGTGTCGCAGAGAGCAAAAAACGTTACGAGTCAATACGCCTGAATATGTCATGAAAGCGCCTCACGTTTAGGGAAAATGCAGCGAAGTTCCCAAAAAACGCCAAGCACCCACCACCGACGTCATCGATTAGCAGAATTCCGCCGCACACCGTGAAATGTTTCCAGCATCCCATGAGTAAAATCGTGTTATCTGGGATCAGATGCCCCGCAGACACGTTTCCCCTCATCGCCGCCGATGACTACGCCGGGCGCGCCCTAGTTCTCGAATCCAACTGAAAGGTATAATGCCTAGCCGCCAAAAATCCGCTGTAAGAAAAAATTCTGTGAGAAAAAATTCTTGACAGAGCCGACCGGGCGAGTATCAGCTTGCGTCGAATGAAAACAGACGAGAATACTCCCGCTACGGGCAGATTTCTGCGTCCAGCGGAGCATTCTTCCTTTCTTCCTTTCTTCCTTTCTTCCTTTCTTCCTTTCAGCGTTTCAGCGTTTCAGCTTTCAGCTTTACCCAAATCCCCCATTTCCCCGCTCTGTGAACCTCACATTTTCTCTTCCATGCACATCAACCTCAAAAGCAAATTCCTAGCAATGGCCGGACTGCTGCTGTCCGGCCTCTTCCTCAGTTCGGAGACCTCCGCTGAAGAGGCATATCCCGAGGTCACCACCGGCTCGCGAACCTGGTCGATGGCCGACGGCAGCACGCGCAAATTGCGTTTTGTGGCTTTCGGCAACCGCCCGAACGAGGCGGCGACGTTCCAGTGGGGCTCGGCTCCGGGAGGGATTCCCTTGACCCGATTTTCTGCGGAAAGCCGCGACTTTCTCAAAGCCATCCGCGACGGCCGGATCAAACTGCTCAAGACCCCGGGGCTGAGCGCCGAAGCGGATTTTCCCACTGGCCCCTTGTTGGAGCCGCAAATCCGGGCGTATCGCGTGGGAGATCTCCGGGAATGGTCGCACCGCAACGGCCGCAAGGTTCGGGGCTCCATGATAAACCTCAACGACGAGGTCGTATCGTTGTTGATTGGAGAGCAGGTGTGGAACCTGCGCCTCGGCGATGTTTCGGACGCCGATCAACTCTATCTCAAGGAAGTGAAAACCGGCCGGGCGCGGACCGTGCCATTGAATGTTTCCTTCGGTGAACATTCGTGGGACGGTGGGCGCGGACGCGGCATCACGGCCAAGGGACACGAAGTGATCGGTGAACCGGCCAACGACCGCCGCTTCGAGGAGGCGCGGGCAAAGTCCATTGAGTCGGTGCGCGCCAAGCTCGACGAGGACCATTGGGAGTTCCACCAGCTCAGCGAAAGACCGATTCACAAGCAGCCGATGATCGGGTGGAGTTTTCTCGCGCCTCCCGACCCCGGTGAGATCGGCCCGGCGACGGTTTTCTATCAAGCGACCTTCCGGCTGACCTCGGAGGGATGGGCCAAGGCTGCGGCCATCTGGCCGCACTCCGTGACGCCGAAATCATGGGGGGGCCCGCCCGAGCTGGTTATCGATATCGCTCCAAACGCCGACCTCGCCACCATCCAGCCCCCCACCCGATGAGATCTCTGCCGTTGTTTCTCCTGACCCTCCTCACCGCGCAGGCCGACGACGTGACCGCGCAGGCCGACGACGTGCTGTTGCACCGCATCCGTATGCACTCGCCATCGGCTCCCGAGGGATACCGGAAGATCGAGTTCCGGGTGGGCGAAGCCGCATTGAAAGCTTTCGGCAAATGGGAACCGGACGAGGGAAAACCGGCGGCGGTGAGCCGCAACGAGGCCGTCAAACTGGCGCTGAAATCCGCCGGTATCGAGCCCGGGACACCCGGGGGCGCGACGCTCGTGTCGCTGGAGAAGGTCAACGATTACGAAGTCGGAAAGAAAACCCTGCCAGCCGGATGCAGCCCGTGGTTCTACGTCATCGAACTTCAGAACGCGTCACCGGCACCGGAGGGGCGCTTTTTCGTCGTGACCGTTGGCGGCACGCTGGCGAAGGCCGTCGTGGCCGACTGAGCATCGCGCCTTTTCTTTGGCTCGGTTCGCCCATGATCATGAAAAACGCGAAATTTAAGTTTCTGAAGTTGCCCACATTTTTGCTCCTGATTTCCGCGGCCATCATCTCCGGAGATGAGACCAAGTCAAGGACATCACCCCCGATTTCCCAAATCCATAACCCAAAATGGTTACTTGCTTGCGATGCTTGATGTCGTAGACTGATATCCTAAGCACACGTGAAAGATTTATCCCGCCGACAAGCCATCCAGTTGATCCTTGCTACGACCACCGTCGCCGCAATGAACCAGTCCTTTGTGTTCGGTGCTGATGCGCCAGCCACCTTGGGTTTCGATCCCGATCTTTTGAAGAAAGAAATCCCTTGGCCGCGATTGTTGACCAAGGACGAGAAGGAAACGCTGAGCCAACTGGTGGATTTGCTCATCCCTGCCGATGACCACGGACCTGCTGCCAGTGAAGTGGGCGTAGTGGATTTCCTCGATGAATGGATCAGCGCTCCTTATCCATCGCAACTCAAGGATCGCGATGCGATTCGCGAAGGCGTGAAACGTTTTGATGCCCTCGCCCAACAACGCCATAAGCAAGATTTCCGCAAGCTGGAGAACGCGCAGCAAACTGCTCTTCTCGAAGCCATCGCCACGACGGGCACCGAGGAAAACAAGCGCGTTTTTTCTTCCTTCAAACTCATTCGTGATCGCGCCGCCGCAGGTTACTACACCACTCGCGAAGGCTGGAAAGCCATCGGCTACGTGGGCAATATGCCCATCGCTGGCAACTTCCCCGCTCCTACACCCGAAGCACTCAAACACGCGGGCTTACTCTAACATTTTTTCCACATGCCTCATCTCACCACATCACGCACTCGTGCCGAATCCTATGATGCCATCGTCGTCGGTAGCGGCGCCGCTGGCGGCATGGCCGCTTGGGTTCTCGCCAAAAAAGGCGCCAAAGTTCTCATGCTTGAAGCCGGTCGCAACTACGATGCCGTCAAAGAAACTCCGATGTTTCAGGCCTTCTCTGATGCCCCCTTGCGCGGCGCAGGCTTCCCTGAAAAGCCTAACGGATTTTACGATGCCACCATCGGCGGCTGGAATGTTCCGGGTGAACCTTACACGGTAGGTCGCAAGTCGGACAAGGGCTGGCAAGATGCCATCGTCGACAATCGCGTGACCACCGACCAAAATTTCATGTGGTGGCGAGCCCGCATGCTCGGCGGCCGCACCAACCATTGGGGCCGCGTTTCGCTGCGCATGGCGGAGATTGATTTCAAGCCAAAATCCACCGATGGCCTCGGCTTCGATTGGCCAATCGGTTACGAGGAAATTTCCCCATGGTATGATCACGTCGATCAACTCATCGGCATCTATGGATCCAAAGAAGGCATCCCAAACAATCCCGATAGCGACTTTTTCCAACCACCACCGCCGCCGCGTGTGTATGAGCAATTGCTGATGCGCGGAGGAAAAAAGTTAGGCATTCCGGTGATTCCCTCACGCATGGCGATCCTTACCAAGCCGCTGAACGGTCGGCCCGCATGCTTTTACGCCACCGCTTGTGGACGCGGTTGCTCGATCGGTGCGAATTTCCAATCCACCACCGTATTGATCCCGCCAGCTCTTCTCACAGGAAATCTCGACATCATCACCAATGCGATGGTGCGCGAAGTCACAGTCGATGCCAGCGGCAAGGCAACCGGTGTTCACTTCATCGATAAACAAACCGGCAAAGAAGAACACGTGCGCGCTACTACCGTGATCCTCGGAGCAAGTTCGTTAGAGAGCGCACGCATTTTGATGAACTCAAAATCAGCGCTTTTCCCCAACGGACTCGGCAACTCCACGGGTCATCTCGGTCGCTGGCTTACCGATTCCACAGGCTCCAGCATGACGGGTCGCTTGCCGGTGTTAGAGAATAGTCCCATCGCGAACGAAGACGGCACCTCATCGATGCATACCTACGCGCCCTGGACCATCGAACGGCAAAAAGAAGCCAGCAAAATGGGTGCCCCGCGCGGCTACTACATGGCTTGGAGCGGCGGACGCGGCATGCCCGACATGGGCACAGCTGGAGAAGTTTCCTCGCTCGTCGGGAATGCTTGGGGCAAGAAATACAAAGAAGAGGCGCGTCGATACTATGGAACTTTTGTCGATATCCATGCACGCGGCGAAATGATCCCTAACGAAAAAAGTTTCATCGAGCTCGATCCCGTCAAGAAAGACAAATATGGCATTCCTGTGTTGCGCTTCCATTTCCAGTGGAGTGATCACGAGATCAAACAAGTCGGCCACATGCAAAAAAGCTTCGCCGAATTGATCGAGGCATCGGGCGGCGTGCTCACCAATCCAGTTCCTACTGATCCTTCCAAAGTCATGACCGCAGGTGGCTCCGTGAACCATGAGATGGGCGTGGCGCGCATGAGTGCCGATGCTAAAGACGGTGTCACCAACTCCTTCGGCCAACTCTGGGATTGCCCCAATGTATTAGTCGTCGATGGCGCCGTCTTCTGCTCCAACCCTTACAAAAACCCGACCATCACCATCATGGCCCTCGCTTGGAGGGCATGTGAGGAATTGATCAAACGCTCGAAGAAGTGATGAGTTGCCAATTGATTCACGTACCCAACTCGCGCAGCAAGTGCTGATTGAGCAGAATGCCCGCTTCGAAGTTGGCGACGGGGAAATTTTCGTTAGGGGCGTGGATTTGGCAATCGGGCAATGCTAAGCCTAACAACAAGGTGTCAGCGCCGAGGATTTCGCGGAATGATTGAATGATCGGAATGCTGCCACCTTCGCGGATCAGCACGGGCTCACTTCCAAAGGCAGCCGTTAGAGCGCGTTGTGCCGCTTTGCCGTCAGCCGAGTGCGGATCGGCGAGATAGGGTTTGCCATCGTGGCCGATGTAAATATCGATCGATACACCTACGGGGCAATGTTTTTCAAAATGCGCACGCACTTTTTCGAGAATATCTTTCGGGTCTTGGTCGGGCACCAAGCGGAACGAGAATTTCGCAAAAGCCTCGGCAGGCAGCACAGTCTTAGAGCCCTCGCCTTGGTAGCCACCGCCAATGCCGTTGACTTCGGCCGTTGGCCGCGCCCAGACGCGTTCTGCCGAGCTGTAGCCTTCTTCGCCGAAGACTGAAGGAGAGCCGGTCACAGCGAGAAAATCCGAATCAGCCACGCCGGGGATCTTTTTCCACATGTCACGCTCCCATGCTTCGAGCGGACGGACATCGTCGTAAAATCCTTCGACCAAAATTTTTCCGTTAGAGTCATGTAAGCTTGCCACCAAGCGTGCGATGGCCGTGGCAGGATTCGCCACAGCACCGCCGTAGATGCCCGAATGCAGATCGCCTTTCGGTCCACGCAAGGTCACTTCGGCGCAAGCGATACCACGCAAGCCGTAGCCCATCGTCGGAACGCCCGGAGCGACCATGCCCGTGTCCGATACGGCGATCACATCACAGCGCAGAGCTTCGCGATGTTCACGCAAGAATGGAGCAAGATTCGGGCTGCCGATCTCTTCTTCACCTTCGAACAAAAAGATCAGGTTGACTGGCAACTCCCCCTGCTCACGAAGCGTTTTTTCCACGCCAAGAATGTGCGCTAGCATTTGGCCCTTATTGTCGGTCGCACCACGCGCCCAGATTTTTCCCTCGCGGATTTCAGGTTCAAAGGGAGGATTTTGCCAGAGCGCCAAGGGATCCACCGGTTGCACATCATAGTGACCATAAA
>JBIIAI010000049.1:0-19692 GCA_044239965.1 Akkermansiaceae bacterium
AGTAGCCCGATGCTTTCAGTGACATATCGATGAAAAAAGCTGACAAGTAAAAAGCTGACAAGTGCGAGGACCTGTCAGCTTTTGAAATTTCGTTAGAAAAATGTGTTATTTCTTTTTCTCGTCGAGTTTGGCCATGACGGCGGCTTCGAGCTCTGCGTAAAGGGCGGCGTCGCCTTTGAGCATTTCTTTGGCGGCATCACGACCTTGAGCGAGCTGAGTGCCGTTGTAGCTGAACCAGCTGCCACGTTTTTGCACGATTTCCATTTCAAGAGCAAGGTCGAGCAAGGAGCCGGTGGAGGAAATGCCTTCATTGAACATGATGTCGAATTCGGCTTCGGCAAAGGGCGGTGCCACTTTGTTTTTGACACACTTGATCTTGGTGCGGTTGCCGGTGACGGTGCCGTCCGAGGCTTTGATTTGGCTGATGCGGCGGATGTCAACGCGGACGGAAGAGAAGAACTTCAGGGCGCGACCGCCGGGAGTGGTCTCGGGGTTGCCGAACATCACGCCGATTTTTTCGCGGATCTGGTTGGTGAAAACACAAACCGTACGGGCCTTGGAGATGAAGCTAGTGAGTTTCCGCATGGCGGCGCTCATGAGGCGAGCTTGGGCACCCACGGTGGAGTCACCGATTTCGCCGTCGAGTTCTTGTTTGGTGACAAGAGCGGCAACGGAGTCGAGCACGACGACGTCGATGGCATTGGAGCGCACCAGGGCTTCGCAGATTTGCAGGGCCTCTTCACCAGATGATGGCTGGGAGACGAGCAAGTCATCAAGATTGACGCCGAGACGACGAGCGTATTGAGGATCGAGCGCATGCTCTACGTCGATGAATGCTGCCAAACCACCGCGTTTTTGTGCTTGAGCGATCAGGGTGAGAGTGAGGGTGGTTTTACCGGAGGATTCTGGTCCGAAGATTTCGACGATCCGGCCGCGAGGGAAGCCGCCGACGCCGAGGGCGCGGTCGATGAGAAGATTTCCTGTGGGGATGACTTCGACGTCCATGCGGGTATCGTCACCCATGCGCATGATGGCTGCTTCGCCAAATTCCTTTTGGATGTGAGAGATTGCTGCATCGAGATTGCGCTTGCGTGCATCGGCCATTTTATCGGCCCCGGTGTCTGAGGTAGTTGTTTTCGCTGCCATGTAGATAGTTGGTTGACGCGCCTATTTTGTCAGGAAATGCGTTTTCGTCAATAAAAAAGATGTTCGATTGAACAAAAATATGAATTATTTCTCATGATTGGGTAGAGAATTGAATTTTTTTCATCATTTAGAATTGCTTTACTATACTCCAATCGTATATTTGGGCTGTCATGAAGACTACAACACTATTACTTACACTTGTTGCAGGTGCCGCCTTTGCAGGCGAGCCTGTATCTGCTCCCTCCACATGTGCCCCCGCCCCCACTCTTGGCGAATGGTTTGTCGGTGGAACCTACACTAACTTCGAAGGCGACACTGATATGTATGCCTTGCAAATCGGTCGTGATCTGGGAACCCAGTTCCTCGGTTTTGACACCGCAGCATATCTGGAAACCGGCATTTATGACAATCACTCTGCACAAGAGTTGGAATACAATCCTTTCACTGTGAACTTGAAACTCGAGCGCCCACTTGTTGGCCCGTTGAACCTCTACATCACTGGTGGTGTTGGATTTGCTACTTGGGAAAGCGGTGCAGACGATGACGGCACATCTTTCTACGCACAAACCAGCGTAGGCGTTCTCTACAACGTATGTGAGCGTTTTGAAGTATTCGCAGGTGGCCGTTTGGCATACCTCGAAGAAGCTTCCGACGAGGAAATCGGCTGGGAAGTTGGTGGTCGCATCAATTTCTAAGTCATTTCGTTCGTACGAACGATATTCTTAGTTTACGAAAAAAATGTCTGTGGAAGAAATTCCACAGGCTTTTTTTATGCAGCGATGACGTTGGGGCAGAGAACTTGTGAAAGCTTGCCTTAGGATTTCACGTATTAATAGGGGTAAATGAGGTTGGTTGAACCTCGATTATTTTCGACTCGGCGGATTAAGTCACGCCGTTCGCTTGCAACGAATCAAAACCCTGTTATTTTTTTGTCCGACAACATGAAAGCACTCTATTCCAGTCTATTTCTCGCCACCTTGACATTGGCCTATGGGCAGCAAGGTAATCGTAAGGAGCATCACAGTATGGATCCTGTCGTGCCTGCGGATTTGATTCCGGCGGCTCCTGTCTTGAGTCCAGCAGATGCTGTGAAGAAGTTTGAGATTGCCCCTGGATTCACGATCGAGGCATTTGCGACGGAGCCTTTGGTCGAGAAGCCCATTGCGCTTGATTATGATCCTGCAGGTCGTGCTTGGGTGGTAGAAATGATCGGCTACATGATGAATTTGGATGGCAAGGACGAGAAAGTGCCACAAGGTCGGATTGTGGTTTTGGAAGACACCAATCAAGACGGCAAGGCTGATAAGCGCACGGTATTTCTTGAAAAAATTCTCCTTCCGCGCGCAGTCGCCGTTTATCCTGATGGCATTCTTTTTCTCGACGATCATGATTTGAAATGGATCAAGCGTGATGGTTTCAAGCCGGTTGGTGAAGCGGTAGTAGCTGCAAAAAATTTCATTGAAGCGGGCAACGTCGAGCACAAGGTGAATGGCTTGCTGCGCAACTTGGACAATTGGCATTACAATGCGAAATCTGGCAAGCGTGTGCGCCGTCAGGGTGAGCAGTGGATCGTCGAGTCCACGCCGTTTCGCGGTCAATGGGGCATTACCCGTGACAACTACGGACGCCTCTATCACAACAACAACTCGACGTTCTTATTCGGTGACTTTCTTGCGCCGAATCTTCTCGCAGGAAATCCTGGTGTGAATTTGAAAACCAATGATGTAGCGCAACTCGGGCCTAACAATACCTATCCTGCTCGTGTGACACCGGGAGTCAATCGTGCATACATTCAGAAGTCCAACGGTTATGGCTCAGATACCCTGGATCCCAAAACCTTCAAATTGCTTCTAACGACTGCTTCTGCAGGTCCGGTGGTCTATCGCGGTAGTAATTTCCCGAAAGAATGGCAAGGCCGCGCGTTTACGCCAGAGTCCGTGGTGAATTTGGTCAAAGCCATTCAGATTGATGAGTCCGCCGCGAAGTTGACGGGTTCTCATCCTTTGGGCAAAAAGGAATTCCTCGCCTCCACTGACGAGCGTTTCCGCCCAGTCAACATGTTCAATGCGCCCGATGGCAGCTTGCATTTGCTCGATATGTATCACGGCATCATTCAAGATCGATTCTTTATGACCTCGTACCTGCGCGAGCAGTATGCGAGCCGCAAGCTCGATGGTCCTGGTGAAGGTCACGGTCGGATCTGGAGAATTCGTGCAACTTCAGGGAAGTTGGAGAAAAACACCAACTTTGAGGCGATGAAGACAGCCGATGTGGTAAAAGCACTGGCTCATGCTAACGGCTGGCATCGCGACATGGCGCAGCGTGTGTTGGTCGATCGCAATGACTCCGAGGCGCTGCCGCTGCTCATCAAGCTCGCGGGCATGCAGGAATACCCGTTGGCACAGATTGGTGCGTTGTGGACCTTGGAAGGCATGGGCAAACTTACAGCACCAGCGATTGCAGCAGCGCTCAAGTCCAAGGACCCCAAGGTTGCTGTCTCAGCACTCTGGGTCTCGACCAAATTGCCTGCAAGTGAAGTCGCAGCGTTGGCTCCCGCTCTGCTCTCCTTCGAGCCTCAGACAGAGGAGCAAGCGGTATATCTTGCCCGTGCTCTAGGCCCCGTGGGCAATGCTGCGGTATTTGACCGTTTGCTCGTAATTCTGGGTAAGTATGCCAAAAATCCTTATATCAAGGCTGCGGCGTTTGCAGGGTTGGATCATCACGAGATTGCTTTCAAACAACACGCAGGTGACAAATTGAAAGATAAAACACTTCTTACATGGCTTGACCAAGGTGCGGCGGCTGCTGGAAAAGCCTTGGTTTCAGGTGCTGGACTCAGTGGTGAACATCTCGCGTCTTTTAACAAAGGAAAAGCGCTCTACTCAGGTGCGGCCGCATGTTTTGGCTGTCACGGTGCTGGTGGTGAGGGTGTGCTAAATCTTGGACCTCCTCTTGATGAGTCCGAATGGGTAGTTGGCAATCCTGAGCGCTTGATTAAGCTATTGCTTCACGGCATGACGGGCCCAGTCACCGTAGCGGGCATCGAGTATAAGCCCAGCGCGGATATGCCAGGCTTGATGCAAAATCCCACCCTGAAGGATTCTGACATTGCAGACATCGCTACCTACATTCGCCATGAATGGTCGAACAAAGCGGGGCAAATCAAAGCGGATGTGGTCACGCGTCTGCGCAAGGAAACAGCAGATCGCACCGGTAGCCCATACACGGCCAAAGAGTTAGGTCAGTGAGCAAGGTTTAGGGCAGGGGGAAATTCTCTGCTGCCCCATTCTCACGCGCATTCGAGGGTGAGTGCTTTGTCATGCATGATTTTGCACATTGAAGCGGATGGATTTCTGCTATAATGTGCGAGGAAATCCATGACACGTTATTTTTCCCTCGTTTTCGCTATGTTTTTGCATGTGATGATTTCACAGGCGCAGACGATTTCTGTGCCTGATGGTGATTATCAAATTCATGCTTCCCTTGCGAATACAACGGTGACGATGACTGGCCGCAGTGAATTGCGGTTGACGGCCGCGACGAATGTTCTGAGCGGTTGCACCGTGAACATGAATTCGACCGAAGCCTATGTGCGTTTTACTGCTGTGGTGCCATCGGTGGTGCAATCGACGTATCTTTCGCAACTGCGCGTGAACGGGGCGGCAGCGGTGCTAAACACGAATTGTCGGATCGTGCAGTATGGCGAGGGATCGGTGGTGATTTCGCAACCGTCGAATTTTTCTCCATTGCAGGTGTTTACGGGGAAGTACTACACGGGTGCATCGGCGAACTTGAATCAATACACGGCCTATGGTGATGCGCAACTCGGCGTGCATGCTAACAACATCAGTTCCTTCAAGCTCAAGCGCGGCTACATGGTGACCTTTGCGGCGAATGCCAATGGCACCGGACATAGTCGCAATTACATCGCGCAAGACGGGGATTTGGAAATCAGTGCGATCACGAGTGTGCTCGATGGCACGGTGAGTTTTGTGCGAGTGTTTCCTTGGCGTTGGGTCAGTAAAAAAGGCTTGGCGGGAAATGTTGGTAGCAATCTTAACTCGCGCTGGTGGTATAATTGGAACTTGGATCAAAATTCTTCGTTAGATCGCGAATATGTCGCGATTCGGCAAAACCAGTATTGGCCGGGCCTTACGCAAAATTGGCAAACGCGCGGAGTCAATCATTTGTTAGGTTACAACGAGCCCGATCATGTCGATCAAGCGAATATGTCGGTTGCGACTTCTGTCGCCGCGTGGCCGGATTTGTTAGCGACAGGATTGCGTGTCGGCTCGCCTTGTCCGACCGATGGCGGGCGCAATTGGTTGTATAGTTTCATGGATCAAGCGAATGCGAACAATCATCGCGTGGATTTTGTCGCAGTGCATTACTATTGGGGATTCTCGAATGCGGGAGATCCAGCCGGTGCGGCGAATCAGATGTATAATTTCCTGAAGGAAATCTATGATCGCACAGGCAAGCCGATTTGGGTGACTGAGTTCAATAATGGTGCAAACTGGACTACGGGGGTGCCGGATCCATCGTTTGCGCAACAAGCGGCAACGGTGCAAGCGATGATCGATATGTTAGAAGGCACTCCGTGGATCGAACGATATTCGATTTACAACTGGGTCGAGGATGTGAGGCGTGTCACATGGAACGACGGATGGCCAACAGCTGCGGGAGAGAATTATCGTGATAAGTTTTCGAATCTTTCTTACACGCAAGTGATGCCGAGTGTGGCCGTCACGCCCTCAGCGTTCTATCGATTCGAAAATAACGCGCGCGATAGTGGAGCTTATGGGCACACTGGGATGATGCGCGGTGCCGCAAAATGTGCCGATGGTCGCACAGCACGTTCGCTGTCGCTTAGTGGTAGTTCCTCGACGCGTGACCATGTGCTTTTGCCGCCACGCATCGCAGATAGCACCGACTTCACTTTTGGTGCTTGGGTGAAATGGGACGGTGGTGCGAATTGGCAGCGGATTTTTGATCTGGGTAAAGATACGTCCAATTATCTCTTTCTCTCGCCATCTTCGGGCACTGGAAAATTGCGCTTCACGATTCGTGTCAACGATGTGGATCAAGCGCTCGAACATTCCACGGCCTTGCCGATTGGCGAATGGACTCACGTTGCTGTGACCATCAGTGGCAATACTGGAAAATTATTTGTCAATGGCAACCTTTCGGTGACGAACACTTCGATGTCACACAATCCTTCAGCGGTGGGAACGGAAGAAAATTATTTGGGCCGCAGTCGCTTCACGGCGGATGCTTATTTCGACGGCATGATCGATGATGTGGTGTTTTTATCCAATGCCCTTTCTGATGCAAAAATCACCAGTTTGATGAGCAATGATGCGCCGACATTCACCACAGTGCCGAATTTCAATGTGACGCAAGGTGTCGCCTTTAGCGGGAACATTGCCACCTATGCCAGTGATCCCGATGCAGGTGATACTTTGACTTTTAGCAAAGTAGAAGGCCCAGCGTGGCTTGCTGTTGCCGCGAATGGAGCACTCAGCGGCACGCCTACTTCTGGCGATTCCGGCACGCAGGAAGTCGTGCTGATGTCCACCGATTCTCATGGCGTTGCCTCGTTGGTTTCATTCAACATCGCGTTGCCCTCGGTGTTAGGGAACGGCACGTGGACTGCTGATGCCGATGGACCATGGAGCGATGGAGCCAATTGGACAGGAAATTTCCCCGCCAATGGCAGTGGCAACAGTGCCAATTTCGGCACTCTGAACATCACGACCGATCGAGTTGTCAGTCTCAATCAAGTTCGCTCGATTGGCAGCATGACATTTGGCGATACCACGGGCGCGCAAGGCTGGACCGTCACGGCCAGTGGCATTGGGTCGTTAGCACTTGCCTCTTCTGGCACGCCATCGATTACGGTGAACAATAATTTTGCCAACATGGATGTACCGCTCACTTCCAGCAGTGGGCTCAACAAACAGGGTAACGGCACTTTGATCCTATCCGGAAATAACAACATCACGGGAACGCTCAATATTGATGCCAACAGTCAGACCCTTGCCAACGGCATCACGCGTGCTGCTCACCCCGATGCGCTGACCGGCATCGGCACCATTGCCATTCGCAATAACAATTCGGGCTCATCGACTCTCGAAATCGATGGCTCGCAAGGTGATGTTGTGAGTAATGCCGCCATTACCCTATCAGCTCGCACGGGAACTGTGCCGGCTATACGCAATCTCAGTGGACAAAACGTCATCAGCGGGCAAATTACCATCAACGTCGGCGGGGGAAACTACATTTTCCAGTCTGATGCGGGTGCATTATCGTTAGGCGCATTGACCGCAAATGCGGGAGCCACGCGAACGTTAACATTCCAAGGCGATGGAAGTTTTTCGTTAGGAAATCTCACCCTTGGTTCTGCTACGGCATATAGTCTTGTCAAAAGCGGCTTGGGCTCGTTGACCTTGGCCAATCATACTGGGCTCTCGGGTGCCATTGCGTTGAATGGCGGAACGCTCGTGACTAATGGCACGGGGAGTCTCGGAACGGGAAATATCACCACTGGTGCCGGTACGATATGGAGCAACAATGCCGCTGTCACCCTAGCAGGCTCGCTCACGGGGCCTGTCACTATTACCAACACGGGTGCATTCACCATCAATGGAAATTGCACTGCCTTCACAGGTTCTTTTACTCACGATAGTTCCACTGCCTCCACAGGCCTCAATGTCGCAACGGCTACCAGTGCCAACGCGACCTATCACATCGCTTCGACACAGGGCAGCGCCCAAGGGATCGTTGTGGCAGGAAATGGCGATTACATTTTGGAAATGGGCGCTCTCAGTGGAGTGAGTGGCTCGTTGCTGCGCGGTGGACTTAGCGCCACGGGTAATACCACACTGCGCATTGGACATCGCAATACCAATAGCATTTTTCTTGGCTCGATCAACAATGGCACCAACAAAATTCTCTCTCTGACCAAGACGGGAACGGGTACCCTGACGCTCGGCGGCAGCAACAATTACAGTGGTCCTACCCAGATCACAGGTGGTGTTCTGGCAATCAATGGCAGCCATGGCAATAGCACGATCACCGTGGCCAGCGGTGGCACTCTATCCGGTGTTGGCACACTGAATGGTGTCACGACTGCTCAAAGCGGCGGCATTGTTTCGCCTGGTGATGGCGTCGGAACTCTCACAGCGCAACAACAAGTGACATTGCAAGCAGGCTCTACCTTGCGCATCGAACTTGATCCGGCGACGGACAGCGCTGATAAATTGGTCGTGAATGGCACCTTACAGCGCGGTGGCACCTTGCTTGTCAGCAAACTAGCAGGTGCTGTTTCCTTTGGTAAAACCTACACCCTGTTTCAAGCGACGAATCTAACAGGTTCCTTCAGCGCTGTCACACTTCCGTCATTGCCAGTTGGCATGTATTGGAATTCGAGCCAAATTCAGAGCGGTATTCTCAGTGTTCTCGGTCATCCAGAATCATGGCGCATGCAATACTTCAATACCGCCACGGCTAGCGGAAATGCCGCCGATCTCGCTGATCCCGATGGTGATGGCTTGGTGAATTTGTTAGAGTACGCTACATTGTCTGATCCGATGGATAGCAATGCCCAAGCAGCCACGCTGATCAAGCAGGGCGCAACGATGACATTCACCTACACCAAAAATCCTAACGCAATTGATGTAACCTACATTGTCGAATGGAGCGATAGCCTCAGCGGTGGCTGGAGCAGTGTAGATGTTGTCGAACAAGCCAATGGCAACCAAGTTACCGCCACGATTCCCGCAACAACAGCCTGCCGCTTCGTTCGCTTGCGGGTGGTACGGTAGGATAAAAAAAACACCATGCCCCAGAGAGAGCATGATGTTTGGTAAATGATGTTCTTCGAGGAATTACTCCTCTGGAGCTGCTTCCTCGGTGCTTAGGGCGGGGGCGGGAGCTACTTTGGATTGGAAGAGTAGCTCATCGCTGTTATCGCGGCGGATGACTTCGACGATGTCGCCCGCTTTGATGTCGCCGCGTAGCAGAGCTTCGGCGAGTGGGTCTTCGAGGTAACGCTCGACGGCGCGGCGCATGGGGCGTGCGCCGTAGCTTGGATCGTAGCCTTTGGTGATGAGCAGATCGCGTGAAGTATCGCTGAGTTCCAGGGCGATGGATTTCTCCTTGAGGCGTTTGGCCAACTTCGAGATCTCGAGATCGACGATGCGAGAAAGGTCGGGTTTTTCCAGCATGTGGAAAACGACCAACTCATCGAGGCGGTTGAGGAACTCGGGCTTGAAGGTGCGTTTGGCTTCCTCGGTGATTTTTTCCTTCATCGTATCGAAGTCTCCTTCATCGGCTGTCATCGCATTGAAGCCAAGTGTGCTTTGACGTTTGATGGTCGAGGCGCCGACGTTGGAGGTGAGGATGATGATGGTATTGCGGAAGTCGATCTTGCGTCCCATGGAGTCGGTGACCATGCCTTCTTCGAGGATTTGAAGTAGCAGGTTCATGACATCGGGGTGGGCTTTTTCGACTTCGTCAAAAAGGATCACACTGTAAGGGCGGCGGCGGACTTGTTCAGAAAGTTGACCACCTTCTTCATAGCCGACGTAGCCCGGAGGAGAGCCGATGAGACGGCTGGAGGTGAATTTTTCCATGTATTCCGACATGTCGATCTGGATCAACGATTCAGGATCTCCAAACATGAATTCGGCGAGATTGCGCGCGAGGTAGGTTTTGCCAACGCCTGTCGGGCCGAGGAAAAGGAACGAGCCGATGGGGCGGCGCGGGTCCTTGAGGTCGGCACGGGAGCGACGCAGTGCTTTGGAAATCGAGCGCACGGCTTCGTTTTGGCCGATGACGCGTGTTTGCAGCTCGTCTTCCATCTTGAGCAGCTTCTCGGACTCGGTTTCCTCCATGCGGCGGAGTGGCACACCAGTCCACTTCGAGACAACGGTCATGATGTCTTCGTCATCGACCTCGATGATCGATTCCTCGGATTGTGCGCGCCAAGCCTTCAGGGTATCTTCGAGGTTTTTCTTGGCATTTTTTTCTTCATCGCGCATAGCAGCGGCTTTCTCGAAATCCTGTTCGGAAATGGCGGCGAGTTTGTTGCGATTGATCTCCTCGATTTTCGCTTCCAGTTCTTTGATCACGGGTGGGCGAGTCATTTGGGAAATACGAGCACGCGAGCCCGCTTCATCGAGAACATCGATGGCTTTGTCGGGCAGATAGCGTCCCGTGAGATAGCGTGCAGTCAATTTCACTGAGGCCTCAATGGCAGCAGGAGTGAAGCGCGCTTTGTGGTGAGCTTCATACTTGGCGCGCAGGCCGTAGAGAATTTTGATCGCGTCCTCTTGCGTTGGCTCATCGACTTTCACTTGTTGGAAACGACGTTCGAGAGCGGCATCTTTTTCGATGTACTTGCGGAACTCGTTCAGTGTAGTGGCACCGATGCACTGAAGCTCGGCACGGCTGAGAGCAGGCTTGATGATGTTCGAGGCATCCATGGCTCCTTCGGCAGAGCCGGCACCGACGATGGTGTGAAGTTCGTCGATAAAAAGGATCACGTTTTTCACTTTGCGGATCTCATCCATCACGGCTTTGATGCGCTCTTCGAACTGACCGCGATATTTCGTGCCGGCGACCATCAAGGCGAGGTCGAGGGTGATCACGCGTTTATCGCGGAGAATTTCAGGAACGTTTCCGGAAGCAATTTCTTGGGCGAGGCCCTCGGCGATGGCGGTCTTGCCGACGCCTGCTTCACCGATTAGAACTGGGTTGTTTTTCGTGCGGCGGCAGAGGATTTGAATCACGCGCTCGATTTCGCTCTCGCGACCAATTACGGGATCGAGTTCGCCATCTTTGGCACTTTTCGTGAGGTCACGCCCAAAGGCCTTGAGTGCTGGAGTTTTGGTTTTGCCCTCTTGTGGTTCGCCGTTGCCGGGATTCTGTTGTTTTTCCGAATCGGAAAAAATATCTTCCTCATCGAGATCATCGCTTTCTTGCTCTTCCTCAGCTTCGTCCGTAGGTGTGAAGTTCGGATCAATCTCGGCGAGAATTTCGTTGCGGGTGCGTTGAATGTCGACGTTGAGCTGTTGCAGCACACGTGCGGCGACGCCGTCACCTTCGCGCAGCAAACCTAACAAAATGTGCTCGGTGCCGACATACGAGTGGTTGAGTGCTTTGGCTTCCTTATCAGCCAAGGCGAGCACTTTTTTCACGCGAGGCGTGTAGGGAATATTGCCGCCGGAGCTACCTGCGGTGCCAGTGCCGACTTCCTTTTCCACTTCAATGCGCACGCTGTCAAGGTCGAGTCCCATGCGTTCGAGAACGTTGACGGCAACACCTTGACCCAATTTGATTAGGCCTAACAAAATGTGCTCGGTGCCGACATAATTGTGGCTAAAGCGATCGGCTTCTTTGCGTGCGAGGGCGAGGACTTGTTGAGCTCTGGGAGTGAAATTATTCATAAGTCAAGGTCTAGGGGTTGATCCGAAAAAGGGGGGATTTTCGTTTGTGAGAAAACCATAGCAGGTGTGGGGACGTTTTGCAAATGCGAGCGAATGATTTGTCCGCGGCTTTCATCGCGCTGCTCTGGTGAGAGTTTGCGGCCGCTGTGCAGTTGCAGGTGTGCTGGCTGAATTTCCATCAGCAAGTTATCGCAGAGGCGCGCAATTTCTAGCGGGAAAAATCCCATGTTGGCACCGAGGCGGATGAGGGAAAGGTGGTTGAGCGCTTCTTTGGAATCGATGAGCCAAGCATGCTGCAAGATGCCATAGGATCTGCCAATTTTGTCGTGCAAGGTGAGGCGATCATCTTCGAGCATTTTCAGACGTGCATTGGTCTCGTGTTGCGCGACTTGTGCGATGACACGTTCGAGACGCTCAATGATTTGCGTTTCGCTTTCGCCGAGAGTGGATTGATTGGAGATCTGATAGAGATTACCGAGTGACTCGGTGCCCTCACCATAAAGACCGCGGACAGCGAGTCCCATGCGGCCGATGGCATTGAGGACTTGGCCAATTTTATCACTGAGGACTAAACCTGGAAGGTGAAGCATGGCACTAGCGCGCAGGCCGGTGCCGAGGTTGGTTGGGCAGGTAGTGAGATAGCCGAGCTTGCGGTCGTAGGCGAAGGTGAGAGACGATTGAATTTCGTTGTCGAGCTCATTGAGCGCATCGTAGGCGACTCGAAGATTCAGTCCGGGGCGGATCGATTGCATGCGCAGATGATCTTCCTCGTTGACCATGATGCTCAGCGATTGGCGGCGCTCAATGACGGCAGCGCTGCCCTCGGTGCGGGCGGCGTGTTCGCGACTGATGAGGTGGCGCTCGACGAGTACTTGTTTTTGCACCGAAGTGAGTCCGCTGAGTGGTTGCGCGAAGGCATCCTTCATCGGCCGCAATTCTTGGATCACGGGAAAAATTTCCTGCATTGCCATGCGACGTTGCTCGGCTGTGGCCCAGCCCGGAAAGGGGAGGAGCCGGACATTTCGCGCCAAGCGAATGCGTGAAGTGAGCACCACCGCATTATCCACTTCGCCGCCGATCATCCAATCGGCAGGGTGTTTGATCAATGTCGAAAATCGCATCATGGCAGTGTGGTGGTGGGAAGCGGGAGTTCCAATTGGCGAATTTGATCGCGTAGCGATGCCGCTTGCTCGTAGTTTTCTTGCACGATGGCTTCTTCTAACTGCTGACGCAATTCTTCGAGCTTTTCGTCACGGGCATGAATTTCTTCAAACCCAGGTGGCACTTTGCCGACGTGGGTGACACCTTGGTGCATACCGCGCAAGATGAGCTCGACTTCGGGGCGGAAGGCTTGGAAACACTCGCTGCAGCCGAAACGGCGGACGCGGTTGAGGTCATCCACGCTGAAGCCGCAGTTCGGGCATTTTTTGCCACCGCCGGAACGAGTTGGCACAAAGGGAGCATTTGCCACGAGAGCCGATGTCGGCATGCCACTGAGCAACATATCGGCAAGCGAAAAGCCCGTCGGATCGGTGACTCCCTTGGTCTTGGCACAGCTCTCGCAGAGGCAGACTTTTTTCATCTGCCCCTCGATCAACTGAGTGAGGAAAACCGTAGCTTTCTGATCGCAGAAGTCACATTTCATGATGATGCCGTTAAGCTATGGGCGTGCCAGTCGAGTTGGCTAATGCGCGGAATGCGGTAATAAATTTCGCGGTGAGTGGTCCAGGAACGCCTTCGCCGATCGGGCGGCGATCGAGAGCGATGACCGGAATCACTTCCGCAGCAGTGCCAGTTAGAAAGCACTCGTCAGCGACGAAAATATCATAACGTGTCAGCGTTTGTTCGGCCCAAGGAATGCCGAGTTGATCCGCGAGCTCCAAAATCACGCGGCGAGTTACGCCATCGAGGGCACCGTCGGAAACGGGTGGCGTCAGCAATTTGCCATTTTTCAGGAGGAACAAATTGTCGCCCGTGCACTCGGCCACGTAGCCCTGTTCGTTGAGCATCACTGCTTCCATGGCGCCGGATTGAATCGCTTCGACCTTGGCCATGATGTTGTTGAGATAGTTCAGCGATTTGACCTGTGGCATCAAGGCCGCTGGAGCGGGACGTCGCGTCGCGCAGGTTATGATCGCCAAGCCTTTGGAATAGTATTCCTCGGGATAGAGGCTGATTGTCGAGGCAATGATGAACATGCTCGGGCGCTCGCAGAGGTAGGGATTGAGGCCCAGCCCACCGGTGCCGCGTGTTACCACGAGACGCACATAACCATCGTTCAAGCCATTGGCTTTGATGGTGTCGACGGTGAATTGACAAACTTGCTCCTGTGTCCAAGGCATATTGAGCACGATCGCACGTGCCGAATCAAAGAGTCGGGAAATGTGTTCTTCCAAACGAAATACGCGGCCATTGTAAAAACGAATGCCCTCAAAAACTCCGTCACCATAGAGCAAACCGTGGTCAAATACCGAGATTTTCGCGTCTTGCTCTTCTACCAATTTTTCATCCAACCAAATTTTCATGCGCGACCCAAGTTAGCTTTCCTCAGACTTCTGACAAGCCCCTAAAGTGAAGATTTTTGACATTTTTTGCTTCCAATCAATTGTGGCGTTCGGCACGTCATTGCGATTTTTCGATTTTCCTGTGAGATGGCGAAATCGTCACATGCGTCAATGAGAAATGTGTCGATTTGGTTAATCTGCGCTAAAACACAAAGCAAAATTGGTGTCATTTCCGACAATTTTTATCGACATATGCTTTGAATTGGCTAGTCTGCGCGCACCTTTTCATGGACGCAACCCAAGATCGCCGCGAATTTAAATTTCTTCTGCCAGCGGAAGAAGGCGAGAAATTCCGACTTTTTATTGCGAGCATGATTCCCGTCGATCGCGGCGCAGAAGATGGTTATCCGGTGATTTCTGAATACTACGATACCTCGGATCGGCACAGTTACTGGCAAAAGCAATGGGGCGTGGCGAATCGTCGTCGCGTTCGCGCTCGCGTTTATGGTCGGGCCGATGGACTCATTCCGCCAGCTGGATTCATCGAGATCAAGCACAAGCTGGACGGTGATGGAGTGAAACGCCGGGCCGCGTTGCCGATCGAATCTCTTGCCGAGCTCGCGCAGGGGAAAATCCCACAACCTCTTCTGGAGCCCACCCGCTCTCGCGCTGACAAGCACGTTGTCGCCGAGCTACAAGACCTGATCGTCGATGCCGGCGCTCGTCCTGTCGTGCAGGTCCGCTATGATCGCATGGCCTATGATAGCGGTCCCGAGGGAACCATTCGCGTGACCTTTGATACAGGTCTGCGTTGTCGATTTGATATGAAGCCGCTCACCCCTGACGATCCTGATTTTCCACTCGCAGTGGTGAAGCATGAGATTGCAGTGGTCGAAGTCAAAACCATCGGTTCCGTGCCGATCTGGCTGCGCAAAGCTGCTGGAGAATTTCAATTGCAAGCTCAGAGTATGAGCAAGTATTGTCAATCTCTGGAGCGCTTTGACCCAGCTGTTGCAAGAAACCCCGAAGCTACCCTACTGCTGTTATAGCCCAGTTACCTGATAGAAATAAGACCCATGAACGAATTCATTACCAGCCTCAAAGATTACATCTCTCTCGACACGCCTCATCCACTCGAAGTAGTGGGTGCTATGTTCCTGAGCTTCGTGCTCAATCTCTTCATCGCTACCCTTTATCGGAATACATATAAAGGGACACGCTACACCCAAGACTTCGTTCACACGCTGATCATCATTGGCACCATCACTACGATTTTGATCATGGTAGTTCGCGGTAATGCCGGCGTGGCCTTCGGTATGTTTGCAGCCTTTTCGATGATTCGTTTTCGTCGCAATTTGGGACAAGCGCGCGACCTTGGCTTTGTGTTCTTTGCCATGGCCGCTGGTATGGTTGTAGGAGCTCGTCTATATACAGAGTCGCTCATCTGCGTGCCTCTTGTTGCAGCATTGATTTATGTGCTCTCACGCACCGATGCTTTCGCACCACGCCGCGCTACTCACTTGCTGACCATGCGCATGACCAGTGATATGGACTTTGAAGACCGCCTCAATCCGATTTGGGCTGACTGCGTTGATCGTGCCGATCTGACCAGTGTGCGTTCTGCGCAAGCAGGGATGATGACCGAATTGCGTTACGGTCTGCAACTCAAAGAAGGTGTGAAAGTTTCCGATCTCATCGAGCGTTTACAATTGGCATGTGGCAACAATCGCATCGTGCTGACACCCACAGGAAACGAACTGGACGTATGAGAAAACACAAAGGATTTACATTAATGGAGCTGCTCGTGGTAGTAGCGATCATCGCCGCCTTGGCGACAATCGCCTTCACGGTCATCCAATCTTCGCGCAGCAAAGCGGATCAGGCCAGTGCGTTGACGAAAATGCGTTCTCTCGGCACTGCATTTGGCTCGTATGTGGCCGATAGCAGTGGCTTGCTGCCGCTCGAAGACGCCGTCGGCTCCAACAATTGGCAAACGGCTGCGAAGCCAGAGAATCAAGAGGTTTGGTATAATGCCTTACCCCGCTTGATGAGTGCGCCTACTGTAGGCGAGCTTGGCGAGGACAATCCTGCTGGATTTTATGACAAAGGCTATCCCTTATTCATTCCGGGAGCTCCTTATCCTGGTGCGAATAAACGTCTCGGCTCGCCGATGTTTGCCGTCGCGATGAATAGCCGCTTGCAGCGCAAAGACGAAAACGGAGAGAAAAAGCAAGTCCCCGTGGTGAGAATCATGGAACCTAGCAAAACTGTCGTTTTCTTTGAGCGCGGTCTGCCCAATGATAAGAAAACGCTGCCTGGGCAATCGGGCTTCGATGGCTCCCCGAAGGGAAATGCCCGTGCTTTTGCCGCTCGTCACAATCAGCAAGGGGCGTTGATTTTCGTCGATGGCCATGCGGAAATGCATAAGGCATCCGATCTGCTGACTCCCGCAGGTAAGATCATTATGCCGCAAACTGCGGTGGTTTGGTCACTGAATGCCGATGATGATCCTAACTGATCACGAAAAAAGTTCTTTCGAAAACCCCTTGTGAAAACAAGGGGTTTTTCGTTTCTTTCATGCGGAATGATTTTTCGGCAAGTTTTTTCTTGCCGGATGATGAGCGGTGCGCTAGGTGGTTGGCGACGTTTTTAACTGCTCTCCACCGATTTTTTGAGTCACATCACACCGTTCTCACTCCCAACACGATTGCTCGCATGCGTTTTCCTTTTCTCTCTCTCGCCACTATTTTGGCATCCGCTCTTCTTCTTTGCCAGTGCTCCACAGATTCGTCCGTTAGCATTGTGAAACTTGGTAGCTCTTATAATTCCAGCAGTGCCTCATTTAACACGCCAGCACCTGCACCGACTTTGCTCAGTGCCGCAAGCAGCAAACCTCGTGACAAACACGGCATGCCTGTTTACACCTTTGGCGAAAGAAATCGCGTGGTTCGCACCACCGCTTACACCTGCTCCGAAGATGATCACATTCAATATGGATCCAAAAGCGCATTGGGCACTCCGTTGAAATACAACAATCGCGTGCGTTCTGCTGCTGCGGACTGGTCCTTCTACCCGATGGGCACCGTTTTTAAAATCAAAGGTCAACCGTATCTTTATGTGGTCGACGACTACGGCTCGGCTTTGACTGGCACCGGAACCATCGACATTTACCAGCCATCTCGCTCGTTGATGAATGTGTGGGGTCGTCGCAATGTGGAGATCAGCGTAGTCCAGTGGGGCTCACTGGAGCGCAGCGCCACAATTCTTTCCCAACGCACTGGTTTTAGTCACTGCCGTCAGATGTATGCGAACATTCAGCGTCTTCGAGGGCTGAGTTCCACCACTGCATCTCGCTAATATTTGAGCTAGATTCGCGGTATTTCACATCGCCTCTTGCGCTCGTAGTTACCTGCGCTATGTTCGCCGCGAACATGCAGCAGAAAAAATTTCTCATTCAGGCGATCGGCACGATTTTGCTGATTTGGCTCGTGGTATTCTCGATCCGCTCGTGGGCAGGTTCGAAAAAAATCACCGCGGCGCGCCTGCAGCAAGAGATCGAGGAAGCGGCGTTTGCCGATTGGTCCGAGGGGGCTGGTTCATCGTCCGAGGCTAAGGAACGGGAGGCGCAAATTCGTGACATCGCTTTACTCACCAACCGTCTTGATTTTCAAGAGCGGGAAAAAAATCGCGAGAGTCGTGCCAACGAAAAGTTCTTTCGCCTACTCAGTCAGCAAGAGCGCAGTCTTTTCATCGAGCTCACCGTCGCCGAGAGCATGAATCAATTCATGCAGGCGCTGGATCAAATGCCACCTGCCGAGCGCAAGCGCTTTGTGAAACGCGGGCTGGAAGAGATTGAGAAAGGCCAAACGGAAGCGGACATGCAGCGCACCAAGGAACTGGGCGAGGATGTGATGACAAAGATTGCCGAGGAAGGCATGCGCGCTTACTTCGAGAAGTCGAGTTCGGACACCAAGCTTGATCTCGCGCCCTTGATGGAATCGATGAATGAAGTGATGCAAGGCCTGCGCGGCAACCGATTTGGACCACCGCAATGAAATTGATTCGCTCTCACACTCGCTCACGTGGCTTCACGTTGATGGAATTGCTGATCGTGGTGGCGATCATCGCAGCTGTGGCAGCATTGGTGGTGCCCTTTGGAAAATCGATGCGCGCCAAGTCGCGTCAAGTAGCCTGTTTGAACAATCTCAAGGAAATTGGCATCGGCATTGAGTCCTATTTGCAGGATCACAGTGATACCATGCCCGACATCGCGGCTGGTCGGAAAACCAAAGAAGAGGACGTCTTGGTGTTAGAAACAGCGCTGGCGGATTACATCGAAAATCCCGAAATCTATCATTGCCCCGAAGATCAAGAAATTTTTCAGGAGACTGGAAGCAGCTACATTTGGAACTCCACGCAGAGCGGCAAGAATAAGCATCGACTGGAATTTTTCACCATCACTGATGACCCAGGCCGCGTGCCCTTGGTCACGGACAAGGAAAAATGGCATCCAGGAGAATCCGGCGTGAATGTTCTTTATGCGGACTACTCGGCATCGCGCGAATTGAATTTCTCGGTCTCACTCTAACAACTACTATATTTATCGTAATTTATGCTCGTTATCGACAATCTCTGGAAAAACTTCAATGGCTCGCCTGCGCTGCAAGGAGTCTCGTTTGCGGTGGAAAAAGGGCAAATCTACGGATTGCTTGGTCACAATGGCGCAGGAAAAAGCACGACACTTGGCATCATCCTAGGCATGGTGGCGGCGCAATCAGGGGATGTGCGCATCGATGGCATCTCGGTTACGCAAGATCGATCACGCGCCTTGCGCAAGGTGGGCGCGATCTTTGAGGCACCATCATTTTATGATTACCTCAGTGGTTGGCAGAATCTGAAAATTTTGATGAGCTATTCGGGACCGTTCGATGAAAAGCTCGCACGCGAGGTGGTGGAGCGAGTGGATCTCACCAAACGCATCGACTCCAAGGTGCGCACCTACAGTCACGGCATGCGTCAGCGCTTAGCTCTCGCGCAGGCACTTTTGCCCGAGCCGGAAATTTTGTTGTTGGATGAACCAACCGATGGACTTGACCCCGAGGGCATCAAGTGGTTTCGCGACTTTATTCTCGGATTGCGTGCGGAACGCGGCATGACCGTTCTTTTTAACTCACACCTTCTTGGCGAAGTGGAGCAAATGTGTGATCGAATCGCGATCTTGCAAGGTGGCAAGCGTGTGTTCGAGGGGCCGATCAAAGGTTTGGTCGAAGAGCAACAAGGATATGAAATATCCGGCGAAATATCGGTAGAGCACACCACGATCATACCTCAAGTTCTCTCGCCTTTTGGTGGGACATGGGATGGCGTTGCGCGGCTGTATTTGCCCCACGACGTCGATCCAGCACTGGTCATTCGAGCCCTTGTGCAAGCAGGTGTGCCCTTGCGCTCCTTTGCTCGCAAGGATCGCTCCTTGGAAGATCTTTACATGGAAATCAAACAACAACATACCACCATCCCACGCAGCGCATGATGTTTCTCGCCCAACTCCAAGGAGAACTGCGCAAGCTGTTTTCTCGCCCACGCACCTACAT
>JBIIAI010000228.1:0-4229 GCA_044239965.1 Akkermansiaceae bacterium
GATTTTTGCAGGAGGAATACGAGATTTTTTTGCCATCAACTACCATCTGCGCGCCTTCGCCCGAGCATTCGCGATCCCAGCGACCATGCACGCTATCGAAGTAGAGCAAATGTGCCGCGCAAGCTGCATCGCCGCCAATTTCGTTCACATGAACCAACTCCACTTCAGGATGCCCCCACAAAGCGCGAGCCGCCAAACGGCCCATGCGGCCAAAGCCATTGATTGCGATTTTGATTGCCATGAGAGGGATTGTAAAAGCAGAGAAAATCCTTGGTCAATGCGGATTTGGACGCAAATGTGACGGATTTGTCACATGAGTAGCTAGCAGCATTTACTCCTCTTCTTCCTCCGTAAAGGTGACTCGCTCATAGAGAGCCGCAAGCGGCAGATCGGCACCAATTTCCGATAAGGGAATCACGGCCTCGAGGCCTTCGACGCTCGACTGCACAAATTTCCCATAAGCATCACGACGATAAACCGTGACTTGGGGGCGATTTGCTTCCACGAGTAAAAGCACCTGTAGCGAGGCAAGTCGCAGATAAGCCTCGGCTTTTTCCGTGGTATCGATTCTGCGCGTAGAAGGGCTCAATACTTCCACGATCACAACAGGTTGCTCTTGATAGTGATCCTCTAACGGATTGGGTTTACACACCACCATCGCATCCGGATAATAAAATCGCGTTTGATCCGGAAGATTGATGCGGATTTTGGTGTCGCTATTGAACGGCTGGCATGGTTTTCCTCGAAGTTGCATGTAAAGAAATCCCATGCTGTTTGTCGCAATCGCATTGTGTTGATTGCTACCTCCAGACATGGCATGCACCGTGCCTGCAAGGTATTCGTGGCGGATACTTGCACCGTTTTCGCCAGCGAGATACTCTTCCACTGTGAAAATATTTTTCTTGGGAACTGCGGACATGGCGGTAGTTTACGTCAACAAAACAAAACTGACAAGTGAGGATATAGAGAAGGGTTTTGTCATCCGTTTCATGTATAGACCTTGGGCTTAGGTTGATACAAAGGGATTGAAAATTCCTTCTCCCTATTAGACCCCAGGAAATGGTTCGGCATCGCATTTTTGTGCCCAACGTTCTTCAGCACTTGGCCGCTTGGCTTCGAGTGCAGAAAAATGTGCCTCGACATCACGAGGGTCATAAAATCGCACCGGATGAGACACGGGACCGGGGCCAGTCGGAAAATCAATTTCCGCCAGCAATCGCAGCTTGGATTCTCTCGATGGCGCATTGTCCTCCATGACGCATAATCATAGCGTGAATGTGCGGTGCGTCAAGCGAGAGTCGATGCGCTTTGAAAAGTGCTATGACATCAGACCAATCTTTCTCGGCTTCCGTCCTATGTTGTTGTTTCGCCGAATGCAACTTGAGTGCAATCATGGCCTCAACACTAGGAACAGCGATCGGCTCGGTATGGGTTCTGGTGAGCTCTAGAGCATCGAATACATGCTCATCCACTAACATGAGATCAATCGGCGGCAGGGGGAAATCCGATGGAGCCTCATATTGATGGAAATTTACAGACTCTGAAAACTTGCCATAACGCAACCCCGCAAGTGCTATGCTCCATTCTTGAGCAGAGGAGCGAGGTATGATGAGATCCAAATCAAAGGTTGCCCTTGCATGCCCCAATGCTGTAACGGCATGTCCCCCAATCATAAGCCCGCGTAGATTTTTCTCACGCATCAGATCGGCAACTGTGTTCAACAAGCTTTTCACATGCACACCATGGCAAATTTATGAAAAAATGCCAGCAGGGATCTTCTCATTGTTGCGATAACTGCGCCAGAGCAGATACGCCCACAGGTTCTTCGATTTGCCAATGCAGCAGAGTAGAACGCTTAGCGTGGGCGTTGACCACCTCGTCAATATAGCGGTGCTCAGTTAGCTCGCGTTGATGCAACAAGGGATCGTGTGTGCCGCTGTTTGCGAGACTTTGATTGATCACCCAGGCATACGGTTCGATGTGGGCGCGTCTTAGGTCTTCTTGCAGCGCAGCGGCTTCGTGCACGGGTGTGGCTTCGGGCAAGGTTACGAGAAAAACATGAGTGTATTCCGGATCGCGCAATCGCTCTAACAAATGCAATACTTCTTCGGGTTGTGAACTACCGCTCTGGCGTTCAAGCTCACGTTGATAGGCTTCGCTCGCATCTAACAAAAGTAAGGTGTGGCCCGTGGGGGCAGTATCGAGCACCACAAATCGATCGCTGCCTTTTCCTACTTCACGAGCAAAGGCGCGGAACACGGCAATTTCTTCGGTGCAGGGAGAGCGAAGATCTTCTTCTAACAAATCGCGCGCTGCCTCATCCATTTGCGGTCCTTGTTGGGCGATGACTTCTTGTTGATAGGCTGCGGTTTCTGCGGCGGGATCAATCTTGCTGATGCTAAGACCGGGCAATTGACCATCGAGTGTCTGCGCAATGTGCGCGGCGGGATCGGTAGTGCTGAGATGCACGGCATGACCGCGTTGCGAAAGCCACACCGCAATGGCGGCGGCGACGGTGGTTTTTCCTACGCCACCCTTGCCCATCGTCATGATTACGCCTTTGCCATTTTTCTCAATGCCTTCGAGCAATGTGCCAAGGGAGGGCATGTCGGGCATCGACCATTCGATATCGGACTCGGCGATTTCCCCTAACGCAGTTTCACCCTCTAACAAAACACGCAGCCCGGCGATGCCGAGAATATTGATCGAGCGCAGCGGTAGAGAAAAGGTCGGCATGCTTTGCAAAAATGCCTGCGCTTTTTCCATCGCAGCTTGCCCGCGTTGTTGCATGGTTTGTGCGATGCGATCCTCGGCAAGTTCGGTATGGAAGACGCCGTTGATGACAAGTTGTTGATTCGTTACACCCAACGTGCGCAGCTCATGCGAGCTACGCTCTGCCTCGCGCAACGCAGAAAGTTGTGGACGACTGACCAAGACCAAGGTCGTGCGTGTGGTATCGCACAGCGTGGCAACGGTCGCTTCATAGAGCGCGCGTTGTTTTTCCAATCCTGCCAATGGTCCCAGGCATGATGTGCCGCTGGTGTTGTCATCGAGAAATGAGTCCCAGGCTTTTGCCAAACTCATCAAGCGCAAGGTATGGCCGGTGGGTGCGGTATCGAACACCACATGATCATACGCAGCCGCAGCTTGAGGATCACCGATCAGACCGGAAAATTCATCAAACGCCGCGATCTCCACCGTGCACGATCCAGAAAGCTGTTCTTCCATGCTGCGCAATGCCGAATCCGGCAATACCCCGCGCAAGGGTTCAATGAGTTTTTCCCGATACGCAGCAGCAGCCGCTACGGGATCGATGTTCATCGCATCTAAGCCGACCACACCTGGAACGGCCGAGGGCTGATTGCTGAGTCGAGTCTCTAACACCTCGTCCAAGTTCGATGCCGGATCGGTGCTGACCAAAAACACGCGTTTGCCCGCTTCCGCCAAACGCAGAGCCGTCGCGCAGGAAAGTGACGTTTTTCCGACACCACCTTTGCCGGTGAAAAAAAGATACCGTGTCGATTCGGTGTTTGGTTGATAGATCGGCAGATTCATGACGACACCTCCTGGCTGCTGGCGTCTTTACCAGCCGCTGCTCGCACCCATTCGCGGCGTTCTTCTTGCGTGGGATAGCGGCCTTTTAGGACCAACGCACCATCCCAAAACATCACCGGCAGTGATTCGACGCCTTCTTGCTGGAGTAGGGTTTTCACCGCCTCATTTTTCGCAAAGGCCATTGGTTGTTGGCCGAGATTGTAGCGTTCCACCTTGATACCCCGATTTCCCATCTGCACCAACATCGCGGCAAAATTGATCAGATCAGGGTTGATGTCGGTGCCACAAATGCCTGTAGAACAGCACATCGCGGGGTCAAATACTTGAATCGATTTCATAAGAAATTAGCGGGAAATACTCGTCGGTCAGAGATATGAAAACAATATAGCATCGATTCCGTTGAATGCCGAAAGAACTTCACTTCATTTCGCTAACGCGTCGAAAATGAGAACAGTTCAGTGCGAGCAATAAGAAACGATACCTGTTTCAGCTAATGCTCTTCGTCAATTAAACATCCAGAAACCGTTGCGATCGAACATATGCTGGAGCAGTAAACTCTGATCATGACCTCACGAATCTTTCTCAGCACTCTTGTCCCAGAAGGCGACGAAGAAAATCACCGCAATCACGGCGGCCATGCCTGCGGGGAAAAGCCAATATTGCTTCCACAACTG
>JBIIAI010000175.1:0-5957 GCA_044239965.1 Akkermansiaceae bacterium
CGGGTGGTAGGCTGGCAGCAGTATGCTTCGCCGTCGAGTATGATGGGCGTGATGAGGTGTGCCATGGTTAGTCGAGCGTGATGAATTTTACTGTGCGAGCTGAGCCGTATTCGCAAATCATGAATTCCCGGACGAATAACTTCTTCTCTCCCTCCGTAATCATGAGTCCGTCCTTCCATTCCAAAAAGGGTTCACTGGAGCTGGAGTCTCCTTCGATCGCGAGAGTGCCATCCTTGTCATTCCCTTGCACTCGAATGACGTCGGCTTCCTCGATGACATCGATCTGATGCCGTGATGCTCGACGATCGATTCTGCGGAATTTGTAGATGTTTTCCTCCTCGTTGTGCTCTTTGAACACCCGCGATCCACTCCCTAGATTCTCGCCCTTCCACAGTTGCGCCCAATGCTCGATGTCGCTTTGTTGATAGACACTAACCGCAGGTGAGCCGCCGTCGTCGATGAGCTTGAAGAGCTTGACGGCGTAATTACCATCACTCCCCGAGCCCTGGGGATCTTCAGGATAGTAGTGACTGCCTTCTTGGTCCTCAGCGGAGGAAAAGATCTCTGGCTCTTCAGAAATTTCGCCCATGGAATCGGTAGTGAAGCGACACCACAGCGTGTCACCAATGGCCATGCCAATCTGCGGACGTGGGATCGTGTCGAGTGTCTTGTCGCCAGCCTTTGGGATGTGGAACTTGACGGTGGGCTTCGACTCACTCTTGGGCTTGCGCTCAATCACCCAGCCCTCCTTGATGGTCACCAGATAACTGCCCTCCTTTTTTTCAATGCCGATCACCGAGAATGGTGGCAGTCCTGCGTGGGGCGCCGTTGTTGGAGAGGGGCGCGAATAGGCAAATCCTCCTGACGAGGCGATCAATTCCAGTCCAGCACCTTGGCGTGGTGTTCGTGCAGCGATTGCTTCCAACAGCAGATTCCAGTCGGCAGCGAGGATCGGATCACCCGGTTTTTTGCTCTGTGGCAAGCGCATGAGAATCAGTCGTTGTAAATTTCTGCGTCCCAGCCGCCACGATCACTGGCAAGCCATTCCATTTCGATGCGAAATGCTTTGCCTTCCTGCGTCTGAGTCACGCCATTGAGCAACCAGTTGCGGCCAGAAGCCAAGGACGGCACGGGACCGAGTGGTTCGTCGATCTTGCCGATATTGTTGAGTTCCGTTGCCTTCACCTCCTTGTTTCTTACCCAGCTTTCCTTCCACGAAACACGCGGGCTGTAGTAACTGGTCTGACCGCGCTCGAACTTTTTCAGAGCCTCCTTGCCTCGCGCGCTTTCGACTTTGTCTCGCAGCTTGTTGCCTTGGTCGTCCTTGTCCTTGCCAGACTGGATCAACTGGAGCGCCTCCAGTTCCTTGGTTGCAAGATCCTTGTAGCGTTTGTGACTGAGTAGTGGTTCCTCGGAGAGCGAGAGGCCCATGGTGTATACGGCATTCTCTTTCTCATCCTCCTTGGGCTCAGCTCCCGCATAGTGGCAGGTGATTTCTGCAAGGTCGCCTTCGGTGAAGTTCACGGTTGATTGAGCGACGGAGATGAATCCGATTTCTGGGTGAATGGTGTTGGGGCGTGGCATCAGCTGCACGGCAGAATTCCGATGGCATAGGAAAACTTGCGTGGCAGTCCACTTGCCCTCTTTATCGACCTGAACACTGTAGCCTGGCTGTGGATAGAGGCGTCCGGGTTGAATGGAAACGTGGGTCGGCATATACGCCGGGGCACGGCGTCAACCAAAGGCACTCACGGATGCGCCACCACCCGGCTTGATCCGCTCGCTCATGGCACGAAGAATCCGATTCGTTTCGCTTGTCAGTCGGTTGTTCTCGCGCTGAGCATCGAGCGTCCCAGACGAATAGCCACCGCCGCCGACTTTCCCTAGTGAGGTGACGATGGGATCCATGGTCGTGGTGCTTGCTTGGGCCAGCGGATTGGCGACCTTGGATTTTTTTGGTGTGGTGGCACGGGCGACTTGTTTGATTTCCTCGGGCTTTGGCAGGGCATCGCGGATGGTTCCCATCACCTCATTCATGCGCTCACGCATGGCGCTGGTATCGATCACCTCAGCGGTGTTGCGGAATGTTTCACCGAAGCGTCCAACGATGTTTTCTCCTGCTTCCTTGAGCCTCTCTGCCACCTTGGCCGCGAGTGGTCCGAGTTGGTCACCGGCATCGCTGTAGCGGGCAGCGGCTTCGGCATCGAGAAAGTCGGCGGATTCTCTGAGAGCTCCCTGGGCGGAGTTGATCGATTCTCCTTTGCCAAAGAGTTCCGCAAGAGGTCTTGCGATTTCGAGGGCTTCGGCAAGTCCTTTTTGGAGGAACCCAACGGCACTGAGAAAGATGCCAATGAGAGCATTGCCCATGCCTTTCCAGAAGTCAGCGGTGGTGAGCACTTGGAAGTAGGTGATGGCAGTCTTGAATATCTCGGCGATGTATTGCCCGGCAGCGGCGATGGTGGCACGCAGGGTGGCCCAGAGGAAGTTCACGCCTTGGGCAAATCCGAGTTGTAGTCCCGAGCCGACGAGGTTGAGGAATTGCCCGCTTTTGAAGATGGCAATCACATACTGGACGGCGTCGCGGATTTTGGTTCCTGCCTGTGCAGCTAAGGGGGCGAGTTTCTGCGCGAGTGCGATGGCCTGTTCCACGAGAGGACGGATGGCATCGTTGATCGGCGTTCCAAGAGTGAGGAATACCTCGTTGATCGTGTCCTTGAGCGTGGAGAACAGTCCGTTGGTTGTCTTGCTCTGCGCTTCCATCATGCCCGAGAACTTGCCGCCTTGCGAGGTCATGGATATGAAGGCTTGTTCGATGTTGGGGAAGCCGACCTTTCCGGACTCCACGAGCTTCTTCACCTCAGAGTCCGACACACCGAATTGCTTGGCAAGCTCCCCGATGATGGGAATGCCTCGCCCTGTAAGTTGGTTGATGTCCTCGGCGAACAGCCGTCCCTGCACTCGTGCCTTGCCATAGAGTTCGGCGATCTCGTTGACTGGTGCCTGCACGCCTGCCGATACGTCGCCAATGCGGGCGAGAGTTGCAGCCACGGTGTCGGAACCTTCACCAAAGGCGATCAACTTACGGCCGGCATCCGCGAGTTCAGGAAACTCGAATGGCGTCTTGGCTCCGAGTTCACGGAGTTGCGCGAGGGTTTGCTCGGCTTTGGCAGCATCACCAATCAG
Source organism: Akkermansiaceae bacterium (assembly GCA_044239965.1). Classification (GTDB taxonomy): domain Bacteria; phylum Verrucomicrobiota; class Verrucomicrobiia; order Verrucomicrobiales; family Akkermansiaceae; genus UBA956. The sequence continues at coordinate 3,184 of JBIIAI010000175.1, forward strand.
GGTCGCAAAGGCCACTTTGGTTTGTTCGAAGTCGGCAGCGGAAGTGACCGCCTTCATGCCAGCTGCCAGTGCCACGCCGCCACCAGCGAGTGCTGCCCCAAGACCGACTTTCAATCCTGCGGCAGTGAGGCTTGCCATCTTCTTGGCAGAAGCAGCGACCATCGCCGTGGCTCCCGACATCGATCGACGCAAGGCAGTGATGTCGGCTCCAAGAGTGACGGTGAGTGCGCTCATGCGCCTGGGGTGGAGTCAACCTAACTTGCTTACGGTAGCTTCACCTTTTCTGTAATTCTATATTCATGACCTACATAATTACCGCCTGCAATAACGATCTCTAATGTACCTTTTGGCTTACGGTTAACAATCTTAAGTCGCGTTCCTATTGCTATTTCTCGTTCTTTTCCAGTAGCATCCAAAAGAAAGCATTTTTCGATTACTATGACGTCTAAAGGAAGAGAGACGTTTTCAAATGTGCTTATTGAATTAATTTTATCCTCAATTATCCCGTTTTTTGTAACTGGCGCTTCCTCTTTAGATACGATGCCTGCATCAGAGGGAATTGTCTGCATAGTGGTTGTTTTATTATCTTCACGACCTGTATTGATTTGATTGCTATTTGTTTTTTCGCCTTTCTTAGAGAATTGATTTATAATCGCTCCTGCAATTATAAATATAACAAAAAGAATTACGCACAATCCAATTATTCTTGCCAAGCAGCCAAAGCATCTTGCAATACAACTCTTCTTCTCGGCAGGGGCGTAGTCGTCGTAGCTACCCTGAGATGGTTCATCGCTATATACTTCTGCAGATGACTGCACATTTTCGGTGTAAGAACTTTTGACAGTATGTTTAGGCTGAACTATGAAGCGTGTTGTGCCACCTGTTAGTGGCCAAGGATGCTCCGTTACTGCACCATCTTCGTAAGTGACAATTACTTTATTTCCTTGAGACTGCACATTAATGGCTTGTGAGTAATGCTGCCCGCCAAGAGGTCCGATTGTTCCGCCGCCAACAGGACGTGCGATTGCTTTTCCGTTTTCTATATAAAATATGTAGTCTTTCATGATTAGTTACGTTGATTGTGTGCTTCTTTAGAATTCGCCATCAAGCAAGGCATAGCAATGAGTTGCTGTATTGAGATCAAGAATGGCGCTGGGCGTTTCTTTGGCAGGCTGCGGGTATTGGTTAAATCGAGTTTAGGAGATTGAGCGCGGTTCGTCGCTAGGCGCCGAGGTTATTGGCGGCATTTCTTATATAGGTTTGGTTGTGGAACATTTAGTGTCTCTATTTCTTCTTCGGCTTACTTACGGTAATGGTCTTTGTGATTGTTATTTTATTTCCTAGTTTTGTCGTTCTACGAACAACGGATTGCTTGGTTTTACTGGCCATATTTTTTCTTTTCTTAGTTTTTTTGCCCAACAGTATTTGTTCGCATCCCATCTGACCGTTATATCAGGTGGGCATTTCAGTTAGTAAAAAATCATACTTTCTTTGCTACGACAAGAAAAATTTTCAAAAAACCGTTCGTATATCAGGGCGCTTTGCTGGGTAGTGAGGCGGGAGAATTTGCTAGCTGATATACGCACGGACGATTGTTGAGATTAAGCCTCATAATTGATCGAGTGCATTTGTGCGGCAGTCAATCTCTGCGCATCCAACTTGCTCGCAACGCCTCAAGTTGATCCCGGAGAGAATATCCGCCTCCTTGATCTTCTGGCCAATTTGTCCTCACCCCATTCCTTCGCAACAAACAGTGCTGATACTGAACGAGTTTCGCCAACGGCATGAACAAAATACGTTCCTCTGGCCAACCAGTGTCAGCGGCCACGGCAAATACCTGGGCAGCTAGGAAGCCGGGTTCGTCGCAGGGTGGGGCTTTTTTCCGCCGAGGTCTCCCATGGTTTCGACCTGTGCCGCTTCCAGTTCACGGCTTTGATCCTCCAGTCGTTTGAAGGCGATTTGAAAATCCGCTGGTGTGAGTCCGCCGCAGAAAATCAGCGCGGCTTCTCGGAATCCTTGGTCGGGAAACGATGCACGCACTACCTCAGGCCACGGGGCGCAGTGGGTGAACACAAATCCCATGATTGCCGAGGTGAATTCCGGTGTGCCGTCTGTGGGCGTTTCGCCTTTCACCAGCGGGTTACCGGTTCTGAGGAGCACATCGTAACTGGCCAGCGATAGCGGGCGCATAGCGTGGCCTCCGACGATGGTTTCAATATCATGGAAGGCGGAGGAGAGTAGTTTTTGGCGGTCTGTATCGTTCATGGCTTAGAGGTGGCGAAGGTAGAAATCTTCCACAGATGGTGAGGCATCGAGTGGGATGAAGGCGATCTTGCCCCGGCGTTTCACGCAGGCGAGTGGCACATCCTGTTTCACCTTGTCCACCAGTCGCTCACGGTTGAGCAGTGCGCACTTGATGTAGGCGAAGGGATGCTCTGGGTTGGCGAGATGCCAAGCTTCATTGTGCCATGCCTCAATCAGTGACTTGGTATCAAATTTGCCGCAGTGGCTTTGAGGCTCGAAGAACCAGACCGTGCGTTCACCACGGATACCATCACCAACAACACGGACGAATGACTTCTCGGCAAGCGGGATGCCCACTGCGGTCAAGGCAGAGGCAAGGCAGGTGTTGCTTGTAGCGGTGGAGGAAAGATGCGATACGGCGTTCATAGAGGGATCTCGTGGAGGTTAGGATCAAGCACCACCAACAGCGGCGAGGAATGGGTAGTGGGTTGCGGTGAGGTCGATTTTTTCGAAGTCCTCATTGTTGAGAC
>JBIIAI010000176.1:0-5916 GCA_044239965.1 Akkermansiaceae bacterium
GAGCACCACTGCTTTCCCATGAACGCAAGTTTGTATTAGTTTCTTGATTCAGCAAGCGAGAACAGTCATAAGCCTGACGAGCTACACCATACGGACTGCGCTCCTCACTGACTCATCCTTTCCAAGACGACAAAGCATCCAGGAAGGGGCGTGAATAGCGCTGGGCTTTGACTTCCCCCACACCGGGCACTTGAAGCATTTCGTCTTTGTTGCGTGGGCGATAGCGGGTCAGGGCCTCGATGGTTTTGTTGCCAAAAACCACGTAGGACGGCACATTTTCGGCCTTAGCAATTTTTTCGCGGAGGTTGCGAAGCAGGGTGTAGAGGGTCGTATCAAAACCATGGTCCTTGAGACCACCGGCAGTTTCCGCTTTGGGCTTGGGCCAAATCAAACGGTAAGAACTCTTGCCCATCATGACATTTTCACCGAGCGCTGTGAGAGTCATGACCGGATACTCGCCTGCCTCAGTGCGCAAAACTCCGGCATCCGTCAACGAGCGCATCATCCCATTCACATAGCCTGTCCCTTTGTCCTTGAGAATGCCGTAGGTGGTCAACTGATGCAGGCCTGCAGAGAGAATGTCTTGCGATTTGCTGCCGACAAGCATTTGCACGATTTTTCCTCGCCCATACTTGGCCTCCCACACGCCGCCTTGCTTGCGCGACATGCGAGCGACGCCGCTGAGGATTTTTTTCACGACTAAGTCCTCATCTGCGGTGGCAGCACGGGCCTCGCCACTATCCTGATCACGGCAAACATCGCAGTTGCCACAAAGTTCGGCACTTTCCTCACCAAAGTATTGCAAAATCCATTGCTGGCGGCAAACGCGGGAGTAACTCAGTTCGATCATCGCCTTGAGCTTTTCGCGATCGCGACGATCCTTTTCCTCGATGGCTTTTTCGTCGATTTTTAAGCCACGCACAAAGACATCGGGCTTGAGCAATCGGGTGCCGCGCATGCGTTTTTTGGGAATGTCAAAACGCTCGATGTAGCCACTGCGCGCCAAGGTTGCCAAGGCCGAACCCACGGTCATGGTATTTTTCAAATCCGCGCCCTGAGAAATTTCCTCGATGGTTTTGTGGATCTCGTGATTCTGATCGCCTGCGTTGAGCAAAAATTGATACACGTCGCGAATCACCGCAACCGAAGGATTCGCGCCATCAATGAAAAATTCCTGCGTGCGGGTGTCAGCATAATTGTAGAGCAATTCGCAATAGGCACTCTCGCCATCGCGGCCAGCACGCCCCGCTTCTTGGTAGTAGGCCTCGACGCTACCGGGGATCTCATAATGCATCACGAATCGCACGTCGGAGCGATCGATGCCCATGCCGAACGCATTCGTAGCGACGGCAACATCGGCTCGTTTGCTGATGAAAACATTCTGCGCGCGCTCACGTTCTTCATCACTCATACCGCCATGATAGGCCACACACTTGATGCCCCAGCTGCTGAGGGTTTCCGAGACAGCTTCGACTTTTTTGCGTGTCGCGCAATACACAATGCCGGTTTTGTGCGCAGCGATGATTGCTTTAATGCGATCGTCTTTGTGCTGCACATTTTCCGCAGCGGTGATGTTGAGAGAAAGATTCGGGCGAGAAAATCCACTGACTTGCTCAAAGCCATCGCGCAATTGGAGCACCTCGATGATATCCTCGCGAACGACAGGCGTAGCAGTTGCTGTGAGCGCTACGCACTGTGGCCTGCCAATTTTTTCCAAGGCCTTGCCGAGACGGAGATAATCTGGTCGGAAATCATGGCCCCATTGGCTCAAGCAGTGGGCTTCATCCACGGCGAATAGATCGATGGTAATGCCCTGGAGTGATTGCAGAAAACTTTCGGCACGAAATCGCTCAGGAGCCACATACACGAGCTTCCAGCGTCCATCGCGAATGCCCTGAAGCCGCTCCTTTTGCTCCTCCCACGATTGTGTTGAATTGATCATCGTGGCTTCAATGCCGCGCGCGACCAGTGCATCGACCTGATCCTTCATCAAGGCAATCAGCGGCGAAATCACCAAGGTCACCCCTTCAAAACATAGGGCAGGCAGCTGATAGCAGAGCGATTTGCCGCCACCAGTTGGCATCACTACAAGGCCATCTTGCCCCGAAACGATTTGTGAGACGACCTCTTCTTGACCATCAAGGAAATCATCGAATCCAAAATATTTTTTCAGCGCCTCACGGGGCGTGAAGAGTAATTTACGTTGCGATGCCGTGGACATATTGCTGCGCAAATGAACAGAGCTTGACAGGATATGTCAAGCTCTGTTCTCAAAAATTTACCTTGAATTTCACGCCGGAGCGCCGACTACCTCACCGGGCAGAGTGCCATCATTGGCATTCTCTTCTTTGCTCGGAGCTTTCACTTCGGGCTTTTTAGAGAGGTCATCAGGGATCGGAGGTGGTTTCGGCGAAGGTGGCGGATCTTTCATTTCGCCAAACTCGACCAAATCCTTCACATGACTGGCATCAAGAGTTTCGAACTCCAACAATCCCATGGCGATCAGTTCGACTTTGTCGCGACCTTCATTGAGAAGTTTTTCTGCTTTGGCGTAAGCATCATCAATGAGCATCTTGATTTCGGCATCGATCGCTTGGGCCGTTGCCTCCGAGTAATCACGACTGCGACCAAACTCTTTGCCAAGGAAAGAGCTTCCCTCTGACTCACTGAAACCGATCATCCCGAGCTTGTCGCTCATACCCCACTGGCAGACCATTTGGCGCGCGAGGTGTGTGGCTTGACGAATGTCTCCAGATGCCCCGTTGGAAATGTCATCACTGTGAAATTGTTCAGCAATCCGACCACCCATGGTCATGACGAGGCTATCGAGCGCTTCTTTTTTCTGCGTCGAGTATTTATCTCCATCGGGCAAATACATCGTTGCGCCAAGATAAGGACCACGCGGAATGATCGTCACCTTGTGCAACGGATGACAATGCTTAAGAACCACGTTGAGGTAAGCATGACCTGCTTCGTGCCAAGCCGTGCCAATTTTTTCCTTATCGCTCATCGCAAGGCTACGACGCTCACGGCCCCAGCGCACTTTATCGCGAGCCTCTTCGAGCTCATCAAGGGTAACAGCCGTCAAATTACGGCGTGCAGCGAGCAAAGCGGCTTCGTTGATCAAGTTGGCGAGTTCTGCACCTGAAAATCCGGGAGTTCCTTTGGCGATGCGCGAGAGATCCACGCCGGCCTGAAGTTTGATTTTTTTCACGTGAACGCGAAGGATTTCCTCACGTCCATGAACATCAGGCAAGGAAACTGTGACTTGGCGGTCGAAACGACCAGGACGGAGCAAAGCGGGATCGAGAACGTCAGGACGGTTGGTCGCAGCGATGATGATGACACCTTCTTGGGTGTCGAAGCCATCCATCTCGACCAGCATCTGATTGAGTGTTTGCTCGCGCTCGTCATTCCCGCCGCCCATGCCTTGGCCACGATGGCGACCAACGGCGTCGATCTCATCGATGAAAATCAAACACGGGGCATTTTTCTTGCCCTGTTCAAACATGTCGCGCACACGGCTGGCACCGACACCGACAAACATTTCGACGAAATCCGATCCCGAGATCGAGAAAAACGGCACGTCAGCTTCACCAGCAATGGCACGCGCCAAAAGGGTTTTTCCGGTTCCCGGAGCACCGACCATCAGCACACCTTTTGGGATGCTACCACCGAGTTTTTGGAACTTACGCGGATCACGAAGGAATTCGACGATTTCTTGAAGTTCTTCTTTTGCCTCTTGGATGCCTGCGACGTCTTTGAACGTGACCTTATTCTTGTCCATGGTCAGCAAGCGAGCCTTGCTGCGGCCGAAATTCATTGCGCCACGACCAGCCGACTTCATTTGCTGGCGGAAAAGGAAAATCAATACAGCGACAATGAGAATGATCGGAATCAGGCTCATCATCATGTTGCCAAAAGTATTGCTCACGCTGGTGCGCTTGGCCCCAGCGGCGAGGAGCTCGGCAAGATCTTCCTTTTGCATGAGAGTGTCCACTTTTACCTCGAAACGAATGTCCTCAGTAGCTTTGACGGATTTGCCATCAGCGGCGGGTTGCTCTGGCAAAATCGGCAACCACTCGCGCACACCTTCCAGAACAGCAGAGCCATCTTTGGCGATGACGACATGCAGAGGATTTTGCAAATCATTGATGATCACTTCCCTGGAGGCGAGAGCCTTACGGAATGATTGAAGAGTCATGATTTCTCCACCGCTAAGGAGCACTGGTAGAGACTCCTGACGAGTGATTTTCACATCACTGCCGAGAATGCGGTTGATTACACCCTGGTTGAGCACAATATCAATGGGGACCTGAAAAGAAACACGCTGCTTGGTGCCGTTAGGATCACGCTTAGGCTCTGGTTTTACCCAGCCGCTGACGCTAGCGATGTAAAGACTATCGCGGGTGACTACTTCCAGAGGCTTCTTCACACTGTCTGTGATCACGAGGCCTTGATCGTAAAGACTGCGGAACTCATTGTAATTCAGCTGCTTGGTTTTGCTCCCAAAGGAGTCGGTGCTATAAAAAGCGAAGCTGAGAATGAGCAATGCAACTCCCAACAAGCCAAACAAACGCCAGTTGACGCCTGGTGGCTCATTATTGACGTTGCGTTGGGGATCGCGGGAATCTGGTGGCGTTGGAGATTGATCTGACATGGTAGTGAGAGAAACTCGAATCCTACTGCGTGGAAGCGTGCTTTCCGCTGGAGTGATTCGCTGGACAGACTACGATGGATCAACGAAAAGGAAAATGTTTTTTCCGCTTTTTTTGCGGAATGCAGAATTTCTATCTAAATTTGCAGAATTTCTGATAATTTCCAGCGGTATTTATTCAATTGATTTCGCGATCTTTCACGACTGGGTTGTCGAGAGCACGGACGAACTAATCTCTTTTTGCATGACTTACGTGCCCGGGCTCTGCAGTAACTTGCAGTTCACAACTGCCACAAAAACACTTCTGTCCACAGGTGCAGATATGGATGTAAGTGAGATCATCAATTTTCTCCGTTGCCTAAACGCCCCAATCAGGCTTTATTGCGACGTGTACATTGCCTATTGCACCAACATTCATCCAGCCGAATCCTGGCAGGAAACTTTTGACGCATTGAAAAATCATGCTCTCAAGGTCAAAGACATCTTGGAAGGTGAATCGCCATTACTATCACCATTTCCACTTGCGCCTCGCTTATCAGCACGCGCAGCGGCAGAATTGCTAGAAGGAGAAAACCTAGCAGAATTCCAGCAATGGTGTAACACACATCATTGTCGTGTATTTACCATCAACGGATTTCCCTTCGGTGCGTTTCACAATACCCGGGTGAAGGAGCAAGTCTATCGGCCAGACTGGACTGAGCGCAGTCGCCTCGATTATACATTGAATCTTTTTCGCATTCTCGCTCCGTTCATTGGCGTCGGCGAACAAGGCTCGGTATCCAGCTTACCCGGCTCATTCAAGGCCTTTGCCGCAGATGAAAAACGGATCTTTGCTCATTTGATTGAGTGTGCCGATTTCATCGAAAATCTTTCGGTTTCCCAAGGCTGTGATTTTCACCTCGGTCTTGAACCGGAGCCCTTGGGGCACTTCGAGAACACCAGTGAGACAATCGCATTTTTCGCCCGGCTCTTCGCCGCTGCTCCGAATCCTGAGGTGATGCGCAGACGCATCGGCGTGAACTATGACACCTGTCATTTCGCCTTAGAGTATGATGATTGCGTGACCTCGTTGAACGCATTGCGCGAGGCAGGAATTCGCATTTCCAAAGTCCACCTATCGGCAGCCCTAGCGTTGGATCCGCATGACGAAGATGCCATCAACGCACTGCGTGCCTTTGATGAGCCTACGTATTTGCATCAGGTGCTCTTGCGGCAATCGCATGGTGAGATCACACGCTTCGCGGACTTGCCTGATTTTT
>JBIIAI010000177.1:0-5913 GCA_044239965.1 Akkermansiaceae bacterium
GCCATCATGCGCCTCGCCGAGCGCACCCTCGATTCAGACCCCCAAGGCACAGCCGATTGGTTGATCGCCAATCCCTCCGAGGCCACGAACCGCCGTATGGATGATGCCTTGAGCGCAATGGCCCGCAAGGATGAATCCTCAGCACTCGCCTACTACAATCAATTGCCCGCTGGTGATGCTCGCAGCAACGCCCTGCGCGGCATTGTCAATCACATCGCTCAAGAAGATCCAGCCAAAGCCGTAGCCCTGATGGATCAACACAGCGGCGATGTAAACAACCGCGTTGTCGAGCAATTCGTCTGGCACTCCTTCCGCAAAGATCCCGGCACAGCCGTCAGTAGCATCGCACGCATGACCAACGTCGAAGAGCGCGATCGCATGTATAGCCGCACCATTGAATGGTGGATGGGCCGCGATGAACAAGCCGCGATGCAATGGGTATCAGGAAATACCCTCCCAGAAAATGTCATCAATCGCCTCAACCGCAGCATCGAACGCCGTCAGCAACGCGATAACTAATTTCACGGCAGCCGTTATCGGCACCCCATGGCAAAAATGCCATACTCCTCACGGGGAGTATGGCATTTTTTTGATACAACCATCCTCGTAGCTCGAAAAATGAATCACTGCCAAGCAATCATCGGCTCTTGAGGGCCATACATGATTTTCACCGGGGTTCCCACCTTCGTAACACTGTAAATTAAAGGTGCAAAGTCTTTCGGCATGCGAATGCAACCGTGCGAGGCTGGTTCACCAGGCTGCGGAATCACGCCGACGTGCATGCCTATGCCATACGAAGTTAAGCGCTGCCAATAGGGCATTGGTGCAGGATTGTATTTCTCACCAGGATTCAAACGCACGCTTGGGGTCGCATCAGAATTGGTAACATTTCCCAACTCATCTGATACCCATCCGTATTTGTTCGAGTGCTTATCGACGATTTTTTCCATCACGAAATAATTCCCCGCGGGTGTGCCGCGCCCCTCTTTGCCTGTTGCTACATAGCACCAGCCAATCATCCGATCTCCACGCTTCACAATCGCTTTTTGTGAGGTAAGATTGATTCGCACAGAGACCTCGCCATCTCCCCCTTGGTCATGCCATTCGTAAAGTACATGCTCAGCCTTCGGTGGTGGACCCGTTGGTTTTACCGCGCATGAAGGGAGGAAGGCCATCGAAATGGCTGCAAGCGTGAGCAAGATCAATTGTTTCATAGTTAAACAGAAGCAGATTATGTACCGAAAAACACAGCGCAGGAACACTGCAGAATCCGACTGGTCAGGTCAATCTTTTTTCGTTAGCTCATCGTCAGAGCCACTCGCAACATCCTCACCGATCTCAGCCGGCATCGCTTCCACCGCGGCATCGCCATTTCCTGACTCTGCACACTCGGCAGATTCCCCGACGACGACATGATCATCCTCGGGCTCAAGCGCTTTCAAGCGTCCACCATTTTCCAGTAAATCAATCACCTCTTGCTGCATGAACTCCACTTGATCCAGCGCAATGTTTGGATCTTTGATCAAAAATACATCGCCCTCTTTGCGGTGTTCATACACCCGCAAAATCCCCGACGGCACGGCCTGAGTATCTTTTTCCACCAACACCTTCTGCCGCTCCAGCATCACTGCCAAAATAAAGCGGACCTTTTCCGTATGCTCTTCCTCTTCCTCGACCAATCGACGCAACAGATCAATCGGGCTCTCTTTTGTTACTTCCAGTTTTTCGCTTGCGACAGGAGCTTTGTATTGCGTCTTCCACTGTGAAAATTGCCCCACGCGTTCATCCTTGCTCTGCTCCCAGCCAGCGAGCGAGTAGTCCTTACGCAACCAGCCCGATGAATCAGGATCAGGAAAAATCGCGGCCACGATCACTTCACCGTCCACAAAATGTTTACCCGTCACCACGCAGGTGTGGGTGCGGGATCTGATATGCCAAGATTCGCCAAAAGCCATGCGCTTTTCTGCCTCGGATCGGCCACGCAATCAAGGCAATTCCCTCTAGCAATGCCTTCCACCAAAACAATGATACCCGCTGATGCGCCTGATGCGTTTTTTTGCGGCCAATCAACTCAGTTTCCCCCGCCCCTTCAGCACCAGCATCCACGCAAAATTGCATGCCACGAGGATCGCCGCCAGCCCTACGTGCAGAACTTGCACCCAGCCGTAGACGTGAATTTGAGACATCACCAAGCCCAGAATCATTTGCGCCATGACAATCCAAACAACGATTTTCTCGGGCAATCCGATCACATAACGTTGGTCTTTTTTCATTTGCCACATGGCCCAGACCGTCAGCGCCAGGATTAACCAGGAAAAACTCCGATGCACCAAATACACCATCGAGTGCTCCAAGGTATCCCCCCATTCCGAGCGTGGCACAGACAGATACTTCGAGAGCTCATCCGTCAATTCGCGCACTTGTGAGCCCATCACACCTTCCACCAACACTAACAAAAACAGACCACTCACCAGCCACGATAACAGCCGCCGCGATGATTCGCTTGTAAACTCCCTCTTCCACGGCACAACTTGACCATACCACACTACAAAAACCTGCACAATCAGCAGCAAAAACGCCAAGGCCATGTGAGTAGTCAGCACCCCTGGCGACAGCCCACTATAGACTACGCGCGCCCCCATCCACGCATTGATCAACACTAAGGACAAAGCCACAAAGGACGCAAAAAACAGCAACGGCTTGCTCTTGCGATAACCGAACGATAGCACAAAGGTCAGTAAGGTAAAAAGCCCCACCGGTAAGCTAAACAAACGGTTCACGAACTCCGTCCACACATGGCGCGCGTTGAATTCCTCGCGCAGAATCGATTCACTGATCGTGTTCGGATCACGCCCCATGCGCTCGGCCTTGCGTTGGAATTTGGCAATATCCAGCTTCTCAAAATCCACATCTTCCACCTTCGTCGGTGGAATCAGGCAGCCCCAGCACTTCGGCCAATCCGGGCAGCCCATGCCAGCACCACTCACTCGCACGATCGCGCCCACAAACATCAATGCCAACACGGACACCAGCGCCGCCATGGCGCATCGTTGAAACCATTTTCCTGCCATCTCGCCCCCAACATGCACCGATGCAGCGGAATTTCATCTCTTTTTTGTAAAAATGTTTTTCTCCCATAGACGTCAGGAAAAAAATCCGCTAAACATTCCCGCGTGAGCGAAATTCCTTCCCAAATACCCGCCGAATCCACAGCAGCCAGCGCTGCCGCCCCTAGCATCGAAAAATCCAGTGTGTCCACCACGACCATCCTTGCTGTTGTCGTCGCACTGCTCGCTGGCTTCTTGATCGCCAACGCCTTGAAGGGCAAAAAAGATGATGCTCAAAAGGATCTCTACAGCGCCCAAGCCGAGCTCGCCAGTCGCACCGCTGCCATCAATGCCGAGCGCGCCCGCCAGGGCCTGCCGCCGATCGAAGGCATCGGTCAAGATTCCCCTGAGCAAATCGCCTCGCGCCTCACCAAAGACGCAGCCACACTCGCCAACCTATCTGATCGCTTCCGCAGCCTACTCTCCGAAAAGGAAGCCGTCATCGCCGATAAAAACAACTCCCTACTCACATCCGAGCAAGCACGTCAGTCTCTTACCTCACAACTCGCTAAGCTGCAAAACCAGCTCGACAAAGCTCTTACCGACGGCGCAGGCATAGATGACATTCGCCGCCAACTCGATGAAGCACGCAACGGCCTTGCCCCTCTTCAGGCCAAGCTCGCCGAATACTCCAGCCGCCCAACCGTGGAAGAAATGGCACTGGCCAAAGCTCGCATCGCCGAGCTCGAGGCACGCATCGCCGCTCTCGAAGCAACTCCCCCACCGACCGCAGCACCCAAACTTTTCGCGGAAAGCGCCGCCGATCTCTTTCCTGCCGCTCAGGCCTTGTTCCGCGCCCTTAGCGACCACGAAGACAAAGCTGACCTCGAAATGGCATCCGCTTACAATCGCTTCCCCAGCCAATACGGCGCTACCAAGCTGCGCGACATCAGCTTTCCCACCGGTTCATCGCAACTCAATCCCTCCGACAAACTTGCCCTCGGTGATGCCCTCGCCTCGCTTCCTGAAGGATCGATGATCCTCGTCGTTGGCTATGCCTCGATCACTGGCAATGCCGATGCTAACCGTCGTCTTTCGTCCGACCGCGCCACCGAAGTCGCCTCCAACATCGACATGGCTAAGCCTGGCAATCAAGCCGTGCAAGCCGTCTTCCTCGGCCAGACCAAACGCTTCTCCAGCCGCATCGCCGAGCGCAACCAAGTGTGCGAGGTTTGGCAGATCGAGCCCAAAAAATAATCGTCATACGTCTCCACTGACTTCACTTCAACCTTGTCCTGACAACCGGACTCCACAAACCTATCTCCATGGACACCATCAAAATGCTTCTCGCCGCCACCACCGCACTGCTCCTCGGAGCCCTGGCATGGAATTGGCAACAACAAAACAACGCTGCAAAAGACGCACCCAAGGCTGAACTTGAACGCGTCAAACGCCAACTTGCCGAAATCGCTCGCGAGGAGCAAAACCTCGCCGCCGAAAAACGTCTGCGTGACCTCGGCATGACAGCCTCACCTGATGTCAGCAAGGCCAGCCCCAGCGAAGTCGAGGAAAAAGAAGCCCAACTCCGTGCCATCGAGGAGCAAAACAAGCGCCTGCAAGAAGAAATCGCCCTCAAGGAGAAAGAAAAAAATCTTGCAGAAAAAGAAGGCGGACTGATCGCCCAGCGAGATCTCGAAAAAAGCGACAAGGAACTCCGCCGCGCCCGCCAAATCGCTGAGGCTCTGCTCATGGCCAAAGTCACCGAATACGTTGAGGACCCCACAACAGGATCCTTCGTCACCATGCAATTGCTCATGCCCGACAACGTCAGCGTTGATACTGTCCTCTCCGTGCGCCGCAAAGATGGCATCGCAGGCAACGTCAAGATCCGCGAAGTCGTCGGAGGCGAAGCCATTGCCGATGTGCTCCCAGGCATTGGACCCTTCGCTCCCGAAGCTGGTGACGAGCTCATCCTCGCCCCAGCTTTTTGATAGAATTGAGAGACACGAGACTTGAGATGTAAGACTCAAGACTGTCAGACATCAGAGGTAAGACTTGAAAGAAGACTCGCGTCTCGCTTGTCTCTTAGCCTAACGTTTGATTTCAATTAGGATGATGGAGATCTGCGCTTTGGAGCAGTTTCCAGCCTTGGCGGAAATAGGCAACTCCTGACCACACCGTGAAAAACGCGGCCAAGGCACAAGGGTAAATGGGATCAATCACCACAAAACGCAGCATCACCCAGCCTAACGCAAACATCTGCGCAAAGGTGCACACTTTCCCGCTCCAGTGCGGATCGATTTTCACCGTGACCTTGCAATACCATAAAATCCCGATCCCGCCGAGAATCACACAATCGCGCACGATCACCAAGGCCGTGAACCACAGTGGAATGCGCCATCCCGCGCTGCCCCAGTCCACCAAGGAAAGCGTAATGATCCCCGTCAACAACAGCGTTTTATCAGCGATTGGATCAATCATCGCGCCAAACGCCGAACGCTGATTGAAATGCTTGGCAATGAATCCATCGACCGCGTCCGATGCCGATGCCACCACAAACACCACCAGCGCCGCAATCCGCAAAGCCTCCTGCGCCCGCCCCTCCTTGATGCTAACACCATAGTAAATGGCCAGCACCGCAAACACCGGCACCATCATCAATCGACCCAAGGTAATTTTGCTAGCAAAGGTCATACCGCAGTATCGTCAATCCTTTCCCTCACATCAAGGAAAATCGGAAATGAGGTTTCCTGCGGGATTGCCGCCCGCCACCGCGTTCTCCAACCGACGGAAAACCGCGCCAACGAGAAGCACAAGCTTTCCAGCAAGGATTACAAGCTTTCCGACATGTAAGAAAGCCTTTCCA
>JBIIAI010000051.1:0-19170 GCA_044239965.1 Akkermansiaceae bacterium
ATGGAGGCCTACGAAGAAGTTCTCAAACGTTTGCAAGAATTGTCATGATGATCGAATGTGAAGTGATCCGAAAAAATCAGCACGCCAGTGATGCTGATGCCCTGTTGTACACTCCGATGAAAGCGGGATTGACGGCAAAACACAGCCGTACCTATCGCTTCGATTTCGAGGGCGATGCCGATGCTCTGCGTGCCTTTGCGCGTGAGGTGCTCGTCGATGAAGTCAGTCAGGAAATCAGCGAAGGCGCTGAGCCCATCATCTCCGATGCCCTGTTTTATCTGGACTACAGCATGAAGCCCGGCGCTCTGGATTTGGAAAAAGAGGCGATCATGAATTACTATCGTGGCCGCACAGGGGATGCCTTTACGCTGAAGCAATTGCACATCTCACAACGCGTTTACATTTTCGGCAGCGGAGATGCTAGCGCCTTGTCGGCACGATTCGTCAAAGACATCGTCAATCCGGCCGTGCACAAGCATCAGCTCAGTTTTGCTTGACACGGGCGCATCTCGCGCTAGCGTTTCTGGCATGAAAGTCAGCACACACGTATCCGCACTGCGGCAGTTCATTCTGCTCAGTGCGTTTTCTTTTTGTACATTTCTCGGTGCTCAATCGGTCGATACCGTGATCGTCGATCAGACACCTCAGGGGCGTCGAGCCTTGGATGATGCATTGATCGAAAAACTGCAAGTGATGATCAAGGATCAGCGCTTGATGGAGTGGAAGGATTGCAAAAAGCAACTGTCCGCCAATCAACCAAAAGCAGTTTCCTTGCCTGCGGTGAAAACGACGCCGTTGAACAGCGAAGAGTTAGCTCAGATCGCTCGCGAAGCTCATGTGCGCGTGGGCTTTGTCTACCTCTGTGAGAAGTGCGATCACTGGCATCTCTCGCTCTCGGGTGGCTATGCCATCTCGGCAAATCAGGTGGCGACTTGCAATCATGTTGTCGATTCTGGAAATGCCATGCGCGAGGGTTACTTGGTCGTGATTGATGCTAAGGATCAAATCTATCCCGTAAAAGCCATCAACGCACGCAGTGTGAAAATGGATGCTGCCATTGTGGAAGTGGAGGGTGGGGAGCTACAAGCTTTGCCTTTGCAATCCGATATCAAGCAAGGTGCCGCTGTCTATTGCTACAGTGACCCAATGGGCCAAGTGGGCTATTTTAGCGATGGCATCATCAATCGTTTTTTCTGGATTCGTACTCCTAAAAACTCAATAGAGGAAAAATTTTCGATGCATCAGCTACGTTTTCTGCGTTTCAATTGCAGCACCGATTGGGCACCTGGCAGCAGTGGTTCAGCGGTGCTCGATGCCTATGGAAATGCGATCGGTCATGTTTCCGAAATTGCCTCATTGAGCAAGCAAAAGGGTGGTGATGCCTTCGTAACATTGCATCGGGGGATTCCCGCGAAAAGTGTTAGGGCTCTGGCGGAAGCAATGGTAAATCCTGAAGACATTGCCCAGTTGAATGCGATGGAGGCCAAGGAGAATCGTGGCACGAATCAAAAATCAGCGGGAACGAAAGAGTAGTTCTAGCCAACGATCTTGCGAGCAATGGTCGTCACGACGATGGCTTCTTTGAGAGATTTGCGTTGAGGCTTGAAATCAGCGAACTGTTTCTCGATGCGGAATCCTGCCGCCTTGAGGTGCTGTTTCCATTGCTCGCGACGGAACCAACGCAGCTGCTGGCGGGATTCGTGCGTGGCAAGGATGACTCCCTCTTTGTCAAAAATCTCATAGCGATGCTCGCGGTCGAGAATCTGCTCTGTGGCATCGATTTGATGACGAGTATGAATCACCGCAAGCGTGCCGTCAGCTAATTCGGTTTGGTGATCGGGATACCATTCGCCAGCAGGTAGCTCTCCGAGCATTTCCGCGAGAGGCGTGAAAGTGCTCATATACAAGGTGCCGCCGTCCTGTAGCCAATCGGCAAAACGCACGAGTGCCGCAGCGGGATCGCGCGAGAGTTGCAAGGTGAATGCGGGGATCATCAGCGATGCATAGCGCGAAGATGGTGTCCAATCGTCCATGCTGCCGAGATGAAGGGGGACGTCGGAATTTTCCGAAGAATTCGCGTGGCACAAATCGATCATTTCTGCGGAAGATTCGAGCCCTTCGACCTCAAATCCCTCGCGATGGAGTGGCAGTAGTAAACGGCCAGAACCAGAGCCAATCTCTAACGATTTTCCCGGATGTTCCTGCAAAAAGCTCCGCATCAACGGCAACTCAGCAGGTGGACCTTCAGTTGCCCAAAAGACATCGTGCAGGCGGGCCTCGAGAGATTGATAGCTATTGATCAACGCGGCGTGAGTTATGGATTTTCGCGGCGCGTGCGCACGGCCGCAGCGAGACGATTGAGCACATCGACGGTATCGTTCCAATTGATGCATTGGTCCGTCACCGACTGCCCATAGGTCATTTTCCCGAGGTCTGGCACCAATTTTTGAGCACCCTCGACGAGGTTGGATTCGATCATGCAGGCCGCAACGCAGCGTGAGCCTGATTCGATTTGCTTGGCGAGAGCATTGACCACGAGTGGTTGATTGCGGAAGTCTTTCATCGAATTGCCATGCGAGCAATCTACCATGATGTAAGCAGGCAATTTTTGCTCGTTGAGCGATTTTTCCACATCCTTTACGCTGGCTTCATCGTAGTTCGGGCCTTTGGAGCCGCCGCGCAAGATGACATGGCAGGAGTCATTGCCTTTGGTCGAAACAATCGCGGATACACCTTGTTTGGTGACGGAAAGAAAATGGTGAGTGCGCGATGATGATTGGATCGCATCGAGAGCCAGCTGGATCGAGCCGCCAGTGCCGTTTTTGAAACCGACGGGCATGGACAAACCTGATGCCAGCTCGCGGTGGATTTGCGATTCCGTCGTGCGCGCGCCAATGGCTCCGTAGGTGATCAAGTCGGCAATGTATTGCGGCGAAATGGTATCGAGAAATTCCGTAGCAGCTGGCACACCGCGATTGGCAAGCTCTAGCAGCAGGCCGCGCGCAACGCGCAGGCCGTGATTGATATCAAACGAGTCATCGAGATGTGGGTCATTGATCAAGCCTTTCCAGCCGACTGTAGTGCGTGGCTTTTCAAAATACACACGCATGATGATTAGTAGGTCTTTGCTGTGGCGATCGGCTTCTTTTTTGAGCAAATCTGCGTATTCGAGAGCTGCTTTCGGATCATGGATCGAGCATGGACCGACGACAACTAGCAAACGATCGTCTTGGCCTTTGAGAATGGCATCGGCAGCGTTGCGAGTGGAGGATACCAATTGGGCTACTTGCTCGGAAATCGGCAAGTAATAGGCAAGAATGGAGGGGGAAATCAATGGGTTGATTCCAGCAATTCGTAGGTCGTCAGTGCGCGTCACGCGTGGGAGAGTGGGGGATGAGCGGAAAATGATCAATCAATAAATTGCAGGAAATCGGTGGTATTTCAGGGCGTTGCCACTGGCTCCACTTCCTTGCGGCGCTTGAGGACGACGGTTTGGAGGTAGCCGCCGCGTGAGCCATCACCTGAGGTGAAAAAGTTGGCATCGCTCTGGAGGATGATCATTTGTGATTGCTCATTGGCATTGATCGGAAGCAGGTTGTTTTCTTGGATCTGCCACTCGTTGTCCTTTTTGTAGGCAAGTTCGTAGATGACTTGCTCTTGCACGGGGGAGACATACATGGCTTCGCGGGTTTTCAACTCCTTGAGCTCGGTGCCATTGCAGCGTAGTGCGATCGGAATCGCGCTGTAGTTGTGGATGCGGAGTTTTCCAAAGGGCAGTTTGGTTGGGTCATCATCGATCACGTAGGTTTGAAACGTGCCGCCTTTGCCAGGCGCGAGCAAGACGGTTACGCGGGTGGAATTGGCGGGGATCATGGCAAGTGCCACAAGATTCGGGTTTTCCTTGCGGCGCGCCAGGATCTCGGGCGGGATTTCAGCAGGATCGATCGGCTTGACGGCTGGTGATACGGGAGCAGGGAGCTTTTTCATCAGCTCTTTTTCTTCAGCCGACATCTCCGGCTCGGGAAGTTTCGCGCCGGGTGTCTGGCTGATTTCAAGGATTTGAGAGCCCGAGTAGCGGATGGTTTTCGAGTAACGGAATGCGAGCGCACTGACCTCTTCTTTTTTGATGGTCAGGCCGGGAATGTCTTCGCCCCATGATACGAGATCAATCTTAAGGGAGACTTTGCTCTCGGCAGGACTTTGGCCGTGGACGGCACTGAGGAGGGTGAGGGTGGTGAATGCTAGTGAGCGCAGGGTATTCATGATCTTAGATTTCATCGGCGTTGAGCCAGCGGAGAGATACGAGTTCGAAACGACGGCCAAAGGCACGATTGATCGGGCTGAGAGCTGTGTCACGGGCGGTGGGGGGATTGATGGTGTCGAGGTATTCAGGCAAGCGCTGGACGATCGCCTCACACCAAGCGCGTGCGGCGACTTTGCCAGTTGCTGGATCGATGGCCTCACCGTAGGTGCGGATTTTGAAGGTGTCTGAGCGCACGGAGATGAGTGGTCCGAGTGTTTGGAGGACATCGGCTTGGGTGAGCCAACCGGGGATGCCTGTCGAGCGGAATCCTTGATCGTTTTTGTAACGTGAATCATTGATCATGCTACGCTCCGCGATGATGCTGGCGCTGGCACCGGGATTGAGGTCGCGGGAAGTAGAAGCCCAATCAGGATCGCTGCTGGCACTGGCGAGCACTGTGGGGCGGCCACCGACTAAGTCAGCAGCAGGTGCCCCGCCTTCGGCAAACATCACGACTCGGTCTTTGGTGGCAGTGAAACCAGTGAAGATGTTATTCGATCCAGCGAGATTGATGTTGAGGCCGGCGTTGTCAATGGCGGTCTGTATGGCACCAGCGCCAGTGAGTTTTTTCGTGTCGCGGGTGAATTCTCCTATGGCGCGATTGACGAAATGTCCCAAACTGATGAAGGGACCACGTTCGCGGACTTGGCGTGTAATTTGCTCGGCGAGAGCATCGATTTGAGCGTCATTGAGTCTGCGATATCCGGCAAAGGAATCAGGTCCAGTTCCAGTTGGTGGGTTTTTCGCATCTTCTTGCTGTTCAGCACCGCGGGGGAAAATGGAATCGGTGTGAGCGGTGACATCGGCACTATGTTTTTGCCCTTTGGCGCTGGCGAGAAATGCTTTCCATGCATCCTTGTTGGTGCTATTTACGTTGAAGGCTCCATTGATCGCCAATTGGCTGGACGCTTTCAAGGGGTCATTGAGATCGCTGGAATTAACAGCTGAGCTGACGGGGACCAAGTGATCCGTCAGCAAGTTTCCTTGGCTATTGGGTGTTTTTGTCGAGAGGAAAAAGGTATCCCACAAGGAGGTGTTGAGAAGGTAGGATAGATCGTAGTAATTCCTTGCTGTCGATTTCGCCTCACCCTGGTTGGGCGAGCCAGTGATGATATAGTCAAAGCGGTTCTGGATCGTAAGTGAGCGTTTTACGAAGGTGGAAGCATACGAGTTACCGACGGCATTGCCGGGTTGGTGACCGATGGATGAGAAGGTATCATCATTGGTAAGATCGGCGTGTTGCAATTGGCCAAGTGAAACAATGTTTTCTGGAATGCCAAAGAGGATATTCTTTTTAGGGCCCGCAAACATCGAACGACCCCAAGAGTTGGGCGAAATTGCTAGATTTTTTGTGAATGCGTTGCCGGTCTCGCCACCTGGAGTATTGAAAGGCAGCTTAGCAAGGGCATCGGTGCTCTCCATGAAAAACGGCGGAGGATTGTAGGAGGCTATGGTTTTGCTGAAGCGTTGGCATTGAAGATTGAAGTCAGCAAAGGTGCGGATCGTCGAGCTGCGTGTGCCAAGACGACCAGGGATAATGGATTCATAGTCTTCGCCGGGCATGCTGATTTGGAACGCAAACACGTGCAATGGGAAGGGGCGGGTCATTTGTTTGGCAATAGTGCCATCGATCGGGCGGCGAACTTGGGCAAAGAATCCGTTGTCGAGTTCAAGGCGCTCGACGCGACGAAGAATACTGCCTGAGCTGGCAGAGCCGCCGGTGCGCATTTCCAAAGAGAGAAGGGTGGTCGTCCAGCTTTCTCGGACGTCGAGTTGTTTCGCTCCGCTGTTGACTGAGGTGTTTTCCAATTCAACGCAATTGTCTAAGCTGGCTACCCCGCTCGGTAAGATTTCTCCCATGTTGACAGTGACTCCCGCTGTGCTATTTGCGGGGCGTAATACGCGGCCGACGTTAACAAATGCCTTGGCTTCACCTGGGGCAAGTGAGCCACGGGGAATGCTGAAGTAAGCGTTGTTAAAAACGGCGGGCTCAGAGGGGGTTGATGGAATGAATGCAGGTTGGCCGGTCGCATCCCAAATACGGCTCGGACGGTTTCCATCAGGTGTCTCATTTTTGATCTCAAAGATGAGAGGGGTATTCCAATCCAGCGTGTAGGGGTATGGATTGGCAATGGTAACGGCAAATTTTCCACAGGCGTTGAGTCGATAATCCGTATTGGTCGTGGAAATGCTGCGTGCTCCCATCAGAATGCGGAAGTCCCAAATGATCGGAGCGATGATATCAGCGCTGCCCGACGATGCAGAAACGGTAAGCTTGCCTCCTGTGAGGTTTTTGCCGCGCTTTGAGAAATCGATGATGCGGGTCCAGCGAGGACCACCAATGGAACGAGCAACGGTGCGGGGAATGATGTTAGAAGATGAAGTGGGGAAGTTGACAATGGTAGATCCTGCGGCGGCTGAGGGAAATGATCCTTGATTCAGGTAGCCACTGAGGTCAAGGCGGAGGCCGCCTTGCAAGTTGTCTGTGAGCAATCCAAAACTGTCTGTTGTGGCGGCGTGGTAGGATTCCTTGAGCGCGGCGGCCATTGAATCTGACAGCAAACGACCTTGTCCTACGGAAACGATTTTTTCTACATCGTCGGAATTAGTCGCTGCGTTACTAGGGTATTGTCCAAAGCCGGAAACAGTTTGCCAGCCTCGGCGATTTGGCACCATGGTGAGGTTGGTAAAAGTGGTCGAATTTTTGCCGGTGACGTTGAGCTTGGATTTGACGCCTTCATCACCAACCCACCAACCATAGCGACCTGTTGGCTTTGCGGCCTTACTCGTGTTAATGGCAACGAGAGGAACGGCAATTTGTGAGATTAGCGAGGTAGGAGTTCCTGAGCCGACGGTGTTTTTGCCGATGAGAACGACGGCACGCTCTGGATCGCCAACTTTGCCACTCGCATCGACGGAAATGGAGCTGTTGCTGGGCAAGATCGCATCAGAGCTGGAGGTGATTTCGTTTCCGCTGACCAGCCACTTGATGAGTGATGGAGATGGGGTGCGAGTGTACGCTTGTTGGGCGATGGTTAAGGCGGAAGTGTTGCTGGCCAGTGAAGAATGTTGCCAGACGCCAGTCCAATAGCGGCTGCCATTTTGGACTGCGGTGAGTCCCTTGTTGACGCTATTGATGGAGCTATTGTTGGTGGGTCCTTTGCCTGTGCTGAGCTGAGCTCCTCCGGTGTCACCGCCGAGGTCAGCGGTTCCTGTGATGCGCATGTCAGCGCCAGCATTCTTCTGTAAGTCGCCAATCGCGATCATCAGGGCCAGACGGGCATTGTCGCGGGCGATGCGTTGAGCTCCTGCTAGGTTACTGCTGCGCAGGGTGACGGCTGAGAGCGAGAGCATTCCGATGGCTACGAGTGTCAGCAATACCAGCAAACTGATGGTAATGATCAGCGTAAAGCCGTTGCGATAGGGTTTTCTTGCGTGTTTTTTTTGACGGGGAGTCATAGGTATTTGGGTTGGGTTGTTGTGGCATTGTATTTACTTTGTCACTTTTAACAAGGGGATTTTTCGCAAAGCGAGAAATTTCTATCCTTGGCGATGACTTCTGGGGAGAGAAATCGGGGAGAGCCTTTATAATTCAAAGCCAGCGTCTTCGAGCGCCATGGTGGCGGCACCGACCATGCCAGCCTCGGAGCCAAAGCGAGCGGGAAGCAAGGTGAGGTGGTCTTTGAAGGGGCCTGAAAGCTGGGAGAAGAGATGTTTTTGCAAGGGAGTAAAGAGTAAATCGCCTGCTTTGGCAACGCCGCCGCCGATGATGATCGCTTCGGGATTGAGCAACCAGCAGCAGTTCATAATGGTAGTGGCGAGTTTTTTGGCGACATCATCCCACACTTGGATCGCGATGGCGTCACCAGAGCTAGCAGCTGCTGCGAGCGCGGCAGGCGAGCAATCGGTGATATTTTTATAGATGCCAGCTTCCTCGTAGCGATTGCGGGCATCGGCAGCGATTTCGTTGTTGCCGACGTAATCTTCCAAGGCTCCGAGATTGCCGTATGCTCCTTTGCGCCCTTCAAAGTCAATGGAAGTTTGCCCAATTTCACCGGCACCGTATTGGCATCCGCGGACCATTTGCCCGTTGACAATGATGCCGCCGCCAACGCCTGTGCCCATGGTGATAGCCACAAGATGTTTCAAGCCGCGCCCAGCACCACGTTTCCATTCGGCATAGGCCATGCAGTTGGCATCGTTTTCGACAACGGTGGGGAGTCGAGTGGCGTCCGATAGGCGCTTTTTGAGTGGGATTTCCACCCAGCCGCGGACGTTGGTGAGATTGTGCACGATGCCTTTTTCAAAGTTGACAAAGCCAGGCATGCCCACGCCGATGGCGGCGATTCCCGGATGGCGCTCGCGGAGTTCATTGATCACCCGCACCATCGCTTCGATCAGGGCATCTGGTCCATCAAAATCCTGTGTGCCAATGGGTGGAGCCGAGTCGATGATGTTGCTGCGATAGAGAACGCCAATTTTGACAGTCGTGCCGCCGAAGTCGATGCCAATGGCCAAAGGTGTGTCAGACATAAGATTGCGATAGGTTGCGGAATCGGGAGGATGATTGCAAGAAGAAACGCTGAAAAATCTAGGACATGCAGCGGACTCGTTGGAGGGTGTTAGGCCCAACGCCAACGAGGGTCACGAACGACTTGGAGTGCTTCGCTCACGCTAGCGCCCTGTGAGGCTTTTGCGGCGATCATCTGCTTGTGCTGTTGGAGGATGGCTTGTTCATTTTCGTTAGGCTGATGCTTTTTCTGATAGGGGACTTGCATGCCCAAGAACATCGCGAGGTAACCCTCGGCACCAAACTGATCGTTCGGACTGATGAAGATCGCATTCGCTAGCATGCTCGGGCCATTTTCGCTATAAAACTGATAGATTTCCTCAGCTCCATGGAGTGGTGTGTTTTCCCGGCAATGTTGCCAAAAAGGTGTGTCTAACCGATTGTTGAATCGATAGTGGATGGCGAGGAAATCACGGATCTCATCCCAACGCTCACCCATGAAGCGGTTGTACATATTTTTGAGCATAGGACCGGGTTGCGCATCTGAATCGACCAATGCTTCCGCGAGGCTGCGACTTTGACCGCAGAGAATCATCAGGGCAGTTGCCTCTAACGGTTCTACAAATCCTGCGGCATTTCCCACTGCGATGACATTGCCGACCCAGGACCGCGCGTAGCGACCTGAGCGGAAGCGGACGAGTCGAGTTTGCTGAACTAACGGATTTTTTTTGCGAAATTCAGCTTCGGCTTGTTCATCACTAACGAATGATGAGGCATAGACGTATCCGCGATTGATGTGGTGTTCGTGATCGATTCGCCAGCACCATCCGTGGTCCATGGTTTCTGCAGTCGTGAATGGCTGGATTTCCTCGTTCTCTTGGCGTTGACGTGGTCCGATGATGGCTGAATCACAAAAGAGAGTATCAGAAAAATCGTGGAAATTTTCGTTCAATGTTTGGCCTAGCAGTTTTGAAGCGAAGCCTGAAGCATCTACATACAAATCTGCTGCAATCGAGCCACCGCTGCGCAAGTGCAATGCGGTGATTTCTTCGCCCTCGCGATCGACATGTTCTACTGTCTCGTTCTGGATGATGACTCCCAGTTCTGCGGCTTGCCACTCAAGGTAAGAGACAAGCTTGGTGTTTTCGATGTGGTATGCGGTGGTATTGAGCGTGATTTCTGGAGTGCCTCGCTCATTTCGGGAAAAGGCTTTGCTGCGTTCCATCAATCCCGCGCCCAAACACCAATCGGCAGGGGATTCCTCATGATAAAAGCCATTGTTTTTTGCGAGTCCCGGAGTGCGCTTGGTAAATTGTTGATCAAAGCTGTAATCGAAGTAATTTCGTTGGCCCCAGAGAAATCGAATGCCCAACTTCCAAGTGGGTTGAGCGCGTTCGTAAAATTCCTTCATGGGCAGTTTGAGAAATTGATGGAAGTGGCTGGGAAAAAAGGGCGTCGTGCCTTCTCCCACGCCAATGATGCCAATTTCAGGACTGCGCAAAATAGTGACATGCATATGCGGCAGAATGCGCTTAAGGGTAATTGCTGCCGTGAAGCCCGCTGAGCCGCCGCCTAGGACGATGATGGATTGGATTTTCATGAACGAATGACGAGTTAGATTCATTGCCATAAAATTTCACTTGGTCAATTACGCAATTTTCACATTTTTTTGATTGACGTGGCGAAATTTTATTTGTAGCGAATTCCATATCAGTCAGCCACCTGATTGCATAAAAAACCACAAAATTTATAAAACCACGTTTATGAAATACAATCGCAAGAATTATTTGTTGCAAGGGATGAGCTATGCCTCTGGCCTAGTTTTGTTTGTTTCGTCACCGGAAAGCTACGGTGCGAGCATTAGCTATAACTTCTCGGAAAATCCAGGGAATCAGGTTCTTGATACGACGACACCCAAAGGTCCTTTGGCCTCCCCCTTTTGGAATGATAGCAATACGGGAATTACCGGATCTTTGGCAACTGGAAGCGAAGGCAATCTTGTCGATAATTTGGGGAATGCTACCTCTGCATCCATTTCCTGGAGCTCATCCAACACATGGTGGAATGGCTCTGGGACAGGGAGCGATGATGCGAAAATAAGTGTGGGATATCTTGACGACGGCGGAGCAGGGGTGTCTGTTAATTTTACTGGTATTCCTTATGATTTCTACAATGTTTACGGCGTCCTTGGCTCGGATCAGGGAGCTAATTACACATCTCAGGATTTCCAAGTGAATGGAGCATGGGCCTACGGTGGTAGTGCTGCCACGCCTGGCTTGGGCTTCGGAAATTACTCAGGAAACTGGACGCAATCTACCGCTACACAGCGTGGCGATTACTGGAAAGTGAGCAATGTGGCAGGTGCTACATTGACAATCCAAGGGCAGCCACGAAGTGGCGCGCAGCGTGGTTGCTTGAGTGCAGTGATTGTGGAAGAGGCTACGGGAGTTGCAGCGTATTGGGATACCAATGCTGCTACTGCGGGTTCGGGTGGAGCAACGCCTTCAGGCACATGGGATAGCACCTCGACTAACTGGAATGATTCGGCTGGCACGGGAACTCCAGCAACTTGGTCCACAGGACTGATTGCTGTTCTTTCTGCCGGTACCGATGCCTCGGGTGCCTACACGATCACCGTTGATGGCACTCAGTCAGCAAGTTACATTCTTGCACAAGACAACGGCAGCATTACCCTTACGGGAGGCGCTTTGAATTTGACATCTTCCGCTGGCATTGTGGCATCTGGTAGCTCGTCCGTTACGGTCAATTCTGATCTAACAGGTGAGACCAATCTTACCGTGAACGGCAACGCTGTAACCATCGGCGCAGCAAATACACTCACCGGTTCGTTTGCTGGTCAAAGTTCGACATTTGCGATGACTGCAGGTTCATCCTTTACCGGAATTCCCAATTTCTCGACTGGTTCGCCAACAGTTGCTACATCAGCAACCTTGACCAATGCGACTGTCTCGACCACGGCATCGTTCAATGTGCAAAATGGGTCCTTGGCATTGGCAGGAACAAGCTCTGCGACCACCACTGGATCTGCAAATGTGAATCGTGGCACACTGCAATTATCTGGTTCGTCATCGCTCAGTGCCTCATATTTTGGTAACCCCACTGCGAATACTGCGAGTACGGTAAACATTCAGGACAGTGCTACTGTTTCTGTTAGTGGATCCATGACATTCGGTGACCAAGGCAGTGCAACCATCACTGTCAATCAATCGGGTGGTACTGTCACCAATACGGGCACAACCAATAACCCTGGGGGAAATAGCATGGCCAACCGTTGGGGTCACTGGGGTGGAGGAACGACAGTTTACAATCTTTCCGGCGGAACATTGAATCTGCCAGGCTCGCCCCTCTATCTTTCTTGGGATGGCTCTGCGAGCTTGAATATTAGCGGAACAGGTGTCGCTAACATCAAAGGCTTCAATATGGGCTATGCATGGCGCACGAATGCTTCTGCAATCAATCTTGAAGCAGGTGGACTTCTTAACGTCGGCTCAGATGGTATCATCACTGGTACTGGCGGCACTGCAAACAAGTCTGTTAATTTGAACGGAGGAACTCTTGCTGCATCCGCCAGTTGGACAGGCACCGTACCCTTGAATGTAACAGCAAATTCTGTAATCGATACCTCAGGTGGTTCGATTACAATTAGCGGCGCGCTTAACGGAACGTCGGGTGATGTGACCGTGCAAGGCGGCGGGACACTGGCGCTGATCGGTGGTGGCGCTCACACGGGCACGGTTCAGGTGTCGACCAATAACACGGTACGGATGTTGGGCAATTTTGCTGGCAATGTTGCTGTGGCTAGTGGTGCGACTCTAACCTCAGGAACCGCGACAACTCCAGGATCCGCAGTGCTTGCGAATGCAACATTATCCTCTGGCAGTAAATCTTCGCTGCGCGTAGGTACTACCCAGGATCTGATCGATGTATTAGATCTTAATGTAGCAAGTTCACATACCATTACGGTGACGCCTGCGGGTGACATCGCCAATGGCACGAGCTTTACGCTGATTGATTATTTGACCATTAACTCAGGTGGATACGACAATATCAATATTGTGCCATCTAGTTCGCGTCTGAACATCACAAAAAATGCCGATGATGGCAGTGCGATCGGTGTGACGGTCAATGGTTTCGATTCCTTGATTTGGAAAGGAACTGATGGCGGAGCGCCGAACGCGTGGGATGTGAACACCACACAGAATTGGCAAACCACGTTTACCAATGTTGGCACAAAATTCCTTGCTAACGACGTGGTTCTCTTCGATGACAGTGCCGCTACGGGTGATGTTACATTGTCAGGAACGATTGCTCCTGTTTCCGTATCCTTTGATAACGAAACATTGGCCTACAATCTCACTGGTTCGGGTATTACGAGTGGATCAGTCACCAAAGATGGAGCTGCTACAACTATTCTCGCGACAGCAAACACCTACACGGGGCTCACCAAAGTATTGGCTGGAACCCTCGTGATCGGCAATGGAACTGTGGGCTCACTGGCTGCTGCAAGCGCTGTGGAGCTTGACGCGGGCGAACTGCGTTTGAACTTGCCCGCAGCTGGAAGTTATACCAACCCCACTCTCGCACTGGCCGGTTCTACGATTCGTGTTATCGGGTCTGGCGATATGGTGTTCAGCCCGACCATCACCAATGCAAGTGGTGCAGATATTGTTTTCAACCGAGACGGCGTAGTCTATTGCAGTTCTGTCAATCAAACGACAGGTTCGATCACCATCGATGATGGTACCGTGGTGTTTGATGGAGCGCAGCAAACCAACCGACTTGCGATTAACAAGCTAGTCACGGTGAACAATGGAGCAACTCTTGCAGTGCATGGCGTGAATGCATTCCCCACTGCGGCAAATGGTGTCAATGTTCAGCTTAATGGTGGCACCTATGAAGTGCAAAGTGGCGGTAGCAATGTTACGGGCGCTGAGGGAGATAGCCATTC
Source organism: Akkermansiaceae bacterium (assembly GCA_044239965.1). GTDB lineage: Bacteria > Verrucomicrobiota > Verrucomicrobiia > Verrucomicrobiales > Akkermansiaceae > UBA956. The sequence continues at coordinate 13,783 of JBIIAI010000051.1, forward strand.
CCACGTGAACAATCTCACGATGTCCGGTGGAACGGTCGTTCTTTCCTATTCTGGCACTGGCACCGCATACAACAATGAGAGTGTCCAGCTCAATGGAGTTCTCACGGTGACTGGAACAACTCCATCCGAGATTAACTTCGGCGCAGGAGCTGATGCGACGAATGCAGGTTTGTCACTGAATGGAAGTCGAATCTTCGATGTAGAAGACGTTACTGGAAGCCCTGCCGCAGACCTGACCATCAATGCCGAAGTTCAGAACAATGATTCGGCAGGTGATGTTTTGGTGAAGCAAGGAGCAGGAACATTGTTGCTCGCAGGACCTAATAGCTACTCAGGTGGTAATGAGGTATTGGCTGGCGTATTGTCAGCTTCCACCGTGGCAAACGATGCCGTGGGCGGTATTGGTAACGGCTATCTGGCCGTGAAAAATAATGCAACGTTCCGCTACACGGGTAATGGCAATGAAGTTACGACACGGAATCTGTGGTTGGATAACGGCGGTGCTGTTATGGACATTGTCGAAGCCACCGCTGACCTCACATTTTCTCCAAGTGAAGGAGCTGTGACGGCGCCAGTGACCAAACTTGGAGCTGGCTCGCTTACTATCGGTTCCGTGATATCAGGTGCTGCTGCGATTACTGTTGAGTCCGGTATTTTGGCAACTTCTGGAGTGAATACTTACAGTGGCGATACAACTGTGAATGGAGGCACTTTGATCGTCAATGGTTCATCCATCCCTGACTTTGGCGTTCTTTCGATTGCTGCAACAGCTGTAGTTGATGTGGCTGGAAATGAAATGGTCAGTGAGTTGAATTTGAATGGCGTCAAACAAGCTGCCGGCACCTATGGTGCTACCGGCTCGGGTGCCACCAACATTGATGATGTGCATTTCGCTGGAACAGGTGTTATCACTGTTATTGATGGTTATGCCGCGTGGAAAATAGATCCTGCGAATGGTTTGACTGCTGGCGTCAATGATGGTGCAGCGCAAGATCCCGATCAGGATGGCATCAGCAATCTTTTGGAATATGCGCTGGGAGGTGCTCCACTCGGTTCAAGCCAAAGCATCTTGCCACAAGGTGCAGTTACTGGTGGTAATCTCGTGTTTACATTCAAACGCAGTGATGCATCGGAAATTGACACCACCCAAGTCGTTCAATACGGCAGCGATCTTGCTGGTTGGGCCGATGTTAACATTGGCGCAGCCAGTGCAGGCGTTGTCACGATCGTAGAAAATGCCGACGCTGAAGACGATGTGACTGTTACCATTCCGATGGGTGCGAACACCAAATTGTTTGCACGATTGGTCGTCACCGAAGATTGATTTTTGAGAAACCAAGACTCACCCCTGTCTGCAGCTTTTGCGGGCAGGGGTTTTCTTTTTGCCATTTCTAATCGCAGTTCATCATGCGCCAAGCTTGCACAGCTTTTGCTAGTATTAGAGATTGCGGAGTGTCTCCGTGAAGGCACCAAGTATCGCAGGCCAGTTGCAGTTTTTTTTGTGATCGACTGATGACTTCTCCTGTTCGAGCGTGATGCTTTAGGCGAGCGATAATCGCATCTGATTCGTCGATGATTGCTTGTGCTGCTTCACGCGGAGTGAGTTGGCTATCAGCTTCATAATTTCGATCGAGAAAACATTCGTGCCACACATGGATTCCCTGATCGGCAAGATGCCTTGCACAAGGACCTCCCGATCTCGCAAATACAGTCAATTTGGGTGCATTTTCTTTAATCCAGTTTGCATAGCACTGTGCCAGTAGCGGATTCTGGTCAGTAGCGTGGTACAGCGAGCCATGAAGCTTGATGTGATGGAGCGCGGCACCGCTGTCATCGCAATGCTTTAGGATTCGATGCACCTGCTGATCTAACAATTTTTTGAATTCATCAACTGTAGGCACTTGGTTTGCTCGCCCAAAATTTCCGAGTAAGCCGGGATGAGCGCCAATTTTCACCGTGTATTCTAAGGCGAGCCCGATGCAATGTTTCATCGATTCGTCATCGCCCGCGTGACCACCACAAGCGATGTTTACCGATTGCAGGCATGGCATGATTTGCGTTCGGTGATCCGCAGATTCGTGCTCCCCTAGGTCGCAGTTGAGATCGATCATTTTCATGTGGTGAGAGAAAATTGGATTTTTGTGCCCGGTGATGATTGCCGAAATTGATCGAGCGATTCCTCTGTGATCAGTGCAATTTTGGGATAGCCGCCAACAGTAGGGCCATCATTGAGAATGGCAATGGGGTGTCCATTGGGTGGCACTTGGATCGAGCCTAGCAGCATCGGCTCGCTCAGCATTTGTCCCGCTGGCACATCGAGCTTTGGACCATCAAGTCGATATCCTGCACGACTACTCTGCGGTGATACTTGCCAAGTGGATTCAAGAAATCGGCAGCGTGAAGCTTCAGAAAAATCGTCCCACTGCGGCCCGGGCCAGACAGCGATCGGTCTTTCCATGCGTGGCTTAACCTCAAGATATCGCGCTTTGATTGCCGAGTGAGGAGGGTATATTTCACCCGTATAGCGCTCCAAAATATCACCTGCTCGCAGCAATTTCCCCATACCGCCTGCAGGCCAAACAGATCGGCTACCAAGCCATTGTTCTCCCGCAAAACCACCTTCTACGGCAAGGTAGTTCCATAGTCCTTGCGGGTGATGCGCTATGGTAAGTCGATCATTTTTCGCAACTTGTACCGTCCGCCATGATGGCGATGCGCATCCATTGATTTTCACTTCACCTGGTCCTGCGTGGCAGATCCAACAATCGTTGAGACAAAGCAATTCCAGTCCGCCGAGCATGCTTTCGACGACTGCGCTGTCGTCGGTGAGATCGAGCAATAAGCAAAGTCTTCGATAGATGCTTTGGTCCATCACACCACTGTGCGGCACGCCCCATTTTTTGAGAAATGGTCTTCCTTGATCTTGCAATGACGCACGCAAGCCTGGTGCGATCACCTCGAAGACCTGCTGCGATGTCATTTCATTTGGCATACTTTTCATCATGCATCAGTCGGTACAAAACGCACCGTGTCGCCGGGTTGAAAATGAAACGCCGAATCGATTGCGGCACTTGGTTGAAAAATTTCGAGCGTGGTGTGACCGATCAGATTCCAGCCACCTGGCGTGGGTAGGGGATAGATGCCGGTTTGGGCACCGCCAATGCCGATAGCGCCTCCTGGGATGACTGAGCGTGGTGCATCAAGTCTTGGCGTGGATAAAAGAGGATCGAGCCCGCTCAGATAGGGGAACCCCGGTGCGAATCCGAGAAAATGCACGCGATACAGCGGTGCGCAGTGCCGAGCGATGACTTCATCGATGGGCATGCCACAATGCCGAGCAACGCGCTCTAGGTCAGGCCCGTCGTAGCGACAGGGAATGATTTTCTCGTGCGTGATCATGCCTGGCTGATCGACATGGAAAAACTTTGGCGCTTCTTCAGGACAATGCCCTTTGGTGAATTCTAGCAAAACTCTGGTGTAGGAAAATGTCCATTCGATCAAATGGATTGGCGGATCATTCATGAGTTGCTGGCGAATCATTCCTGCAACAGCAAAAGATTCATCACTCGCTTGCTCAGCAAATTCCACCAACCAAGCATCTGCCCCAAACCGCTTGTTACGGCAGGGTAAGAGTTTGCTGGTGATGATGGTGGAATTTGTCACGGCAAAAACCATGGGCAAAAACGCCGCTATGGCAAGGGAAAATTCTTGCATCCTCAGGAGGGCAGGGCATGCTCAGCGCGGTGAAGGAATTACCCGAGCAACCAAATCTAACGCTTATACCTATCGGCTATGTCCGCACGGGGAAGTCCGTTAAATTTGAGGCCTTACACCAGCCAGATGAAAGCAAAGAGGAGCAAAGCGTTCTCGAAATCACCCCCCGTGAAGAATACCGTATCGCTCTGCAGGACTTGAGCGGCTTTTCGCGGATTTGGCTGATCTGGTGGTTTCACCGCAATGATACTTGGCGTCCACTAGTTCTGCCTCCACGTGGCCCTTCACAACGGCGTGGTGTTTTTGCAACGCGTTCGCCGCATCGCCCGAATCCGATTGGCATGACGCCCGTGAAGCTGTTAGGCGTGGAAGGTTGCAATCTTTTGCTAGGTCCCTGCGATCTCGTCGATGGCACTCCTATTTTTGATATCAAGCCTTACATTCCTGCCTATGATGCATTTCCGGAGGAAAAATCGGGATGGCTCGATGAGGTCGATGCTTGGATGTCTCAGCCGGCACGATACCGCATGCGTTACGAAGCTCTTGCTGAGCTACAGGTGCAGTGGTTGCAGGATCAATGGCGGATCGATTTCACGGCGCGGGCTGAAGAATTGTTAGAGCGTGACCCAAGCCCTCATCGCACACGGCGCATTCGCAAGCGTGGTGCCGAAATCTATGAAATGGGCTGTGGCGCATGGAGGATCTGGTATCGCATTGTTGAAAGCGAAGTCATCGTCCGAGAAATCACACCCGGCTATCCACGAGAAACTTTGATTGGTGAGTATGGAGCAGAAGTGCCAGATCGCGACGCACAAATGGCATTTCTATCTCAGTGGCCGTTTTCTGCTGATGTTTCTAGCAGATTGATGATGTGACGTTGCACACGTGGCGTGTGTAGAACCAAGGGATGAGCCGGCGCCCATACCTTGTGGTTTTGCGCGACGTTCCAATGGGAACTGCTAGAGGGCAAAATGATCAAATCAAGTGGCGTGCGATAGGAAATCAGCGTTAGCTTAGCGAGCCGATCTTCGCTCGACTCCAATTGCTGCAAAAATTCGCTTTGCGGTCTCATTTGCAGCGCTCCCTTGCCGGGATATAGATACGCAGCGGTGGTGCCGTGATGGGGCGTCGCTAACGTGATGAGAGAGTGACAATGTTCATGGCCACCAAGTTCCTGCAAATAATAGCGCGAGATCAGGCCGCCCATGCTGTGAGCAACAATGTGAAAGTCTGCGTCCTTACCCCATTTTTCTTCAATTGCTAAACGCAATTGGTCGGCAAGAGTCTCGATGCCAGAGCGTGCATCGGCAGGTTTTAAGGAAGGCACTAGGCAGTCATGGCCCGCCTTTTCTAAGCGCTTTTTGAGCGGATAAAAACTATGACCACTCTGAAAAATTCCATGCACCATCACGACTCGCTCTTTCTTCACTTCAGAAGCAGAACTAGCTTGAGGTGATAGACTTGCGAGCAAGAACCCGCAAATTTGATTGAATCGTTTCATGATTGAAACTCTATCTCATGGGGGGGGATTGTCAAGCAAGTATTCCTGCTAGAGTCAGCGCAAATTCTCATGTTGATTATGCAAATGAACCACATATCACAAAAAAATCGATTAGATGTGACTTTTGTGTTAGACATGCCGTCTATCCTTCAGTAACATGCCGACGTGCACGA
>JBIIAI010000105.1:0-10809 GCA_044239965.1 Akkermansiaceae bacterium
TCTTCCACCACCGCGCGCCAATCCGTCGTCAACATCGTAGCATCCACCGCCTCATCGCGAGATTTCGTCGCATCACGCACCAGCACGCGCTTCACCTGCATGGTCATTTGCCCGCCTGTGCGTTGACGAATCAATTCGCCATTGCGCTGCAACGCACGGATCACACCCGTACCTACTGTGCCGCAACCAGCCAGTCCGATGCCAAAATTCTTTTCGTTGTTCGATGAAGTCACGGCGCGACTGTACTAGCCATCGCGCCCCACCGCAAGCACTAGCGACGACATCACCCCCACAATCTTTGTCAACACGACTGTGGCGGCGGATTGCACGCGTAAAGCCGTCTTGTCCGCCGGAGCAACGCCAAAAGGATGCATTGAGGACGTTTACGATTTTAACGACTAGTAACAGTAATAAATACGCAAAAATCGACGAAGCAAGCTACCAGAACTGTAGATTCTGCAAGATGAAATTACCCGTAGGGTTTCTCCCCATAGCGCTTTTTTTGAAAAACTCGAACATGTGTAGCGATGTTTCGCAGACAATATGATGAAAAACAAACTTACAAACATGATTCAAATCGGACTATGCGCAACAGCGCTTTTAACGATCTCTTGCACTGATGGACCCAATGCGCGTTCTGGCACTGCCGTCGGCGCTGTGGGTGGAGCAGCCGCAGGTGGCATCATCGGACATCAGAGCGGCAACACCATGCAAGGAGCTTTAATCGGCGGAGGTCTCGGCGCCCTGGGAGGCAACGCCATTGGTGGAGAAAATGATCGGAAATACAATCGACGTTAGATTTTAGCTTCTAGAGAATTACGAAACTATGAGGCGGTCTCGTTACACACGAGATTGCCTCAGCTTATTTACGGGGCATGCGTGAAGCTGATGAATGAATGGAGTCCTTGAAATCTTCTATTTTCCTGCATGATACCTTGTTTGGGAGGGCTTGGAACGAGAGAAAAAATTACAGCCTTTCATGTCAGTGGGAACAAAGCACCTCAGTTCCAAGCCCCTCAGAGTCTAACTTTGTGAATTTGCCGTATTTCGACAGCAGCCACCTACTTTCCTGCGTTTGCCATCCGTTTTTCCTCGACGTACCCCGCTTCAATCGCTTGAAACATGTTCCTCAACCCATGAAATCGCTCGCACCACTCGCACTTCTTACATTTTGGCTTTTCTCCGCCCACACCTCCATCGCCGCCATTCATTCGTTTTACATCGGCACCCGCACGGACCGTGATAGCAAGGGCATCTACCTCGCTGACTTCGATGACAATACCGGAGCCCTCAGCAATCTACGCCTTGCAACCACCTACAAGGATCCCGGTTTCCTGTGCCTGCATCCGGAGAAAAAACTTCTCTACTCGATCGGCGCACGCCCCGATGGCACTGGCACTCTTGCAACCTTCGCGATCGAAAAAAATCGCAACCTCACCTTTCTTAGCGATATCCCGTCCGGTGGACAAGGTCCCTGTCACCTCGCGATTCATCCCGCAGGACAAATGATCGCCGTTGCCAACTACGGCAGTGGCAGCACCAGTTCCTTCTTGTTAGACCAAAAAGGCATACCCGCGCCGCACGCATCACTGATCCAACATGAAGGCAAAAGTGTGCATCCCCAACGCCAAACTGGCCCTCATGCGCACGGTGTGTATTTCAGCGAAAGCACTCTCTTCGTGCCCGACCTCGGCCTTGATCAAACCCTCGCATTCACCTTTGACCTTGCCACCGCCAAGCTCGCGCCAGCCACACCTCCTCACGCCAGTTCCGCCCCCGGCGATGGACCGCGCCACCTCGCCATTCACCCGACCAAGCCTTGGGTCTATGCCGTCAATGAGCTCACCAACACCGTGACCCATTTCGTCCGCGATGGCCACGCTCTCACCGCTAAGGAATCCATCACCACCCTACCCGCGGATTACAAAGAACCGAACACCACCGCCGAGATTGAAATCCATCCGAATGGTCGATTCCTCTACGCATCCAATCGCGGCCACCAATCCATCGCTTGCTACAGCATTGATGCCACCACCGGAGCACTCACAGCTCTCGGACAAACCGTAGCCGATGTCAAAACTCCTCGCCATTTTGCTATAGCTCCGGGCGCAGCATTCCTGATCGTCGCGGGCCAAGACTCCGATAGCTTGCACGTTCTGGCCATCGATCCACAGTCCGGAAAACTGAGCCCTACGAGCCAGAAACTCAGCGTTCCCTCGCCCATCTGCCTGCTTTTCTCCAAACAATAAAATTTTTTTCACCCACAAATCGAGCAACAACAAGGGTTTGCGGGTCAAACAACCATTACACTGGAAATCCTCTTTGATTTTTATCCAAGGTTTCTTCATACTTCTCGTCCCATGGCTACCAAACCTGCACTCGGAAAAGGACTCGGCGCGCTGATCAAAAAACAGCCCGGCACAAATGCTGTGCCGGAAGCGACCATCCATCCCGATGAGCGCAAACTCGTGCGCGATGTCACGCTCTCGATGATCGTGCCTAGCCCCCTGCAACCGCGAAAACATTTCGTCGAGGCTCCATTGGATGAGCTCATGGAATCGATCCGCCAGCACGGAATCATCCAACCGCTCATCTGCCGCCGCGTCGGCGACAAGCTCGAACTCATCGCCGGCGAGCGCCGTTTCCGCGCCTCGCAAAAACTCGGTCTCGCTACCGTCCCTGTCATTGAGCGCGAAGCGAATGACCAGGATGTGTTAGAGATGGCGCTGATCGAGAACATGCAGCGCCAAGACCTCAACCCCATGGAGGAAGCCGCTGGTTACATTCGTCTCGCTAAGGAATACGCCCTCAAGCAAGAGGAAATCGCTAGCCGCGTCGGCAAGTCCCGCGCCAGCGTAGCCAACGCCATGCGCCTACTCGATCTCCACGATGACGTGCAACTGCAAGTCGCCCAAGCGCGCATCAGCGTCGGCCACGCCAAAGCACTGCTCGCGCTAAAAGATCCTGCATCACAGCTCCTTGCTTCCGATCAAATCATCCGCAAGTCTCTAACCGTGCGCGCCACCGAGAAGCTCGTGCAAGAGCTGCTCAATCCTCCTGCATCCCGCGCGACTAGCAAAACTTCGCCGCCCACACCGCGCGATCTCGAACCCCATATTCAGGAGCTCGAAAATCGCTTGCGTAATGTTTTTGCCACGCATGTTGCCATCAATCACAGCCCCAAAAAAGGCAAAATCGAAATCGAATACTACGGCAACGACGACCTCCAACGCATCCTCGAACTCCTCGGCGTGGACGAGTGATCAGCCCGCGTAACCGCTGTCGCTCATCCTCATCCATCACCGCCATGCGCCGCTTTCTTTTCCTGCTTCTCCTCTACCCGATCACTCAGGGCAGTTGCAAAAAAAAGTCAGCTGAAGAAACATCGCCTGCAGAAAATGCGACGGCAACTGCGCGACCTGCACCCGCATGGCAACAACATCGCGATCTGAGCTATCGCGTCAGCAAAGAAATGCCTCACGACACGCGCGCCTTCACCCAAGGACTCATCGTGCACGCGGGAAATTTCATCGAGAGCACTGGTGGGCATAACACCACTTGGCTACGGAAAGTAGAAATCGAAACAGGAAAAATTCTCATCGAGCGCAAACTGAGTGCCGAGTTTTTTGGCGAAGGCCTCACCGAACTCAACGGCAAGCTCTACCAACTGACTTGGCAAAACCAACAAGGATTCATCTACGATGCCACCACGCTCGCTTGGCAAAAAAACTTCAGTTACCAAGGCGAAGGCTGGGGACTCACCGATGATGGCACTCATTTGATCATGAGCAATGGCTCCTCCAAGCTCCAATTCATCGACCCCAAAAGCTTTCGTGTTCTGCGCGAACTCACCGTTGTGGACGGAGAAAATGCCATCGATCAACTCAACGAACTCGAATTCATCGAAGGCGAAATTTTTGCCAACATCTGGCAGACCAATCGCATCATTCGCATCGATCCTAAATCGGGCAAGGTCCTTGGAACCCTCGACCTCACGGGCATCCACGCCAAGGAATCCATCACCCATCCCGACCACGTGCTCAACGGCATCGCTTACGACTCAGAAAGCCAAGCACTCTTCGTCACAGGAAAATGCTGGCCCAAGATCTACCAGATCGCTCTAGAGCCAGAGAAAGGGCAATGACTGGAACAGCATGAAACTCACCACTGTCTCCGCGTCGAATTTTTTCATTCATTACGCAACACGCGAACACGGTGATTTTCGCTATCGCCGATAAGGACGGAGCCGTCTTTTTCGACGAAAACGCCGTGCGGGCGGGCGAGTTTGCAATCCGTTGGAGCATTGCCATCGGGGCCGTCTCCACGACTGCCGTTGCCGACGATGACATCGATGATGCCGCGTTTCATGTCGATCACTCGAATGGAGTGCGACTCGGTATCGGCAAGATACACATTCCCTGCGGCATCAAGCGCGATGCCTTTTGGTCCCGATAACGTTGCCTGCAGAGCAGGCCCGCCATTTCCCGTGAAGCCTTGTTTGCCATTTCCCGCAATGCGCTGCATACGATCTTTTTTCGGATCGAGCAACAAGACCGCATTGCCCTCGCGCAGGGCGAGATAGCCGGTGCCATCGGCAGCAAAAGTGATCGCGCGAGGCCCATGCACCGGCGATCCTTGAATCGGCGAGCCGTCGCGTGCCGTCTTCGCTTCTCCAGTGCCACACCACGTGCTGATGATGCCCGTTTTGCGATCCACGCGACGAATCCGATGGTTCATGATGTCGCAAATGTATAAATTGTCCGCCCCATCAAATGCGAGGCTATGCGGTTGATTCAATTGCGCTGCCGCAGCAGATCCCCCATCACCGCCAAAGCCCGCTTTTCCCGTGCCGACAATTGTCGAAATCTTGCGCGTTTTGGCATCGATCCGACGCACATTGTGATTGCCGAGATCAACCACATAGAGATTCCCCTGCTGATCCCATGCCATTTCATAGGGCATGCTCAACGATGCCCGCTCGGCAGCCCCACCATCGCCATCGAATCCACGCTTGCCATTGCCGACATAGGTTTCGATTTTTCCCGCAGGACTTACTCGTCGGATCCGCGCGTTGTCCATGTCGCAAAAATAAAGATACCCGTCAGGCCCTCGACCAACGCCATAGACATTATTCAATTTTGCTTTAGTGGCCGTCCGACGATCGCCCGAAAACCCTTTGCTTCCCGTGCCCGCCAGAGTCGCAACAGAATCAGCCACCACGCTCTGAACCAGAAAAGCAAAAGCCACGATAGCAAAGAAACCATTTTTCATGAAGAAGGCTTACGCGATAAAATGGTCGAATTGTTCATCGAATGATCGCGCACAATCCTAGAATTGCATGGCTCCAAAATCACTTGATTCGCGATGCTTCGTAGCATACAGATCCATGAGATGATTTTCCGCGCTGTCGCACTCCTGATCAGTTCTATCTTGCCTCTAGCCGGCAACGTGATTTTTTCAGACAATTTTGACGGCAGCGGCACGCTTCACGGAGCCATGCCCGATATCCGCCCTGGCAATCTTGCGTGGATCGCTTCACCGCAATTCGGAGCCAACGGCAGCGTTAATGGAACTGATGGCGGCAGTGCAACTCTCGGCTTCATCCCGAAGCAAGGAAAGGTTTACACCTTGGACGCGAAATTCACTTCCTCCGCCGCAGCGGCCAACAACGATTGGCTCGCGCTGGGTTTTGCCAAAGGCCAAAGCAGCGTCGCAGGGTTGAATGAACGCTTCATCGGCACCAACGTTACAGGCCGATCCTGGATGTTGATGCGAGGTTCTGCTACGCCCACTTCTACTACCAACTCCGCCTTTCTCGGCAATGGCTCTGGGGCCAGTGGCGGCACGGCTAATGGTGTTGTATGGGCGAATTGGACAAGTGGCACCAGCGGCACCAGCGAACTCCGCATCGTTCTCGATACCACGGGCGGCCCCGGCACATGGACATCTGCGTGGTTTGCCAAACGTCCCACCGATGCCACATACTCGACTGTGCGCCCTACTGCGCCTATGCTCGATGAGGACATTACCTCCGTGGGCTTTGCGAGATCAAACACCGCCGTCACGGGGACCTTGCTGTCATTTTCCCTCAGCCAAAGCCCCTCTGATCCTGTTGCCCCCGTATTAGAACCTCTGGTCTCATTCAGCCCGGTCAGCGATGGAAATCCTGCAACGGATGAAAATGGCTACGCAGGTTCAGCGATCAATTCGATCGCCTTTGCGCAAAACAATCTCATCACCATTGGCAATCGCCAAATCATCGCTTACTACCGTCGTCACGCCAGTGATGCCGCACACTCGGCAAACAATACCATCGTCATTGGCCGACGCTATGTCGGGGAATTGCAGTGGGAATTTTTCTCCACCAATTTCCTATCGTTTAACATCAATGACACCCACAACGTCATCAGTTGCGCCATTGACGGCAACGGATTCCTGCACATGAGCTGGGGCATGCACGTGAATGCTCTGCTCTATGCGAAAAGCACGGCATCGGTCCTCGGCAACGCACCGATTGTCATGACAAATCTCGGCACCGCAGGCATGACGGGACAGGAAAGTGGTGTCACCTATCCGAAATTCCAAACGCTACCGAATGGCGACGTCCTATTCCTTTTCCGCGAAGGAGGTTCGGGCAACGGCGATTGGTATCTCAACCGCTATTCAGTAGCCACCTCAACTTGGTCACCAGTTCACACCAATGCCAGCGGAGTCCCTCAACCATTCATGCTCGGACTCGGTCATGTGCCCGACAATTGCTTTTACCCCGACCGCATCACGCTCGGCCCCGATGGCATAATCCACCTCGCAGGTGTTTTTCGCTACAATGGCGACTCGCCCGCCAAACAATCAGGCTACCAAACCAATCATCGCTATGTTTATCTTCGCTCGCCCGATGGAGGAACCACTTGGCAGCGCTCTAACGGTAGCGCGATCAGCGTGCCGATCGTGGAAGATGCCAGTTTCAAAAACCTCGGCGCCAATCATGTTCCCGAAATCGTCAAGGACCTCGCCGAAGGACACAGCATCATGAACGAGTCGGGCATGACGACCGACAGCACGGGTCGACCGATCATCGCCAACTGGTGGGCGGATCAAGCCTCTACGGGCAATCATACTCGACAATACCACATCTTTTTCCACAACGGCACCACCTGGCAGCAACGCACCGTCTCCGCACGCAATATCGACAACCCAGCCACCCGATACTCCGAAGCGCAATTGGGTTCCAGTTTCATGGGCCGACCGATCGTGCTAACAGATGCTGCAGACCGAATCATCGTTCTCTACAACGACAACCGCGTTGATGGCATCACCGTGGTTTTTTCCCAACCTCTCGCGCAAGACCCGAATCGCAACAATTGGTCGCGAATGAATCTCACCTTCGAAAACATTGGCCAATGGGAAGCAACCTATGATGAAAACCGCTGGAAAACCGATGGCGTTCTCCACATGCTCTATCAGAAACTCCCCGGCATGGGCAAGAGCTACAGCACATCGAACAATTCCACACCCGTTAGCGTTCTCGAATGGGACGCCCATAGCTACTTTAACAGCCCGCTCACCTGGGTGGTCGACACCCAAACAGTCCCCGGCGAGGCCACGGTGTCCGCACTCACCAAAGTGGGTTTTCGGCATTACCTCAAAACCTCCACCAATCTCGATTTCAGCGCAGCACCAGTCCTAAGCCTTCCCGGCGACGGCTCTTGGCAGGACTTAGGATCTTGGCTCACCAACGAACCAAAACGCTTCTGGCGCATCGAGTCCATTGAAGAATCAACGAACGGGCTTTAATCCGTCGTTTCTCATTTCCGAATAAGGGTAATGATTTTCTCTTTGGCAAGAAACGAAATTACGCTCCCATAATCTGATCGACCAATCGCTCACCACGCTCGAATCTCCGCAAGTTGCCGAGGAAATGCCGAACTAGTGAACCAGCCTCAAAAGCATGACCACCTGCCGTATGCGGTGTGATGTAGCAATGTGGAGCTGACCACAAGCGATGCCCATCTGCCAAAGGTTCGGGATCAGTCACATCCAACCACGCGGCAGCAAGATGGCCCGACTCTAACACATCCGCCAACGCTTCTTGATCCACCGTCGTTCCGCGACCAATGTTATGAAAGACCGCGCCTTGTTTCATCAAAGAAAAACGCGCGGCATTGAAGTAACCTCGACTCTCAGGATTATCGGGCAAGATATTGATCACATGATCTGCGGCTGCTAACTCCGCATCAAAATTTTCTAACGAAACCACACGCACTGATTCATCACCACGTGGCGTGCGACGCATCGCAACGACCTCCATGCGAAAAGGAGCCAAGCACTCGACCAATCGAGCCGCAATCGCACCGTAGCCAGCAATCAACACACGCTGACCGATCAACAATCGCGAACCCTCACGCAAGGCATTCCACTCTGCCACGCCATTGGCACAACGCGTGGCCAAAGCCTGCAGCAGCAAGCGCGACTGCGCGAACAGAAAAGCCATCACATGCTCGACACAAGCCTCGGCATAGACCGATGAACTATTCGTCACCATCACCCCGCGTTCGCGCATCGCAGCGCGAAACTCCGGCGTATCGTAACGCGTGTAGCCCGCACTTGTCAGATGCAACCAGCGCAAGTTTTTGGCTCGCATCACATCCGCCACATCCGGTTGACCAAAGGCCACCTCCACCGTCTCAATCTCCGGTCCGGCTTCACTCTTCGCCAATACCGATGCTGCAGGCTTCAACGGAAAAACCAACTCATGCTCTGCTACGCCATCGCGCAACAAATCCATCGCCCGCTCCGCAAACGCCGTATCACTAAAAATCCGCAAGCCATTCATCGAGCCCAATGAACCGCATGATCACCTATTTGGCAATCCACAAGGCGGGCATCACTTGAAAAAATGACGAACAATAAGTAAAGGAACGTTCACCCCTCGCAAACGTTTTAAATCACTTCTTCGATTCCTTAGCCTACTCAGCGCCTATTTCACTTTCATAATCTCCTTCAAACGCTCGCGCATTTTTTTGACTTGAGCGGGTTGTTGCGTTGCGAGATTGGTTTGTTGTTTGAGGTCATTGCCGAGATGATAGAGTTGCTCGGCGGGCGCATTTTCTTTGACTTGGCCATTTTCATCGACATCGCTGTTACTCAGTTTCATCTGTTTGTAGGGAATGCTCCATGGCTTTTCGGGTTCGGGCACGGTCTTACCTCCTGAGCCTTGTTTCGCTAAATAGACCCATGGCCCCTGTCGCAATGCCATGCCACGTGTGCCGTGCAACACCGCTTCGCTGCGGGCGGCCGGAGCTTTGATAGGATCAAGCCAAGCGACTTGATCGGATTTGCCATCGGGCGAAGCTCCGGCGGGAAGCGTCACGCCTGCTAAGCCTGACAAGGTGGCCATGACATCGATGTGATGAAAAAAATCCTTACGCACTGTTCCTGCCGGAATGTGATCAGGCCAGCGCACCATGAATGCCACACGATGCCCACCTTCCCATGCATCGGTCTTTTGACCTAACAGATCACCATTGGTGCGATGTCCAGCACGCAGAGCCGCTTGTTGGTAGCGACCACCATTATCGCTGGTGAAAACGACAATCGTGTTTTTCGCTTGGCCTGTTTTTTCCAGAGTATCGAGCACACGGCCGACGCAGTGATCGAGTTGCTGAATGAAATCACCGTAGGGACCTGCTTTGCTGCTTTTTTGAAACTTCGGCGAAGGGGCAATGGGGTTGTGTGGCGAGACCCATGAGAGATAGAGAAAGAATGGTTTTTCGGGTTTTTGCGCAGCGAGAAATTTTGTCGCTTCATCGGCGAGGGTGATGTCCACTTGATCGGAAGGACGCAGAGCCATCGCTTTCGCTCCGCCAATTTGCTTGCCATGTGCTCCGGTGCCAGGAGAGTGATCAACACGAATCGGATCATTTTTTTCCAGTCCCACAATCTGGTGATCACGCACAAAAACCAAAGGTGGCTCGGAGTGGGTACGTGGTGTGCCGAAAAACGAATCGAAGCCAAATTCGAGCGGCCCCGGCTTGAGCTCGGCATTCCAATCGACTTCTTTCTTGTTGCCAAATCCATTGTGCCACTTGCCGATCATCGCCGTGCGATATCCTGCCGCTTTCATCGCAGCGGGAAGCAGCACTTGACCGGGATCAAAATTGCACGCGTAGTCCATGGAGCGTCTCACACGAAACGTATAACGCCCAGTGAGCAAGGCATAGCGCGATGGCATGCAGATGCCACTGTAAGAATGAGCGTCGGTAAATTTTAGGCCGTGAGCAGCAATTGAGTCGATGCGCGGCGTGGCGATTTTTGTCGCACCGTAACAGCTCAAATCTCCATAACCGAGATCGTCAGCAACCATCAAAATGATGTTCGGATGTTTGGTCGGCGCTACAGAGGAAGTGGCGGCGAATCCCTGCACGCACAGAGCCAAAACAACGAAGAAGAGTTTCATGAAACGAGAGCTAGCGCAGGCGGATGCGTTCGACAAGTTCAATCGCCGACCTCATCCACTAGCAAGTGCAAGTTCGTAGATCGTATCTTATGGGTGTCCATTCCTCAGCGCGCCAGAACTTTGACGAATGGCACACGCGCTTCTTGGATGAAAATGCCCGGAGTGTAGCAAAAATGACATGCTGTACCCGCCTGAAGTGAATAGGCTTCAGGACTGATCGACTCTTTGCCATCAGCACTGAGAACCTTGACAGCATGACCACTAGCAGCAGCCGCGATGCGACGACCATTCGGCAATTGGAAACTAAGATCCCAGCCTTTGTGGTCATGTATTAAGCGACCCGGAACCCAGAA
>JBIIAI010000136.1:0-8161 GCA_044239965.1 Akkermansiaceae bacterium
ACTTCCGCTACCGACCAATCGCGCAGATAGCGACCATGCCACGAGGCATCGTGGTCGTTGAGTGGTGGCAATTTCGCCAGTGGCGGAGCATATTGATGATCGCGACCCGTGATGGCAAGATTGCGACGAGGGCCATTCAGAATCACCAGCCAAGATCCCGTGCGCAGCGCGTAATTGAGCAAACTCTCGCCTCCTTGGTATTCGAGACGATAGGCATTTTGTCCAAAGCCGCCCCGATACGCACGCTGCATCGTCACGCGCCATTGCAAGGCCTCGATTTGACGACGATAGGTTTTTTCACCAAGCATCGCACATGCAATAAAACCCCATTGCATACTCAAAGTCTGTGTCGCGTGACCTTGGTCCATTCCACCGACAGGTCCTTTGGTGTAGAGTTCGGAGCAATTTTTGGTGAAAATTTCTGGACCTCCATGAATCAAACTGGCGACGAGATAAGGACCATGCCGTCCCGAATAAGTCGGGCCACTTTCCACCGCACTTTCATCAAACTCCGCCCATCCGCGCAGTCGTCCATAGGGGATGTAGCCATCAGGTGCGAGCTCCTGTGCGCGTGACAGCATCGCGTCAACAATGCCTGCGGGTGGTTTCGCTGGTGTCAAATGCGCCATCGCCAACGCCAAGCAAACATGCGATCCGCCACAACTCACCCCACCTCCTCCATAGCCAGGTGTGCTGACTTTGTGCCCTGCACTCATGTCGGGATTCAAACATTCTAGCACATTTTTCACATGCCAACGCATTCCTTCGAGCACCGCATCATCGCGCGTGCGCAGCCAATACTCACACAGCGCGATCAGAGCCATCGAACGCGGGATCGACCAATCGTCGATCTCTTTCATGTTCGCCAAATAACCCGCAGCCTTGCGAATGTTTGATTGATACTGCGGATCATCGACTGACAGCAAACCTAACAAAGCCCATGCGGTATCGTAGTAAGGCCGCGTGTAACCATGCATGCGCGGCCAAGAACCATCTTCGAGTTGTTGACGCGCCAGCCACGCTGCTTGCATCGCAATGATGTTTGCAGTTTTGGCACACGTTTCAGGATGAGCTTGATCAAAGCTGCCGATGCGCGGAATAGGAAATGTGATCTCCTTTGTTTGCACGGCTAATGACGGTGAAAAATTCACAGGCTTGCGCGTTTTGATCCGAGCTTCCACTGTCGTGTAGCCCGAGGACACCGCAGCTTGTCCACTTAAGGTCCAGTTCGCTCCCGCAGGAACAACGGCACGAATGCGTGAGTTGGCATGGGCAAACCAGTCGCGACCTTCGTTTGTCACCGTTGCACTCCCATAGCCGACACTGTGCCCCGTGATCATTAAAGCAGAAATCGGCACGGCTTTTCCCTCAGCATCTGTCAGGCTCACATCTTTCCACGTGCAACCATCACTACCGATGCCATTGCCACCATCACTGATCTCGAACCAAACTTCTTCTCCACCTTGCAACGCGACTTCAAAAGGCACGGGTTCACTCACCCCGAACAATTTTTTCTCAAATTTTACCTGCCATCCCGCAGGCACTGCTGCTGCGGGTTGCGGATTGCGCAAGACACGAAAATTCACCTCTCCCACTCCTTCGGCGGCATCGAGCAACTGCGCCGCGTGCAATTCCAAACTACGACTCTCTTGATGCTGCCACTTCGGCAAACCATGACGCAACATATTACTGGTGAGAAATTCTTTTCCCGACATCGCTAACAACAAATCGCCCTGCTGCAAATGTCCATCCGCAGGTGAGCCTGGCATCACTTCTACGACCTCGAACGCATTGCGAATCAATTCACCTTCGCTATCTAACAAACACTTCGGCCAAATCGCACGAAAAGCCTCACCCGCCACATACACGCCATCATGCATACGCGTGCGAATCCCCAATGGACCCCAAGTGATGATAAATGTTTCTGCCACCGCTGCTTCGTTGCCGCCATTCCAGCCACTCGCCGTACGATTGAAATCATTGTCCCACTGCTGCGGATTCTCCACCTGCGTCAGATAAGTGCGTTTCCACGCGGCAAGGTCAAAGGGTGACGTAGCCATTTCTTCTGCGGACACGGGATGCATAGCAGAAAAACACCAAATGGAACACAACACAGAGCGAATCATAACAAATAAAATTTGCAATGCAGGAGAAAGACTGCATCGTTCGTTAACACAAAAAAGTGTATCCAGCGAAAACGCCTAGGCAAGCCCATTTCTTTCATCCCTCCCACCAAGAACGCTCTCATGAAACATTTTCTCCTTCTTTCGTTTTTCGCGACTCTCGCCGTTCACGCTGACCTCGTCATCGTCGAAGAAATGTTGTTAAACGGCAAAGACTACTCCTCACAAATCGCCCGTGCCGACGTCGAAAACCCCATCCCCGAAGCCAAGGCCACAGGAAAAACAGAAATGATCGACGGCAAAGAGTGCGAAATTTTCACCCACAAAGCTTCCGGCGTCAGCACGCGGCTGTGGGTTGCCAAGGCCCATCCACTTTATGCAAAATACAAAGCTGCATTGTTAGAAATGCGAGCCCTCAATCGCGAACCTTTCATCGACGGCATCATCCTCAAATCCGAGTCAAAAATGCACGGAGTCACCGAGACCAAACACGTCACCTCCCTCAAAGAAAACAAAGTCCCCGACTCCATTTTCCTCGTGCCCGCTGGCTATAAAAAGCAATAGCTCGTGGCGGTACGTTCCACTAATCGCGCTGCAACTGGCGAATGAGAAAGGACCAAGCAGATATATTACCATCTCCACAAGCTTAGCGCTTGGCATTTTGCGGTGCTTGTTTAGATTGATGTCATGATTCACCAAGCGACAATTTGTTTTCTCACCCGAGCAATTTTTACGATGATCGTGGCGCTCGGATGTTTGACCGCTTTGATGCAGGCGAAAACTTACGACGTGGGACCGGGGAAAGAATTGGTCGAGATTGAGGCGGTGCCTTGGGAATCGTTAGAGGCAGGTGATGTCGTGAACATTCATTGGCGGGCAGAACCGTATCGCAGCAAATGGGTAATCTGTCGGCAAGGCGAGGCGAACAAGCCGATTGTGGTGAGGGGCATTGCCAATGAGCAAGGGCAGTTGCCGGTCATCGATGGTCGTGATGCGCAGACGCGCAAGGAGTTGAATTTTTGGAGCGAGACTCGGGCCGTGATCAAGATCGGAGGCTCTAACAAACCAGCCGACCTGATGCCTCAACACATCGTGATCGAAAATCTTGAGATCCGCAGTGCGCGGCCACCATATACATTTCATGGTCGTGATGGTAAAACGGCTTATGATAAAAATGCCTCAGCGATTTTCATCGAAAAAGGCGAGCACATCATCGTGCGCAACTGCGTGATGCATGACAGCGGCAATGGATTTTTTACCAGTTATCTCGCCAAGGACATTCTCGTTGATTCTTGCTTCATTCACAGCAATGGCATCGAGGGCAGCATCCTTGAGCACAACAGTTACACCGCAGCGCAGGGCATTACGTTTCAGTTCAATCATTACGGACCCTTGCGTGCCGAATGTTTGGGCAGCAATTTGAAAGATCGCTCCGCAGGGCTGTTGGTGAAACACAATTGGATCGAGGGCGGAAATCGGCAACTGGATTTGGTCGATGCCGCTGATAGCGAAATCTTGCGCAACGATCCACGCTATCGCGACACCTGGGTTTATGGCAATGTATTGATCGAACGCGAAGGTGACGGCAACAGTCAGATCGTTCACTACGGCGGCGACAGCGACAAAAAAGAATGGTATCGCAAAGGCACGCTGCATTTTCACAACAACACCGTGGTTTCGACACGTGAGAGTCCGACCATGCTGTTTCGATTATCCTCTGCAGATGAGCGCGTCGATTGCCGCAACAATTTGTTTTATGTGAGCGCTGGTGGCCGTCAACTCGCACTCATCGCAGAGCAAGGCCGCATCGATCTCAAGAACTGCTGGTTCAGTGAAGGCTGGGTGTCGAGTCGTGGAAAATTGTTAGGAACGATTCATGGAGAAGACACTTGTAGCGCAGGAAATGATCCCGGCTTTCTCAACATCGCAGCGCAAGATTTTCGACTCAACAAAACATCTCCTCTTCTCCAAGGCGGAACCGAATGGCAGGAGGGCAAATACGAGTTCAACGCGCATTACCTGCCACACCAAAAATCCGCACCGAGAAAAAAAGCCGAAGCACTGCCAATCGGAGCCTTAGGCGCGAAGGAATCTTGATCACAAGATTTCACCCAACCATGTGCTTCGCTAGAATCGCCATTTTGCGGAAGGTTGACAGACTGTAGCGTTTGTCGAACACACGAAATTGATCGGCCTTCATTTGCGTGAGCACGGTGTGATAGATTTCCCGCATCACTTCGGCGCAGACTAAGGCCTTGCGATCGCTGGCAGGAAGACTGGTGCGGGCTGTTTCGTAGAGTTGATGACAGCGTTCGAATTCAAACTGCATCAATGCCGTAAAGCGGGCATCGTAGGTGCGATTCAGCAGGTCTTCTTCGCGGTATGAAAATTTTTCGAGATCATCGAGCGGCAGATAGATACGACCATTGTTCGCCGCGTCTTCGCCGATGTCGCGCATGATGTTGGTGAGTTGCAGAGCATGCCCGAGAGCGACGGCAAAGGTCTCCGACTTCGGATCAGTGGCACCGAACAATTTCAGTGAGATCAAACCCACTGCGCAAGCGACTTTCCAAGTGTAGCCCTGCAGTTCTTCCCAAGTGCGGAATCGCAGTGGCTCGGTGTCCATTTCGCAGCCATCGATGATGGCGGTCATCAGGTCTAACGGAATTTGATATTTCTCAACGAGGGCGATGACTTCTTTTTGAAAATCGGTCGGGGCAAGAAAGCCGCTGGTCAAGCCTTCGCGCCAATCGGCGAGTTCTGCTTTGCGCTGGGGCACGGGGCGTGATTCCTCATCGGCGATATCATCAATCACACGACAATACGCATAGAAAACCACCATGTCATCCCGCCGTTCTTTCGGCAGGATGTTGAGAGCAAACGCGAGATTCGACTTCGCTTTGCGGGTGATTTCCGAAGATTTCATTTGATGAATCCCCAGTGGCCCGAGGTGAAGGGCCAGAGCGAGAAGAGAGCCGGACCGACGAGATTGAATTCCTTCGCGCTGCCCCAATAACGAGAGTCGAGCGAGTTGCCGGAATTATCACCAAGCGCTGCGTATTCACGCATGCCTTGCGGAGCTTGGGCCGATAGCGTGAGTGTGCTCTCAGAATTAAATATTTCGGTATCACCCCCTCGTGCATACGAGTAACCATGACCGCCTTCGAGTCCAAGGTTGTTAAGTCGAAAGACATTGGCGATGCCTTTCTCGGTCGCAATCTTACCATTGACGTAGAGATGCGGTGAGTCGATGCGCAGGGTATCACCCGGCACACCACAGAGGCGCTTGATGTAGTGCGTGGCTTTGGCTTGGTCACCTGTATTGCCTGAGCTGTGCTTGCCGATTTTGCGTTCGAGGCCGAGGGTATCGAACACAAAAACTTCACCGCGCACTGGTTTGCGAAAATGGTAGGAAATTTTGTCCACCAATACGAGGTCACCGCCATCGACAGTTCCTTGGAACATGACTTCGCCCTTATTGAAAGCTGATCCAATCGGTGAGGTAAAAGGCTTGCCACCACTCAATGC
The DNA here is from genome assembly GCA_044239965.1 of Akkermansiaceae bacterium. Lineage (GTDB taxonomy): Bacteria > Verrucomicrobiota > Verrucomicrobiia > Verrucomicrobiales > Akkermansiaceae > UBA956. The sequence goes on from JBIIAI010000136.1 coordinate 5,652, forward strand.
CTGCTGTGTTTCACCTACAGGTGCGGGAAAAATCACTGAGGCGCCATTATCAAACACCACACGGGTGCGCGAGAAAAACAACTTCGAGCGATCTTCTAATGCCACGATGCGACCCGATGTCGGAGCCTCAATGCGATGCCAGCGACGAGCTTTTGAAGCCCAATCGTAGACTTGACCGCCGAGCCAAGGTTTTTCTTTTTGAAATTCATCTGCATTCAAATTCGTAGTTACCACTCCGTTGAGCGTGGGATACATCGAATTTGTCGGAATGCGAAACGGCTGAATGATGTAGGAGCGTATGCCCAAGGCCACAACGAGCGCCACGAAGATCACCTCCACATTTTCCTCAAACCAACTTTGCTGCGCCTGACGCGGCAAGGCATTTTCACAAGTCGCCCGCAGTTGCTTGGAGCACTCATCTACGCGATCCCGCTTGCTACTTTTCAGAGCAGCTTTCAAATCACCGATGCGCGATTGAATTTCGTCAATGCGGTCAGGCTTGAGCAAATCACGCTTGTAATGAAGGAATTTCTGCGCGCCTTTGATCAACGCATCCGTATCCTTCTTCCATTTGGGAGTAAAAAACATCGGCGTCAAGATGCACGAATCCCACACTCCTGACAAGCGAAAGCAGAAAATATCCACTGCAGAATCAGCATGCCTCACCGAGGGCATCCGCCGCCCGCAAAATCAAGTCTTCCGTGGTCGTCCAATCGATGCATGGATCCGTAATGCTCTGACCATAAACGAGATCACATTTCGGCTGAGGAAATTTCTGCGCCCCAGCGACCAAATGACTTTCCAGCATCGCGCCGATCACCGATCGATCCCCTGCCGCACGTTGCCTTACAATGTCACGAAATACCTCAGGCATCAGCTGATGGTTTTTCGAGCAATTCGAGTGACTGGCATCAATCATGATCGCTGCGGGAAGCTTGTGCTTTTCCAACAAAGCCCGCGTTTCCGCTACCGCAGAGGACTGATAATTCGGACCACACTCCCCACCACGCAAGATCACATGGCAATCTGGATTGCCCGAAGTCGTCACCGCCGAGGCCCGACCATCCATGCCCACACCCAAAAACGTTTGTGGCTGCATCGCTGCTTTGATCGCGTTAATCGCTGGCTCCAGGTTACCCATCGTGCCATTCTTAAATCCCATGGGCATCGAGAGCCCGCTAGCCATTTGCCGATGCGTCTGCGACTCCGTCGTCCGCGCTCCAATCGCCGACCAACTGATCAGATCCGCGATGTATTGCGGCGTGATCGGATCGAGTAATTCGGTCGATGTCGCAACGCCCATGCGCATCACCTGCAACAAAAACCGCCGCGCCACGGCCAATCCTTCCGCAATGTCATTGCTCCCATCCAGACGCGGATCCATGATCAAGCCCTTCCACCCCACCGTAGTCCGCGGTTTTTCAAAATACACCCGCATTACCAGGGTCATCCGCTCTTGGACCTGCGCCGCTAGTCCTGCAAATCGCTGCGCATACTCTAGACCCGCATCCACATCATGGATCGAGCAAGGCCCCGCCACTACGAGAAATTTCCCGTTCTCTCCAAAAATCGAACGCCGCACGTCCTCGCGCGAACGCACCATAAATGCCGCGTCTTTTTCGCCACAGGGGATTTCCCGCACCAGCTCCTCGGGACTCGGCAGGGTGACGTTTGCCGTCACATGAATGTCACTCAATCGATCTTTCATTGGAACCCGCAGCCTGTCGCGCCCTTGTGACATCGTCAAGCGAGCAAATCACGAAATACAAAAAAATTAACAACCATAAAATACTTTTACCCCAAGCCTCTTCATTTCATGAAAAACCACCAACTCCAACGACAAACACCTCATCCACTCATTTAAAATTTTAAAAAAATCCACGATAGCGCTTGAAACTTCCCTAAAACTACTCTTGCATACCCCCCACAAACATGAGTCTCCGCAAACAACTGAATGACATCCTGATCGCCTTGCTCCCCACCAATCCTGTGGACGCGATCAAGGGCACAGAACTCATTCGCTTGGTGAGACTCCAACTCGATGGAAATTATTCGGACGCCTCACTGCGTTACCACTTTTCCATCATGTCCTGCGATCCCTCCTCACCGATCGCTAAAGTTGAAAAAGGCCAAGGCTACTATCGACGCAGCGCTCCGATCCCTGCTCTTTCCAGCGCCCAAGAGCTCATATCTCTCACTCAAGGTCGCCTCGATGACATGAACGCCGATCAGTCCTCCATGGACCTCGCCATGTTGCGCATTCGTAAATTCCGCGCCATCGTACATCGCTACTTCGAGATCAACGGACGCTTTCCTTTCATCTTCCGCGAAGCTTTCACTCGTGATTCACCCTTGGGCAACCTGTGGAAATACCCCGAAATGGTTCTCATCGATTGGGAAACCGGCGAGGCTCCCGATGAGGAAATGACCCTTGAGCCCGGCATGCTCGCCCTGAAGCAGCGCCTCGGCGTCTCCCCCTTTGGCCTCCACGCCGCCCGCCTGCGCATCCA
>JBIIAI010000053.1:0-19002 GCA_044239965.1 Akkermansiaceae bacterium
TTGCGCATGGCGATGCAGGGCGGGCACCAGTCGGAACCAGTGAACTCGACCAAGATCGATTTTTTCTCTTTTTTCGCCTTTTCCATAGCGGCATCAAGATCGGTGGACCAGCCATCGAGGTTGGCGTGGCATACTCCCACGAAGGCAAATGTGGAAAGGACGGTGGCGACTACTTTTTTCAACAGTTTCATCAATTAGGAAGCGTTCTCCATGGAGATTTTTGTTCAAAAAACGTTCGCCTATTTTGGGCAACGATGACATTCTCTGGCATGCCGTCCACGCCATTGATCATCGCCACGCGCAACCAGCACAAATCCGCGGAAATCCGCCAGATGGTGGGCGACGCCTTTGAGGTCAAGGATGCCACGGATTTTCCCGATTGGCCCGAGGTAGCAGAAACCGGCACAACGTTTCTCGAAAATGCCACGCTCAAGGCCGTGGCCATCAGTGCTTTGGTCGAGGGCTATGTGCTCTCCGACGACTCAGGCTTGGAGGTCGATGCCCTCAACGGCGCGCCCGGTGTCTGGTCCTCCAGCTACGGCGGTGAAGAAGGCAATCATCCTCGCAACAATGCCCGTTTGTTAGAGGAAATGAAACAAATTCCCTCCGATCAGCGCAGCGCTCGTTTTCTCTGCACCATGGTCATCGCACGCGATGGCAAAGCACTGGTGCACTTTGTCGGTTCAGTCGAAGGCCGCATCCTCGATGCCCCCTCAGGCGCCGAAGGTTTTGGCTACGATCCCCTCTTCGCACCCCAAGGCTACGATCGTTCCTTCGCCGAACTCGGTGCCGAAATCAAAAATTCTCTTAGTCATCGCGGTCGGGCACTCGCTCAAGTGGTCGCTTGGCTCCAACAATCCTAACAACTTTATTCCACATGCGCATCCTGCTGCTTCTATCCGCCGCTGTCATTTCCCTTACACAGACTTCCTGCTTTCAAGTCAAAGCCAAGGATCCCGTTATTCACAAGTTTGAGCATGGTCGCACTGCCATGCTTAAGGACGGCATGGCCTATGCTCCGAAACGCGCTCCTAAGGCCGTAATCGCGGCAATCGCAGCCGGCAATCGCCTGCAAAGCAAACCCTACAAATGGGGTGGTGGTCACGCACGCCACAACGACAGCGGCTATGATTGCTCCGGCACGGTTTCCTATGTTTTACGCGAATCTGGCCTCATGAAAGGCAGCATGCCATCCCGAGGATACCTCACCTACGGAAAACGCGGCGAGGGCGACTGGATCACGATCTACTCTCGCAATGGCCACGTTTTCATGACAGTTGCAGGATTGCGACTCGACACCGGTGGTGATGGATCACGTTCTGGCCCACGCTGGAAACCATGGCGTCGCGGCGTGAAGGGCTACATCATGCGTCATCCCGCAGGATACTAATCACCTCGGTCAACGAACCCAAAACACGATCTGCCTCAGAAAAATCAAGGCATTGCGTCACGCGATTGGGCACCGCCCACACTTGCAGCCCGGCTTCTTTGGCGGAAATCAAGCCGTTGCGCGAATCCTCAATCGCCAGGCACTGCGCCGGATCTAACGAAAATCGACGAGCCGCCTCGATCCACAAATCAGGTGCTGGTTTGATCCGTGGCGCATCGCCGCGACATACCACTTGATCGAAATAGGAAAAAATCCCCAGCTTGTTCAACCAGCCATCGACCCAAAAATGCGATGAGCTCGATACCACCGCCAGAGGAATGCCGCGCTCACGCAGCAAATCTAACACTTCCGTAACACCTGGCATAGCTCCCTCTTCGGCAAGCTCGGCCACAATCTCTTTCTGTCTCGAGGCATCGAGAGCATCCCAGTCGAAAGTTTTTCCCGTCAGTTCTTCCAAATGGGTCTTCGGCGACCACGTGGCAAAATCACTGCCAATGCACCGCGTGTAAATCTCCAACGGCAATGGTTGATTTTCTAACGAAAAACATTTCAGCCACGCCTGATAGATCGCCCACTCGGTATCCACGAGAATTCCATCGAAGTCAAAAAAAACGGCTTTGATCTGCTGCACCGCGCCTCTTTGCCAAGTTCTGCCATCGAATGCAACCTCTGCTTGTTGGTATCTGCGAAATTCTATTTCCATCGACTCGATCAACCCATGCTTGCTATGCACAACATCATGCGCCATTCTCGGTGCGTTCTATGATGACCGAATCCCAACAAAAATCCTACCGCGAACAAATGACCATCATGCTGATTTCCCTCGGCGTGGCGATCATTTTGCTAGCGTTAAAAGTTTGGGCGGCGGAAGTCACCAATTCCTCAGCGCTTTACTCGGATGCCGCGGAGTCTGTGGTCCACCTCGTTGCCGTTGCCATCGCCGTGCGCGCCCTACAACTTTCGCACAAACCCGCCGATGACGAGCATCACTTCGGTCATGACAAAGCCTCGTATCTCTCGGCGGGATTTGAAGGCGCAATGATCTCCACGGCAGCATTGCTGATATACTACGAGGCCGGACGCAGCCTGATCGCAGGGCCGAAAATGGAACACATCGGCATCGGTGCCAGCTTATCTGGGCTGGCAATGCTGATCAACTTAGTGCTGGGGCTCGCTTTATTGCGCATCGGAAAAAAACGTCAGTCCACCGTGTTGCGTGCGAATGGACATCATGTGCTATCCGATGTTTATACCAGCGTAGCCGTGCTCATCGCACTGGGGCTCGTGTATTTCACCAAGTGGCCGTGGTGGGATCCGATCATGGCGTTTCTAGCGGCATCGAACATTCTCTGGACAGGCATCAAGCTCATTCGTGAAAGCCTCGGCGGCTTAATGGATGCTGCCGAGCCAGAAACCGAAGCAAAAATTCGCCATCTGTTAGACGAACTACAAACCCAACATCCCTTCCGCTATCACCATCTGCGCCATCGTCATTCAGGCCACACCCATTGGGTCGAATTGCACATCGTTGTCGCCGATGAAATGACGGTGCATGACGCCCACGAGATCGCTACCATGGCCGAAGAAAAAATTTGTGCCTTGCTGGCACCCTACGGTCGCATCATCACTCACCTGGAACCTCAATCCGCCGAAGAAACCGACGAGGTCTGGGAGGGCAAACGCCAGAAGTGACGCTCAGCGAAACTGCGACATCCACTCTAACACTTTTTTTCGATACTCACCGCCATTGCGTGCGAGAGAATTGCCATGGCCGCCACCTTTAACCTCATAAAACGTCTTACGCGGCACTGCTGCGGCAAAAAGTTGCTTACCCTGAGCGAAAGGCACTACCTCATCTGCGGTGCCGTGCACGATCAACAACGGAGCCGGGAGGCGGGCCACATAGTCCTTCGGCGCTAGCTCATCAGACACCAAATTTTTTCCGAAATCACCAGCGAGAACCGTTGCCATTCCTTCATACGATGCAAAGGTTCCATCCGTAATCACACCGCGCAAATTCGGCACTCGGGTGCGACTCAAGGCGACAATCGACTTCGCTCCGCCAAGACTATGGCCAAACGAAAAAACACCACGCCCCGCGAGATCCTTGCGCTGGGCGACAAAGGAAAACGCTGCCTCCACATCCTTGATCAAGCCTTCGCGCGATGGAGTGCCGCCTGATTTCCCAAAGCCCCGATAGTCATAGAGCAAGACATCATAACCCGCATCGACCATCCAATCGATGAACCCAAGATGGTGCCCGACCGAGCCTGCATTGCCATGCGAAAACACCACCACGCCCTTTGATTTCACATCACGATCCACGGGCATCAACCACCCGTGCAATGACACGCCATCGGCCGCACGAAACGTCACATCGGTGAAAGCGCGACCGTAGGTTTTGGGTGTGGTAGGCTGATCTTTGGTGGGGAAGTAGAACAACTTGTTGCCGCCATCTTTACCGAGCATCGCTTCGGCAAACTGCGTCAACTGGCCACTTTTGTCATTGCGCAGGGTCGCTAGCAACTGCTCCAGCTCAGCAGGCATTTTCTGGGCTCGCGCCATCGAAGTCATCACACAGGCCATCAGCCCGAGCAACAAGATGCATTTTCTCATGCGCAAAACGTAGCAGAAATCCCGACCAATGCAACATGCACGAATGCAACATGGCTATCAGAGATTTGCAGTCACACCTATCGTTACAAATACTGCCACGCGAATCATTCTCAGGAGATAAAAAATACCCACCATAGAGTGATCTCAAACTAACGAAAAAATGAAACCACTCATTTTTTTGAACCGCCTCTATTTTCGTGGACAGTTGTTTCCTCGGCAGAAATCCCTTTGTTATCGATGATCTTTACGTCTTTTGATTTCTCAACGAGGACTTTCATCGTGCCTTTGGGTGCATTCTCTGCGAGCGGGCCAAACGTATTACCGCGAATCATCAAATCGGCTGCGCAAGTGATCGTGATAGCCGGGCCGACGGGCCAGTTCCAGTCAAAGACACTCGGCGTGGTGCCGAAGCCAGAAAACGAGTTGCCTTCGATCAGGATGTTCGTGCTGTCGTAGGAGGTGTGTTCCGGCGCATCGCTCACCTTGGGTTTTTCGCCGGGAATTCCCGATATTGGCGAAGTGCCGATGACAATGTTGGGGTGGTTGTTGTCGGTGAAAATGCAGTCGCGCACGGTAAGGTTGCGAATGGACGATCCTTCCTCGAAATACCATTCGGGTCCGGCGAAAACCGCAGGCTGGAAGCTGTTGCTGAAGGTGCAGCGTTCAATCGTGCAGTTGGCGGCTTTCAGGTTGAGGCACTTTGCCCGAAAGACCTGGAACTTGCTGTCGCGGATGATGGTTTCCTGCCCCACCGTCGCCACGTTGATGAGCCGGTCGATGCCGTCAATCATGGATTCGCGACTGAAGTTCATACCCACGCCCACGCCGACGCGCTCGGTCACGACATCACGATCCAGAGCAATTACGAACGTTCCGTCGGGGTTGGGCGTGGCCGTTGTGATGATAGCATTCATGCGCATTTTTTTGTGCTGCCAGTCCCAGAGCTCCACTCGGTCGCCCGTGCGGTAATCGTGTTTTTTTGCCTGCACGAGCAAGGTCCGCTTGTCTCTTTGCTCGATAATGCGTGTGTAATCTGCCAAGATATCAATGCCGTCGTCGTCAATTTTGGAAAAATCGCAGTGGTCTAGCAGAAGTTTTCCGCGTAGGCCGCTGACCTGGCCGCCACCCGTGCAGGAATAAAGTCGATTGGAGCCGGGAGGCACTCCGATCACGAAACGCCGGAACGTGGTGGTGCCTTCCAGCCCTCTGATATAATAGCCCGCGTTGGCCCCGCCGCCCCAGTAATTGATGTCTTCTAAAGTCGTGTCGCGAAGATTGCTGAGGACGAAAGCGTGGCTGCGGCTCTCGGTGTAGATGAAAAACCTCTTGCCGGGCCAGTTTTCGATATTGGGCGGTCCTTGAAGCTTCCAGCGCCACGTGCGCTCTCCAGTTTTTACCATTTCAATTGGGTTGGGCCAATGGCGGTCGAGTTGATAGTAATTCTTGTCGGGAAACACAAAGGGATGCACCTGCGATCCTTTGAACGACGGATCGTTTGGTGCGGGATATCCGGGGTCGATCGAGACTTCGCAAGTCATGTTCGGGATGTCCACCGCCGTGATCGTGCCCTGCGTGTAGCCCAGAGGATCGTGATCTATGGAGATTTTCCGAACTGTTACGCTTTTGCTTTCATCGATGCGGAACACCGGCTCATCCAGATCGCCTGACACAATGGTCGTGTCGCCTTCGCCTTGAAACGTAAGCCCATCAGCCCCCTTGATGTGAATCGACTTTTCTGCTCCCGTTGCGGTTTTGTAGCGGCCTGAAGGCAACGATACGACAGCGCCCGAGCCCAATTTTTGTGCCGCAACAATGGCAGCATTGATCGCAACAGTATCGTCCGTCACGCCATCGCCTTTGGCGCCAAAGTCTCTGACATTGATCGGTTTCAACTCGACTGGCGTTTCCGCCAGCGCCGCTGAAGTCATCACACATGCCATCAGCCCGAGTAACACGAAAGGTTTTCTCATGCCCAATGCGTAGCAGGAATCGCCATCGATGCAAGATACGTCTCGGATGAGCTCTCGTATGCCATTTCAGAATTCGTGCTCTCAGTGAAAAACGCGGAATCGGATTGCCTTGGGGACTCCGTCTCTGCTAGCGTTGGGTCGCCATGAGCGATTTTTCTTTGATTGAAGCCAAAATGAAACAAGCTGCCGTCTCCCATGCGGCGATTGAGGCGTTTCGCCGAAACTTTCACGCGCTCGTTCGTCAAGAATCTGGTCTGATTTCCGAGGATCAAATTTCACCCGCCCAGGGCTTGGCAGACTGGTCGAAGATCCGCGAGCAACAGGGCGAAGTCGATCCGGCATTGCTCGGAAAAGTCGCTGTGATCAAGCTCAATGGCGGTCTTGGCACCAGCATGGGCCTGCAAGCCGCCAAGAGTCTGCTGTCCGTGCGCGATGGCTCGACGTTTCTCGACATCATGGCGCGACAAATTTTGCACTTGCGCGAAGTCAGTGGTGAAAATGTGCGCTTGCTCTTGATGAATAGTTTCAGCACCAGCGATGACACCATGGAGCACCTCAGTCGCTACCAAGGTGTGGGACTCGCCGAACGCAGCGAGGTGGAATTGATGCAAAATCAAATCCCCAAGCTCGATGCCGCAACCCTTGCCCCCGTAAGCTGGCCGCAAGATCCCGAGCTCGAGTGGTGTCCACCGGGCCACGGTGATCTCTATCCGGCACTGGTCGGCAGTGGTTGGCTCGATCGCTTGCTCGCCGCCGGAGTGACCTATGCCTTTGTCTCGAACTCCGACAACCTTGGTGCGGTCATGGAACCAGAGCTGCTGAAATATTTCGCCGAGAGCGGCGCGCCCTTCTTGATGGAAGTCACACGTCGCACAGCCGCGGACCGCAAAGGTGGTCACCTCGCCGTGCGAACCTGTGATGGCCAGTTGCTCTTGCGCGAAGTTGCCCAGTGCCCCAGCGAGGATCTCGAAGAATTCCAAAACATCGAAAAACATCAGTATTTCAACACCAACAATCTCTGGCTACGCCTCGATGCCTTGCGCGATTTGTTAGAAAAATCGGATGGCGTCCTGCCCTTGCCGATGATTGTGAATCGCAAAACGGTGGACCCGCGCGATAAAAATTCCACCGCAGTGATCCAACTCGAAGTCGCCATGGGTGCTGCCATCGAGTGCTTTGCGGGAGCGTCCGCCATCGAGGTGCCACGCAGTCGTTTTGCACCTGTGAAAACCACGGCAGATCTTTTCTGCCTGCGCTCCGATGCCTACGAAGTTGCCGCAGATGGTCGCGTTGTCTTACGTGCCGAGCGCCAAGGTGTGCCGCCCGATGTGCAAATGGACGACCACTACAAACTCGTTGACTCCATTGAATCCATCGGCATGCCCTCTTTGGCTGGATGCCATCAACTAAAAGTCCAGGGTTTGGTGTCCTTCGCCGAGGGTGTCATCATCGAGGGCGATGTAAGCATCCACAACAGCACCGCCGAGCGACAAGAGGTCCCAGCTGGGATTTATCGCGATACGCAGATTGCTTGGTAAACGAATGGGATGCATAAAAAAACGCCACGGTTTGAGCCGTGGCGTTTTTTTTGTTAGAGTCGATACTCGCAGAAAATTATTCTTTTTCTGCGGGAGCTTCTTTTTCTTCAGCTGGTGCCTCTTTTTCTGCGGGAGCCTCTTCGGCTTCTTCTTCCGCGGCGCCTGCTTGTGCTTTCATTTGTTCAATGCCTTGTTTGATGCGGCCTTTGATCATATCAACGTTTTTGGCAACATCACTCTCTGGATATTCTTTCGCAACATCGTCAACGAATGCGTTTGCGGCATCCAAATCTCCTTTTTCCATCGGACCAGCTAGACCAATGTTGAGGGTCATGCCAATTTTGTATTCTTCTGGAAGATCGGGATTGGACTTGATGAACTCCTTCACAGCAGTAAGTGCCTCTGGATATTTCTTACCTTCCATCAAAGGCTGAATTTTCGTGCCCATGAATTCTTGCACATTTTCTTCCAACTTGGCGGCAGATTCTTTTTTCGCGATGGCTTCTTTGCGCTCTTTGACAAATCCCGTTTTGTCTTCTTTGTCGAGTTCGCTGATTTTTTCGACAACGTCAGCGTAGCTGCTATCGACCAATTGGTCATTATCGAGAGCCTTGAGTCCCTCGACGAGGAAGGTTGCCTTCTCTACGTCAGTCTTGGCGGCATCTGCTTTGGCAAATGCTTCGTCGCGCTTGGTGCGAACGGCAACCAATTCATCGAGATGAGCCACATATTTTTCTGGACCGCCGGGCTGGTATCCAGTTTGTGCGTATGGCTTGCCAGTGGCGTCACAAAGAAGAATCGTAGGGAAACCCTGCACCTGGTATTTCTTTTGAAGAGCTTCGTTTTGCTCTTTGAGCTTGGCATCCAATTCTTTCTTTTGTGGGAAGTCTAACTCAACGAGAACGAACTTGTCCTGCGTGCCTTTTTTGAATGGCTCGTGGTCAAATACTTCTTCATTGAGCTTGATGCACCAACCGCACCAATCGGAGCCGGTGAAGTCAATCAAGAGGTCTTTTTTTTCTTCGGCAGCAGATTTTTTAGCGGCCTCGAAGTCAGTCACCCAGCCTTCGCCACCTGCAAAAGCGCAAGTGAGTGTCGCAAGACTTAGTGCAATGGATGCAATCAGTGTATTTTTTTTCATATAGTGGTGGAGAGGATTACGTTACGGTTTTTTGGCAAAAGGTCGAGACAGAAATCATGAGCCCAAGAGAAAACCGCCCGTGACGAGTGGTCAATGGACGGTTTGTCGCATCAGGGCGTGATCTCTTGATGAATTAGGCCCATTCGCCTTCGGCAGGACGAACAACGGCTTTGTCCTTCTTGCGCAGCGCATTGCGCATTTTGGTCAAGGCGCTGTTTTGGAGCTGGCGGATGCGTTCGCGGGTAACGCCAAATTCACGACCGACTTCTTCGAGTGTCAAAGGACGCTTGCCGGTGAGGCCGAAGCGTTCATCGATGATTGCGCGTTCGCGGCTATCAAGAATGGTCAGCAAGCCATCGAGATTGTCGTGCAGATTTTTGTCCGAGAGCAAGTCGAGAGGATTGGAAGCTTTTTCATCGCCGATGATTTCACCGTAAGCTGTGCCTTCACCTTCGTTGATGGGAGCATCCAGAGAAGTCGGGCGTTGCGACGCTTGCTTGAGCATCGCCAACTTGCGACGAGGAATGCCGGTTTCTTCGGCGAGTTCTTCATCGGATGGCTCACGACCGTAGGCCTCGGTAAGCATCGCGGTGATGCGGCGCAATTTGGCGATTTTGTCCACCATGTGAACGGGAAGACGAATCGTTTTGCTTTGGTTGGCGAGAGCGCGTTTAATCGATTGCTTAATCCACCATGCGGCGTAGGTGCTAAGTTTGCCACCTTTGACGGGGTCAAAGCGATCGACAGCTTTCATGAGACCAATGTTGCCCTCAGAGATCAGGTCGGCGACGGGCATGCCGTAGCCAGCGTAGTCTTGGGCGATCTTCACAACGAGGCGAAGATTGGCTTGGATCATCTGGGTGCGCGCAGCTTGGTCGCCCTTTTTGATCCTTTTCGAAAGTGTAATTTCATCCTCGGGAGTGAGGAGCGGAGTTTTCGCGATCTCCTTCATATAGGCCTTCATGCTGCTGTCGAATTCTGATGCCATTGTTTTGTTTTGTTGTTACTACTAATGTAACGTCCCCGCTGAGTAAATTATTCTAATTATCGTAAAAGAATTCCTCCATGATGCCGTCGAGATGCTACAGATGGAATGGCAGCAATGATCGTGCCGTAATGAGATATATCAGAAAACACTTATGAAATGGTGCATTTCGGGTAGCGCACATGGTTGGGTAGGGCGAAATGACTGTCGCAAGGTGTCGCGCTGCGTCAATTTGTCGCATGAGATTTTTTCAGCTATTTGCCTATTTTTCCCAGAAAAAAAGATTGCTAGTCGGTCAAAAAATCGGCATTTTTTCACTGTTCAGATGATTACTCGAATCTATTCAGCAGCCTTACGTGGTGTCGATGCTCAAGAAGTTGAGGTGGAAGTGAATGCCTGGGGCTCAGAAAAACCGCAGATTTATGTGGTTGGACTGCCCGATGCGGCGGTGCGCGAATCGATCCAGCGTGTGACCTCCGCAATCATCGCCTCGGCCCTGCCGATGAGCGATGGCAGCAAAACCGTGAACCTTGCACCGGCTGATTTGAAGAAAGAAGGCCCATCATTTGACCTGCCGATTGCGCTGGCCATGGCCTCGGCTTGTGCCGAATTGAGCTTACCAGCCGATGATGTTTATGTTGTCGGTGAGCTTGCGCTCGATGGAACAGTGCGCGCGGTGAAAGGAGCATTGCCGATTGCCTTAGAAGCGCGAGCACGAGGCAAAAAGCGCTTGATCGTGCCTGCGGTGAATGCGCCAGAAGCAGCGATCGTTGAGGGCATTGAGGTCATCGGAGTTGAGTCTCTTCATCAAACGTGGCAATACCTCACAGGCTTAGAACCGATCGCGCCCTTCGTGATGGATCGCAAGGCGTTCTTCGAATCGCATCGCAAATACGAAGTCGATTTTGAGGAGGTCAAAGGCCAATACCAAGTGAAGCGCGCGCTGGAAGTGGCAGCTACTGGTGGGCACAACATTTTGATGGTAGGTCCTCCAGGAACAGGGAAATCGATGCTCGCGAAACGACTGCCGAGCATTCTCCCTGATATGAGTGAGGATGAAGCAATTGAGACTACCAAAATTCATTCGATTGCTGGATTTCTGGATCCCAAGCGATCTTTCATCACCACGCGACCGTATCGCGCACCGCACCATACGATTTCGGATGCCGGCCTTCTCGGTGGCGGCACCAACCCAGGCCCGGGCGAGGTTTCTCTCTCGCACAACGGACTTTTGTTTTTGGATGAACTTCCCGAATTCCGCCGTCAGACACTGGAAGTGATGCGCCAACCGTTAGAAGACGGACATGTCACCATTTCGAGAGCCGCTGGTTCGCTGACTTTCCCCTCGCGTTTCATGCTGGTGGCCGCCATGAACCCCTGCCCCTGTGGCTACTATGGAGATGCCAAACGAGAATGCCGCTGTGGCTCGCGCGTGATCGAAAAGTATCGGCAGAAAATTTCTGGTCCCTTGCTCGACCGCATCGACATTCACGTCGAGGTGCCGCTGGTGGATTTCAAAGAACTGTCGTCGACCGAACTCGGTGAAAAATCTGCCACGATCCGCGAACGAGTCGCCGTGGCGAGAGAAGTACAGACCAGACGATTCGAGAAACACAAAGGCACAAACACGAATTCCGCGATGTCAGCAAAATTGGTCCGTGAGCACTGTATTCTCAATTCTACAAGTACTCAATATCTCGAGCATGCAATGGAATCGATGAATTTTTCCGCGCGGGCGCATGATCGGATCCTCAAGGTATCGCGCACGATTGCTGACCTTGAGGGCAGTGAGCACATTCAAGATCATCACATCCTCGAAGCGATCCAGTACCGCTCGTTAGATCGGAAACTTTTCTCATAAACGAGATTCAGGGATTAGGCGGCGCGACTCTTGCGGGAGGTAGATTCGCCTGTTCGCGCAAATTGATCACCTTTACAGGACTGCGCACTTCCTCGCCATCCGCGCGGTAGAGAATAACATTGCTGCGTTCATCCGCACCTTGTCCGATCGCGCTTTGAAACACAACGCGCCAGTTTTGTTCTGCATCGAGGACTGAGACTTGCACAGGCACCGTCTCAGCGGGCAACTTTTCCACCAAAACACCCCCAGCTTTGAGCTCGATAGTTTTGTTGGCAAACACCCACTTTGAATTTGTCGATAATGTATTGACCATGCGCACTGTACCCGCCGGAAATGCAACTGGCCCTTCGGGGATAACCAGCGAGCGCACTGCATCCCAGGTATTTTCTTTCGGGTCTCGCCAAAAGATCACCGCGCAGTCGCCTTGCTCTGGCAACTGGATCTGGCTCCACAGCTCAGCTTCATCACCTTCCGCTTTTTGCAGTCGGCACATCTGCAATGTCGCAGGCAACGGCAAAAATTCGGTAAAGGTCCCGAGCGCCAACGGCACCGTAAGAGTTTTTTCTTTCGTGACCGGTATCGAGATCATACGTGGAGGCTCAGAGCCTGGTTCCGGTTCGAGTTCGTAGCGTACTCCGTCACGAATCTCCTGTCGGAACGGCGGCATATCGCCTACTGGCAGCAACCGCAACTTGCGCGGCCCAGTTTTTTCCTGACCAAGCCCGAAAGTGCAACTCAGTGCGAAGAGGAATAAGGCAACAAACTGTAGCAAGATCCGGTTCATCACGCACATCCTGAAACATTGCACGATCTTTGGCAAGCCTGTTCAAAAATCAGGATTTGATGACATCAGGAGAAAAATTTCCCGTAGCGCTCGCGAAGCTGTTGTTGCCATTTTTCGAGAAAACTCAAATCACGCGCGCAGATCCATGCCTGTTCGGCATTGATCACACCCGATTCAATCGCCAGAAAATCAGCAATCTTCGATTCTGCAACAAAGCGCAAATCCTCTTGGCAACGTTCGATTTTTTCACGCCCTTGTTGCAAACTAGATTCCATCAACGCGCGCGCCAATTGACTCTGGCACTGCTCTTTTTTACGCAACAGCTGATCCGTTTCCTGAATCACCGAGCCGACTACGCCAAACCAATCCAACAGTTCACCCGCGACCACACCTCGACGATCACCGCTCATGCCTGCCAGTTCTAGCCAGTGCATCAAGCGCGCCGCAGGGCTCATGATCACGCAATAGGCTTCGTTTAATCGGGAAAAACCTTGCTCATCTCCTTGGTAGTTTTTGCTAGCCACACGATAAGCCTCTCGCACCGATTCCTCGGATAAATTCAAGCTGCACGGCAATCCGAGAGATTCAAAAGCATCCATCGCCGTCATCGATTACGCAGCAAAACTCTCGCCACAAGAACATGTCACCAGAGCATTCGGATTGCTCACCTTGAAGCCGCCCTGCTGAAGATCATCGGACCAATCCAACTCACTGCCGCTCACAAAAAGTGCGCTTTTCGGATCGATCACGACGTTGACACCATTACTTGGCACCATGATATCGCGATCGCGCGGCCCATCGACTAAATCCATTTTGTATTGTAGCCCACTGCACCCCCCGCCGATCACCGCAATGCGCAAGGCTCCGCTACTGCGCCCCTGCTTTTCCAGCAGGCCACGCAAGTGCGCTGATGCCGCATCCATCACGCGGATGAGCTTTTCATTCCCGACTTTGTAATTGATCTCTGCCATGGCCTGCCGGCACGATGCGCGAGATTTGCCAGCAAGTCAAACAGCATTCATTTTTCCCTTTCCCACCGGCAGGATTTCCTTCTATCATGCGCCCATGGCACGCTGTAAGTTCCACTTCTATCATTTCACCATCATTGCCTCCTTGTTCATCGCATCCTGCGGTGGTAACCCAGATCCATCGCCACGCCGTGGCGCCAGCACCCCTTCCGTCAAGGTTAGCCCTAACAGCATCCCGCAGCCACTGCCCGGCTCGGTTCCTCAGATCGCTCCTCCACCCGTCGCCGCCGAGTCAGCCATCGTGATCGACATCGGCTCGGGTCGTGTGCTCTATGCGAAAAATGCCGACATCCCTCGCCAAGTAGCGTCCACCCAAAAAATCATTACCGCGCTCTGCGTGTTGGAAGGTGGAGACATCGATAAACAAGTCACCATCGCCGCATCCGATGGGCAATGCGAACCAACCAAGCTTTACCTCAAAGCCGGTGAAACATACACCCGTCGCGAACTCCTCAAAGTGCTCATGGTCAAAAGCGCCAACGATGTAGCGCGCGCCCTCGCTCGTGATGTAGGCGGCAGCCAGGAAAATTTCAGTGCCATGATGAATGCCCACGCCGCCAAACTCGGCATGCGCCAATCCCGCTTCCAAAACCCTCACGGCTTGACCGAGCCCGATCAATTTTCTACCGCACGCGATATGGCCATCGCCGCGCGCCAAGCCTACCGCTCGCCCCTGCTTCGCTCCTTCATGTCCACAAAAAACATGACCTTTCGCTTCAATTCTGGCCGCACCATTGCCCTCGAAAACACCAACAAAGTCCTGCAAACTGTGCCCTATTGCAACGGCATGAAAACGGGAACCACCAATGCCGCAGGACGCTGCCTGATCTGCACCGGCGAACTTGGCAACCGCGCAGCGATTGTCGTTGTTCTCAAATCCAACACGCCCAACATTTGGAAAGACTCCGAAAAACTCCTGCGTTGGGCTCTGGAGCGCCAATAATTTCAACTCATACACCATCACACATTCGAACCAATTCACACACATGCGCGTAGATTCCACCTTCACACTTCGTCCTGGCTCCAAAGCTCCTGATTTCGCACTCCCGAACGCTAGCGGAAAAATCGTCACACTGAACGAGGCCCGCGGCTCTCTGGGCACCATCGTATTTTTCGCCTGCAATCATTGCCCCTACGTCATCCATCTCGCAAGCGAACTTGGCGAATTCGCCGACCGCGCCGCAGCACTTCGTGTCGAAACCATATGCATCAACTCAAATGATCTCGCCGCTTATCCACAAGACGGCCCAGAATTCATGAAGGAATTTGCCGCGACTCACAAGTGGAACTTCCCGTATCTCATTGATGAAACTCAATCCGTCGCCAAGGCATACGGTGCGGCCTGCACACCCGATTTTTTCCTCTTTGACGAAAACCTCGCATTGTTCTACGCGGGTCAATTCGATGACTCTCGCCCGAAAAATGGCGTAGCTTGCGGCAGTGATTTGCAAGATGCCATCGATCGCATGCTCGACGGCGAGGCTCCACCCACAAAAACCATCCCCGCGAGTGGCTGCAACATCAAATGGAAACCCGGTCAAGAGCCCCAATGGTTTTCTGCACCTTAAGGGTGTCTCATTGAGGCAAGGTTTCGCCCTTGATGATCACGATGTGCTTTTTGCCCGATTTCTCCGAGATCATAAAGCTCGATTCCCAAGCACCGGTAGTTAGTCCCGCTTGCCACTGGATGTGCAGCTCCAGTGCGCCCTGTGGTTGACTCAAACTAGCGCGCAAGCTGCCGTGGTTGCTGGTGATGCCCTGAACATCTTGCGATTGGATGGTGGGAATGGAGATGTTTTTGCCGGCTGTGCCATCGGTGATGCGAATCTTCCCGAGATCGATGATCTGATCCAGTTTGCGCGGGGCGCGGGCTCTTCGACTATCCATGATCGCCTGGGCAGGATTGGCATGAGCATTGACATCGGCAGCATTGGCCCGCTCTGCCCATTCGATGGTGGCCCATCCTTGATCGATGAGAAAATTTCGATAATTCGCATTCGATCCGAGATGCCCCATGCGTGAAGTCTTGGTCGTAGTCATTTTCGGATACGATCCAACATCGCCTGTTACTTTTTCCAAATGACGCAACATCGCAGCGCTCGTCGCTACTTGCTGATCTACCCACTGCGCATGATTTTTTTCCGCTGCGATCAGCTTGTCTTCGCCCCCCATGAAGTCAGCAAGATTGCGCCGAATCTCAGCAACATTGATCTGCGTCAAGGCACCCGCCCAGATCATTTCTGCCACATGTTGATAAGCTTGTGGATCAGCTCGCCACACCGATAGCATCGATTTCTGCAAAGCGTCGACTCCCTGCAATGACACACCTGGCAACATTACCACACCAATTTTACCTCCCGGAAAATCCTTTAATACCTCATGCCAAGCCTGATGCATCATTCCGCAAATTTGACAATTCCACTTTGAATAAACAATGATCCAATTCTCGGCATCCTTGGAACCAGCAATCAGCGGCAACTCTTTCACAGGCACTTTCCATTGATCCAAAAACAATACATCACCGACTCGCTCAGCAGGCTCTGCTCCTAGCAAAGTTCCACAACTAATCGCCATCAAAATCCACCTACGAATGCATGTGAGTATGGGATGATTCATGTTTTTGATGAAGAAATGGCTGATAAAACAACTCGGCTTGCCAGCAGACTACCCGAGTTCCGCTGATAGGCCGCCAGTTGGCGCTTCATGCCGCGCCATCCTGCGCCACGATCCATCAAAAGATCTCGCGTGATCGATGTGATCTGTCCAGGGTTTTCTGCCAACTTGCCCGCACCCAAACTTTCTAACAACTTCAGATTACCCTCTTCTTGGCCGGGCACAAGATGATAAACGATCATCGGACACTGTGCTGCGATCGCCTCATGCACCGTTGCTCCACCAGCTTTCCCCACGACCAAGTGATGTGTATTGAGCAACGACGGCACACGACGGGTCCACCCGATCAACTTGACGCGGCCGGGAAACTCGCGCTGAATTTCCTTCGCTCGCGTGTAAAGCAAGCGAATGTTTTTTCCCAGCACGATGGTGATATGCACCTCAGGAGATGCTTGCAACAATGCTCGTGCCACTCTGCGCACATGAGGCTTTTTAGCCGTTGGAAAATACAACACTCGAAACGGATTGACCGCGCCCTCCCCATCCACACCATGCATGGATGCAAACTGCGGATGCACCGGAAACCCTGTATCCACCAAGCGCTCAGCGGGCAGGCCCGCTTTGATCAATCCATCGCGGGTGTAAGGATCCGTCACCAACCACGTGGTATTTGGCGCCTTTTTCCAAGAAGCATTGATCTCGATTGAGTCCGTGATCACCGTGAAAACAGGAGGCCTTTTCTGATGCTCGGATAAGATGCGATCTAAGAAATACGGATAAATCGGATACGTGCTCACCACCGCGTCGGGCTGGAACTCATCAATCAACCTCGCCAAATCATTTTCCGGCTTCCTCATCACATAAGATCTTTGACGCGAAAAATCCATGTCGTCCGTCGATAAATAAATGCGATACCACAGGCGTGGCAAGTGAGTGGTTATGTAGCGGTAGACCTTGCACAGCATACTTGTCAAAGTAGGCATCGCACGCATGCAAGGATCAGCCACCAGACATATCGCCCCTTGGCTTTCTAAGCCCAAGGCAAGATTACGCGCGGCACTGTTGTGCCCCTCTCCGAAGGATGCTGTGACGATCAGTACGCGCGGTGCTGGCATGCACAAGATTTACACAAGTTCCAGGATTGCGTCGAACATGTTTTTCGACTATCCTATCTTTGCAACGCCATCATGGACGAAGAACCTATCATCAAACTAGGCACCTCAGACTCTACGCAGTCTAGCCGCCGCGCTGCTCGTTTAGACGATGTAAAAAAAAATCGAACTCCCGAACTTGCTGACTCTCTGCGCCGGTTCAAAACGCCCAGCGTCCGGATCGTCGAGGAACAAGAAAGCCCCTCCCCTCAACAGGACGAGCCTTTTGTCATGCCGGAGCAAGCTCGCAGAAAAAATTTCGAGGGCAAAAGCATCGAATACAACATCGATGAAATCATGCAACAAGACGTGTATGATCCGAACGCCATCGAAAAAGAATGGGGAGAAAAAACCAAAACCCTGCCCATCGGCTGGATTTCCGTCTTTTCCACGCTAATCATTGCCGCGCTTGGATACATCGGCTACTTGCTATTCACCAGTGAAGAAAAGGAAGCGCAAATCGTTAACCAACAGAAAACCAGCATTCGCGTCAATGAAATGGAGGAAAGCGACGCGCGCGCTGTCGTGACAGCCATCGATCGGACCGTCAAAGCCTATCTGGCCGCCTCAACCATCGAGGAAAAATTGCGCTACGTGCGCTATCCTGATGTCATCAAAGCACGCATGATGCATCACTACCACACTCGTCCTATCACCCCTCTCAAGGCCATTACCACCACGGGTTATGAACCCTTAACCCTGGGTGGAAAAACATTTTGGCGCGTCGTCGCGCCGATCGATGATGCCAAAGGAGAAGCCTTGCTCATCGAGCAAATCGAGAAAGATCAAATCAAGATCGACTGGGAGAGCCACGTCTACTACCAACCCATGACTTGGGACAACTACATCGTCGAAAAACCTAGCCGATCCATTGCATTCCGACTCAACATCGAGCCAACCAATCGCTATATGATGGAGTTTGCTGACGAATCGCGATGGTGCTGCTACGAACTAACAGAAAAAGATAGCAGTGAAACACTCTACGGATATGTAGCGCGGAATTCACAAGCCCACGCCGCCATTCACAACTCATATCTCACTGGCAAGCGCACATTCATCCTCCGCATCCAAACTAGCAAAACGCTCAAATCACCCGATTCTGTCGTGATTGATAAATGCATCAGCGACGACGTTTACCGAATTGATCCGCCCACCTCCATTGAAGATTGATATGCCAAGCTCCACACCACGTGCGCGTCACTGCATCTATGGCGTCATCTTTTTCCTGCTCTGCCAATACCTAAGCGGCCTCTACCGACTAGCGTTTGGATCCAGTGGCATGGACAATAAATTCAGCGCCCTCGCTCGCGAGAAACACCTACTCTTTCTGTTAGGAGAAAATCTTTATGCCCTCATCGCATACACGCTCCTCGGATGCGTCGCCTATTTTCTGATCATGCCGCTGTGGCAGCGATGGGAAAAGATCACATCACGCCAAGGAATTTGGTCGATCTTGCGCGCCTTCGCACTCACCTGGTGCTTTCATCTTTTCTGCTTGTTGCGCCTTTCACGCACGCGCCCCTACTTTTTGCACGAATCCGAATTCGGCCAATGGTATTATCACTTGTGCGACTGGCTTCCTGAATGGCTCGCATACTTTGCCTTCTCGTTGCTGCCCATGGCCTACATCTTGTTCGCTATCGGATGGCATTTTTATCGTTGGAAATCTCACCACCGCCCCCACCGCATTGCCTTCGGCATCCTGATCAGCCTCTCACTCGTGACACTCACCTCGTCACTCATACCTCAGACAAAACCACCGCTCACCGCGAAATCTTCGCAAAAATCGTGGAACGTCCTCATCATCGGCTCGGACTCACTCCGCGGTGACCGCCTCGGCTTTACCGGCTATCGTCCCCAACGCACCGATGGCATCGCAGCCGCTGGCGTGTCGCCCACCATCGATGCCCTCGCCGCAAGCTCAC
>JBIIAI010000180.1:0-5798 GCA_044239965.1 Akkermansiaceae bacterium
TCTAGGATGCCCGCCCCCACCATGATGATCATGGGCCCGTAGTCCAATGGATAGGACGATGGTCTCCGAAGCCGTAGGTACAGGTTCGATTCCTGTCGGGCCCACTTTTCATTCATGCTTTTCAGAGGGAATCATCTGATTAGGACTGCTGAGTGATTTCTCCTCTCGCAATATCAAATTCAACAATTCTTTGCTCCAAAAAACGGGTGCACCAATACCAAGGACAGGATCAGTAAAGCCAGTCCTGTGTATATTTTGAAAAACGAAACTTGGTATAATCCTTTTACTAGTACACTTTGCTGAGGATCCTTAGGATTTACTGCTACCGTGACTTCTTTGCCCATGGGATACTTTCTAACCCATTCTAAGGCACGCGAGTATGATGGTTTATCGATCGTGCCGAATGCAGTATCCCCCCAAATGATGCGCTCTGAAGAATAGCTTCTCCCATCCACGATGTAGTGATAAATGATTCGCGGGGTGTGGGCCGATCTCTTGTCCTTACCCACTGGCTTTTTCTCAATCACAATTGATTCGGAGATAATCCCCGAAACATCTGGCCAGTGTCTGCTGGCAAGTGCGACACGAATTTCGAAGTATCCGAAAATTAGGAATACGAGTCCTCCGACCAGTGAAATTATTGCGCTATATTGATTCTTCGTGAAGGACATGGGGCTTATTGGTAAGACAAGCTTGCAAAGAGTTGTCACGACGTAATTGTCGTTGCAGTGGCGCGTGATTGTTGCCTGATCTTAAGAAATTCTGCAATATTTGAATCGTAGGTTTTTGAGTGCAACCGCTCAGGTCTCTATTGATTCCCATGGCAGCCGAGTATAAAAGTTTTTTCAAGTTTGACGAAATATCGTGGTGCGGCGTTTTTTCGATCATGGGAATATTGTGTATCATTTTTCCTGTGCGTGGAGTGTTTTTGTGCTAGCTTGAATCCATGCAAAAAGAACTACTCGCCCATCCCGTCTTCGCTATGGCAGCAGAGCAATTTGACTCTGTTGCGGATTTTTTACAGTTACCGGATGATTTGCGCGAGCGCTGCAAATGGCCGAAACGATTGATCAGTGTGGCGGTTCCGGTGAAGTTGGATGATGGTACCACGAAGGTATTTTACGGGCATCGTGTGCAACATCACTTGACGCGAGGCCCCGTGAAAGGCGGCCTGCGTTATCACCCCGCAGTGGACCTTGGCGAGGTGGCGGCCTTAGCGATGTGGATGAATTGGAAGTGTGCCCTCATGGATTTGCCTTATGGTGGGGGAAAAGGTGGCATTGCTTGTGACCCGCGTAACATGAGCCGTGGCGAGCTCGAACGTCTGACTCGCCGTTTCACCATGGAAATGC
This sequence comes from Akkermansiaceae bacterium, assembly GCA_044239965.1. Taxonomy (GTDB): domain Bacteria; phylum Verrucomicrobiota; class Verrucomicrobiia; order Verrucomicrobiales; family Akkermansiaceae; genus UBA956. Next base: position 1,353 of record JBIIAI010000180.1, read on the forward strand.
TGCCCTTTATTTCGCCCGAAATTGATGTGATGGCACCTGATATGGGCACTAACGAGCAGACCATGGCATGGATGACGGACACCTATTCGAGCCACATGGGCTACTTGGTGCCATCGATTGTCACCGGAAAACCATTAGGCATGCAGGGGTCTGCGGGGCGCACGCAGGCGACAGGTCACGGTGTGGCATTTCTCGCAAGCAATGCCCTACAACGGCTAGGCATCAGTCTCACGCAGGCGACGGCGATTGTTCAGGGCTTTGGCAACGTCGGTTCTCACACGGCGGCGACCTTGGCGGCATTTGGGGTGAAAATTACGGGCATTGCCGATGCCTCAGGCGCGCTTTGGAATGCAGGTGGCATCGATGTGGTGGCCTTGCGCGAGTATGTAGCAGCGAATGGAGTGATCCTGGGCTTCCCAGGAGCCGATGCGATCGATGCCGAGGAAATGCTGTGCATGCCTTGTGACATTCTCGCGCCAGCAGCGTTGGATCGCGTGATTCATGCGGGTAATGCGGCTCGACTCCGCTGCAAAATTCTCGCTGAGGGCGCCAATGGGCCGACCACACCTGAAGCCGATCGCATCATCGCGGTGCGTGGCGATATTTTCGTGATCCCCGATATCTTGTGCAATGCCGGCGGTGTGACGGTGTCGTATTTCGAATGGGTGCAAAATTTCCAACGCTTTCAATGGAATGAACGCGAGGTGATTACGAAGTTGGAAACGATGATGCAGCGGGCTTTTGAGAAAGTAACAAGCTATGCGGAGCGCCACAAAATCGGCCAACGCACCGCGGCCCAAGCGATTGCCATCAAAACGGTGGCCGATGCCAAGGCGCTGCGCGGATTGTTTCCGTGAGTTTCATCACTTGCCAGCGTCGCGAAACTGTGTAGTCTCCGCCCATGCAGACCTATCTGGATTTGTTGCGCGATGTTCTCGAAAACGGAGAGCAGCGCCCGGATCGTACGGGCACTGGCACGCGTGCGGTGTTTGGCCGACAAGTTCGCTACGATCTGCGTCAGGGCTTTCCTTGCCTCACGACCAAGAAGTTGCACTTGCGTTCGATCATTCATGAGTTGCTGTGGTTCCTGCAAGGCGACACCAACGTGAAATATCTGCAAGATCATGGCGTCAGCATCTGGGATGAATGGGCCGATGAATCTGGCGATCTCGGTCCGGTTTACGGAAAGCAATGGCGCTCTTGGCAATGTGCCGATGGTCGCGTGGTCGATCAAATCACTGCATTGATTGATGGGCTCAAAAACAATCCCGCATCGCGACGTCACATCGTCTCGGCATGGAATGTGGCCGATGTGGATCAAATGGCACTGCCGCCTTGCCACTGTCTTTTTCAATTTTTTGTGCACGAAGCCGTTGATGGAGGTAAACGCGGACTCTCCTGCCAACTCTACCAACGCAGCGCCGATCTCTTTCTCGGCGTGCCTTTTAACATCGCGTCGTATGCTCTGCTCGCGATGATGGTCGCTCAAGTCTGTGGCTATGAGGCTCGCGACTTTGTGCATTCTTTTGGCGATCTGCATCTCTATCAGAATCATATCGAGCAAGCGCAAACACAGCTCACGCGCGATCCGCGTGCCCTGCCTACGATGTGGATCGATCCTGCGATCACCGAGCTCGCCGATTTCCGCTTCGATCATTTCCGTCTCGAAAACTACGCCCCCCATCCCGCGATCAAAGCTCCGATCTCGGTCTAACATTTTTCACTACTATGCAGCGATTGATCGGAATTGTAGCCATGACGCAGGATCGTGTGATCGGCAATGCTGGCACCTTGCCCTGGCATTTGCCGGATGATCTTGCCTTTTTCAAACGCACCACCAGTGGGCATCCGATTGTGATGGGGCGTAAGACTTTTGACTCGATCGGGCGGCCTTTGCCGAAGCGGAAAAATATCGTGCTCACCCGTGATCTCAGCTGGTCACATCCGGGTGTGTTGGTGATTCATGAAGTGAGTGAGTTGGCTGCACTCACGCAAGATGATGACATCGTTTACGTCATCGGCGGTGCCGAAATCTATCAAGCATTTTTGCCACAAACGCAGGAACTTCTGATCACGCATGTGCATGCGGATCATCAGGGTGATACACATTTTCCTGAATACGCGTCGCATTTTCCTGTGACGGAAACGGTTCTTGAACACGAGATGTTTACCGTGAAACGCCATGCACGGGAGGTGAAGAATTTCTAACGATTCGAACGATGGACTACGCAAGTTTGGTCGAGTCTGTGTGGAGTTCCTCGTCGATGGTGAGCGAGCCGCTGTGGCCAATTTTGCCCGCAGAATTAGAACTGCAAGCATTGTGGTTTGCGGGAGCATTTGGGTGTGACTTTACCACCATTGATGGAAAGTCGGTGTGCGTGGTGCAATTCGGTGAATGGAATCGTGGTGCCGGTCCCGATTTTCAACACGCGGCGATCGTGCTCGACGGTGTGGAATACACCGGATCGCTCGAACTCGATCCACACGCCGCTGACTGGGAAAATCACCAGCATGCGACAAACCCCGCGTATCGTAACGTCGTGCTGCATGTGAGTTTTCGCGCAGAAGATCGTGTGCATTTCATTCGCAACGACGAGCATCGACAAATCCCGCAAGTCGTCATCGGCCACGAAGCACTTGCGCAGGCTTTATTGCGTCCGCGCCGCGAGACGGCGATTGCTCGGTCGGGTCGTTGCGTGGCACCATTGCAGGCGATGCCACCCTTGGTGGTGAATGCGTTATTGCGCGAGGCTGCCGAGCACCGTGCGATGCTCAAGACTCGTAGATTTTTGCAAACTGCGGATGCGCATGGTCGTGATGCCGCGTTGTTTCAAGCTGTCGCGCAGACACTTGGATATCGCAGCAATGCCCTGCCGATGCAGTTGCTGGCGCAACGTGCTACCTTGAAGCATTTTCGTGACATTCCCGATGCGGTGGAAGCCGTGCTCTTTGGCTGCTCGGGGTTTCTCAGTGCTGACATGCATGAGAAGGCGACGGGATGGACGCGCGAATACTTAAGCGAACTGTGGCAGACATGGTGGAAGCACCGTGCCAACTTTGAGTCGACGCGACCAATTCCCTGGAAAATGCACGGTCAACGTCCAGCGAATCATCCGCATCGCCGCGTGGCTGCACTCGCTGTTCTCGCGCAGCATTGGCCTGCGTTTCGCAAAGTGGCCCTTGCGCGGCCTTTTTCCGCAAAGCGTGTCATCGAGCATCTCGCATCGTTGGAGCATCAATTTTGGCAAAAGCATCACACGCTTGCATCGGCTGCCACACCGCAAGAAATCGCGATCTTTGGCAAATCGCAAGCGCTTGAGTTGATCGCCAATCACCTCGCCCCCTCGGCGATGCAGGAGGATGCTACGTTTGACTTTGAAAAATTTGCTACGTTACGGAGTTCGACGATCAATGAAAAAGTTCGACGCGCTGGCATTCGCTTGTTTGGCAGTGAGATTCTTGCGAAGCCGTGGCAAAAAACGCTCGCTCACCAACAGGCGCTGTTGCAGATCTATCGAGATTTTTGTCTCGAGGATTTTAGCGATTGTGCGCAATGTCCCTTCCCCGAACAACTCGCTCAATGGCAACCATGACTGACACCGAAGCCCTCGTCGCGCTGAACTTGCTCCCCCGCATTGGACCTGTGCGCGTGCGCAAATTACTTGATCAATTTTCTAGCCCTTCTGCCGTGCTCGGTGCACCTTTGGATGTATTGCGCCGCGTTTCTAACATCGGAGAGGAAACGGCGGCAATCCTTCACAAATGGGAGGATCATTGCGACGTAACACGCGAGCTGGATGAGGTCAAAGCGCGAGGTCTGACTTTGATCTCGAAGTTTGATGCCGACTACCCAGCGCCACTGCGCGAGGCCTACGATGGACCGAACGTGCTCTATGTTTGGGGCAAACTTGACGAGCGAGATAAGCACTCGGTTGCAGTTGTCGGCTCACGCCGCAGCACCAATTACGGCACACAAGCGACGAAGAAATTTTCGTTCCAGCTTGCGCATGCCGGATACACCATCATCTCAGGACTAGCACGAGGCATCGATACCACGGCGCACGAGGCTGCGCTGGCTGCCAATGGTCGTACCATCGCTGTTATCGGCTCGGGGCTTGCGAAGCTCTATCCGCCAGAAAATTTTGCCCTAGCAGAAAAAATTGCAGCAGGCAATGGTGCGATCGTTTCTGAGTTTCCTCTTCATACCGAACCAGACAAGCAGACGTTTCCACAGCGCAATCGCATTGTGGCTGCGTGGTGCAAAGCGTTGTTAGTCACCGAATGTCCTGCTTGGTCTGGTGCGATGATCACCGCCAACCTTGCTAGTGAGTATGGGAAATCCGTTTATGCAGTTCCTGGCCCGATCGACAAGCCGACATCGGCAGGATGTCATCAACTCATCCGCGATGGCGCGACCTTGGTTTTCGATGCCTCACAGATTATCGA
>JBIIAI010000096.1:0-11443 GCA_044239965.1 Akkermansiaceae bacterium
GAGAGAAGTTCGACGAGGGTGTGGACCTCGGAGTCTGTGAAGCGAAAATTCATGATGGAGTCGAGTGTGGGAGATCAATCCCACTTGAGGCGGCGGGTGGTTTCGTCGAGAAGGAAGATCGAGCGCCGGAAATCGATCAAGGTGGTGAGCTTTTTGGCATCGGTGGCGGAACGTTCGTCGATGAGCAGAGTGAGTTTGCCCATCTCTGCGGCGGGGATTTCGGCGATGTGAGAGGGATTGCCAATACGCAAGGTGAGGCCCCGAATGCGCCACCATTTTTTGTGCAATTCGACGGCTTCGATTTCGGCGTAAGGAAGGGTGATGGTCTGCATCTGCGTCTCGTTGCTGGCATTGCGAAAAACGTTGCCGCGGAGTTTCCAGTGGAGCTCGATGGCTTCGGGTAGGAAACGCAGCTTGCCCATGACTTCATCGCGCCCGAGAGGGTCAGGAGCGGGGATGGTGAACCAGATGCTGAGATATTCTTCGGCGAGCATGATCAGGGGGCGCTAGAGTTGGCGGCGAGTGAAGCGACGTAAGCGAGAATCTCTTCGACGGGGGCGAGGCGTCCGATGCCTTGGTAGCCGCAGGCGAGGTCGCCGCTGTCAGGGCCGATAAAATGTACGCCATCGCCGCGCAGTGTGTTGACGTTGCGTTGTGTTGCGGGATGCTGCCACATTTTCCCATTCATGGCTGGAGCGATGCAGACGGGTGTGTAGCGAGGCAAGGCAAGATAGGTAGAGGTGAGTGGATCGGGTGCGAGTCCGTGGGCAAAGGAGCCGAGCACAGAGGCAGACGCTGGAGCGACGAGAAAAAGATCAGCTTGATCGGCAAGGGTGATGTGACCTGGTTGCCAGCTTTGTTTTTCATCCTCTAGTGAAACCAAAACGGGGTTGCGTGTGAGAGTTTGTAAGGTGAGTGGCGTGATGAACTCGCAGGCGGAGTGCGTCATGATGGCATGCACCTGATGCCCTGCTTTGGTGAGCTGGGAGGCGAGATCGGCGGCCTTGTAGGCGGCGATAGAACCAGTGATACCAAGTACGATGTTCATAGTATATTACGATTGGTGCAGGCGCGAGACGCGAAGTCTTTCGGCCATGAGCAGTGCTTTGAAACGGGTGTAATCTTCCTCACGTGTGGCGGAAAGCAAGCGATATTGGTAGCTGGGCCAGTGGGCCATTTCCTCCATGGCATTTTTCATGCGCAGGGCTATGACTTCTTCGGCATCGGTATTGCGAGCGGTGAGACGTGCGTGAAGTTCGTCTTCGGAAGGTGGCATGACGAAGAGATCGACGAGCGCGAGGCGAATGTGCGGATCAGCGCAGGCGCGGACTTGGGCGGCACCTTGCACATCGATGTCCATGACAACGTCGCGGCCTTGGGCGAGCTGAGCGATGACTTCTTGACGCAGTGTGCCGTAGAAATTTCCGTGTACGGTGGCGTGTTCGAGAAATTCGCCCGCGGAGACTTTTTGCTGAAAATCTTCGGTGCTGAGGAAAAAGTAATCGTGCCCGTGAACTTCTCCCGGACGAGCGGGCCGTGTGGTGCACGATGTTGAATAACAAGCCTCGCCTTCGTCAGCGAGACGACGGCACAAGGTGGTTTTTCCGGAGCCAGAGGGGCCGGAGACAAGTAGCAAAATGCCAGAGCGTTGGGGCATGGGCGGAGTGTGTACGAATTCGGCGACGGATGGCAGAAAAAAATGCATCGAGATGGTGTGGACGGCGAAGGGGATTTTGTAGTCATTTTTCCTCGTCAATGGGTGCTCTTTTTGTTAGCATGCAGCATCATGAATGAAGTTCCGCAGAAAAAAGGTTTGTCGGCATTGGGCTGGGTGGGGATTGGTTGTGGCACGGTTTTGTTGATCGGTGTCGTGGTGGTGGCATTGCTCATTGGTTGGTGCAATCGCAAAGTGGAGCAAGTTCAACAGAATCCAGAGCGTTTCATGGCGGAGCTAGCGATCAATGCTCATCCGGATTACTCCGTAGTATCGTCCAACGATCAGGCCAAGGAAATGACAATCAAGGAGGACAAAACGGGCAAGGAGATGACTTTTAGTTATAAGGACATTGCTGATGGGGAATTTGCGATGACTACGAGCGATGGACAGAATTTTGAGGTCGGCACGGTGAAGCTTGAGGATTTGCCGGAGTTTGTCAAAGTTGTGGACGGAGGCGTAATAACATCGGGATATCAAGCGACCGAAAATGGAGTGCTGAAAGGATCACTCATTTATACGACGACGGAGACAGCGGAAGACGTAATCACGTTTTATGAAAAGTCTGTGGAGACATGGACGACGAATACGAAGCAAAAAAACGATTTCACTTTGGGGGGGATAGCCCAACACTCGCTCAAAGTCTCTGATGCAAGCCGCATGATTCACGTGATTGCTCAAAAACAAGATGCGCAAACGACGGTGTCGGTGACGTTTGAGCAGAAGTGATTTGATTTAGAGCAATTCGCTACTGCGTTTCCCCTTTTCAAACAACAGCGTTTCTGTGTAACCAGCGGCTTTGGCGAGTGCGATGGCTTGGGGGAAATCTCGTGCAATTTCCTCTGGTGCGTGGGCATCGGATGAAATCACGAGGGGAATCCCCGCGGCGCGCGCCAGTTCGAGAAATTCGTGGTGCGGGTAGGCCTCGGCGCAGGGTTTGTGCCAGCCAGCCGTATTGAGCTCGATGGCGCAGCCACTGACGGCGATGGCTTCGATGGCTGGCTCGTAGTATCGGGCGAGATCTCCATCGGGGCGATGACTGAATTTTTTCACCAAATCAGGATGGCCGAGGATGTCAAAAAGCTGCGATTCGGCCATGGTAGCGTATTCTTTCCAGTAGAGTGACCAGACCTCATCGACGTCGCTTTCGGCCCAGCGACCGAGCCACTTCGGGTTATCGAAATCCCAGGTGCCGAGGTAGTGAACCGAGCCGATGAGGTAGTCCCAGTCATAGGATTGGCGTAGCTTTTCGATCCATGCTTGGCAATCGGGCAGCCAATCACACTCCATGCCTGCGCGGATCGGAATGCGTCCTGCGGCGTGCTTCTTGGCGGCCTCGATCCACGCAAAATACTCCGGCATTTTGTCATAAAGCATGCGCCAGTCGTCGAAGTAATCCTCGCCCACGGGAGCATGATCAGAGATGCCATAGGCGCTCAAACCTTGTTTGATGGCGGCATCTACGTAAGCCTCGGGCGTGCCGACGGCATGGTGACAAAGGGGTGTGTGCGTATGAAAATCGGCTGGCATGGTTTGTGGTTGTGTCGACGCGATGGATTTGCTAGCATGGAAATGTTGGCACGACCAGCACGATGATTCCAAAGCGATGAAATTTTCCCATACACCCAATATTTTTACCACGGCCTTGGCTGAAAAACTGCGTTCGCATCCGAAGCGGATTGTCTTTACGGAAGGCGAAGATTTGCGGATTTTGCGCGTGGCTGAGCATCTCGTTGCCGAGGAATGCGTGATTCCGATTTTGTTAGGTGATCGCGATCGCATCCGCGCCCTAGCCGTAGAAAATGATGTTTCCTTGCAATTCGTCAACGTGCTCGATCCCTCAAAATCACGCGAGCTCTCGCGCTTTGCGGAAATGTTCGAGCGCAGCAGTCGTGCGCGTGGCGTGGAAATGGATCATGCAGCGGCAGAAGATATCATGGCGCGGCCTGCATACTTCGGTGCGATGATGGCGCAGTATGGATTGGTCGATGGCTTGATTGGCGGCAATCAATCGCTTCCTGCGAGCTTGTTCCGTGCACTCTTGCAAACCATCAAGCCCTTGCCTGATGTCCCGCGTGTTTTCAGTGCGATGATTTTGGTGGCCCAACACTTGCAGCACTTCGGTCGTGATGGAGTGCTTTTCCTTGCCGATTGCGGATTGATCACCGAGCCTGATAGCAAGCAGCTCGCATCCATGGCGATCGAGACCGGAAAGTTGGCGCGTCACTATCTCGGTGGTCGCCCGCAAGTCGCCTTGTTGAGCCACTCGACCAAAGGTTCTGCGATGACACCTGCCGCGCAAAAAGTTGCAGCTGCTACGGCATTGGCGCAGGTCGCAGCGCAGGAGCAATTTCTTGAAATGGACATCGATGGCGAATTGCAGGCCGATGTTGCGCTCGACCCACGTGCCTCGGAAGTGAAGCTTCCTGATCGCAAAGTGCGCCACAGTGCTGACGTGTTGGTCTTCCCGAACTTGGATGCCGCGCACATTTCTCTGAAGCTTCTGCAACATTGTGCCGGCGCACAAAACTACGGCCAGATCATCATGGGTCTCGCTCGACCTGCTGCGCAAATTCCGCGTACCGCAACCGAAGAGACCATCTACGGCACAGCCCTGACCGTCGGCTATGAGGCGATCAAATTCCATCAACTCTACCCCGAGGGTGAAGTCTGAAACATTTCTCCTGTAACAATCGTCAAACGCATTTCGTAATTATTCGAACCATATGAAAATCAAAACCCTAATTCCTGTCGGTGCTCTGCTCGCGACATTTGTGCTGGTGCATGCAAATGCTCCTGCGCCCGAATCCGCACCTCCTGGATCGTTGGAAAAAATCACAGCTGCATTGCCGAAAGAAGATTGGGCTAAGCCCGCAAAGTCTCGCAAGCTTCTGGTCTTTTCTGCCACTGCGGGATTCCGTCATGAGTCGATCGCTACGGGTAAGTTGGCACTGACCGAGATGGGCAAAAAGAATGGTGCCTTTGAGGCCATTATCTCCGATGACCTCGCCAATTTCGAACCTGGCACGATTGATCAATTCGATGCCATTTGTTTTCTCAGCACCACACAAGATGTGCTCATGCCCCATCCGATGGCGATGAAAACCATGAGCGATGAGGAGAAAAAAGCAGCGCAAGAGCGATCGCTGATTCTGCGCAAAAGCTTGATGAATTTCATCGAGTCTGGAAAAGGATTTGTCGGCATTCACGCCGCAACTGATACACTTTACTCATGGGCTGAATACGGTCGCATGATCGGCGGCTACTTTGATGGACATCCATGGGGTGCAGGAACGGAAGTGCAGATCGACGTCGAAAAAGGTCAGGAAAAACATCCGCTTGCCGTGATGTTCGGTGGCGCGAGCATGAACTTCAAAGAGGAAATCTATCAGTTTAAGGATCCTTATCAATCGAAAAACCAGCACATGTTGCTACGCTTGAATGTGGAGAAATCCGCGAAGGTCGGCGGCTTGAAGCGTGCCGATGGCGACTACGGAGTCGCTTGGGCGCGCAACCAAGGCAAAGGCCGTGTGTTCTATTGCTCCCTCGGTCACAATCACGACATGTATTGGAATGAAAAAGTTCTCAGCCACTACCTCGCCGGCATTCAGTGGGCGATGGGTGACCTCAAGGCTGAGATCAAGCATGAGTGATCATGGCGGCATCCGCAAAGATCGACGTCGCCGACTTTCAGCGGGAGTTTTTTTCGCAAGTCGGTGACTTTTCACAACTGCTGAATCTGATCGAGGCCTTGCACGGCATCCATTATTTCATCAAGGATCGATCGTGCCGTCATGTCGCTGTCAGTGATACCTTTGCGAAGCGTCTAGGTCTCGCATCGGCAGAGGAAATGATCGGACGCACGAACTACGATTTCTATCCGAAGTTGATCGCCGATCAATTTGCCGTAGATGATGAATCGATCCTGCGAACTGGCCAAGCCAAGTTGCACATCATCGAGATGATGCCTTCCGCCTGTGGAGGATTCGATTGGATTACCACCAACAAAATGCCATTGTTCGATTCCACTGGTGCCGTGATCGGCATCATGGGGACCCTGCAATCTCACGGCGATCAATTCAACTCGTGGGCCGATGGTGAGGGCATCGGCAAGGCCGCAGAATACATTCAGCGCAATTGCCACGAACCCGTGGATGTCATTGCTCTAACAAAAATCGCGGGCTTGTCTCAGCGTCATCTCAATCGAAAATTTCACGAAGTCTTTGGCATGTCGGCGCAAGATTTCTGGGTCAGCACGCGCATTCATCGCGCTTGTGATCGACTCACGAATTCGTCGAAAAACGTCGCACAAATTGCTGCAGAATTCGGCTTCTGTGATCAAAGCGCGTTCTCTCGACAATTTCGCAAATTGATCGGCATGGCGCCACTGGAATATCGACGACAATTTTCGCGGAAAAAATCTGCCACGGCTGAATAGTACCGAAATTTGGCAGTCCAGCGCATGGCAAAATCGCGTTCCGATGATACAGTGCAAGAAATCGCACGTAATCATCTCAGTGACACGCATGAAAAAATTCCGCCATTTGTTACCTATCTCTTGCTCCATGCTCGGGCTCTCTGGAGTCGCGTCGGCGCAGTCGGAGGCTGACGTTTCGTTTTTCCGCGATCAAGTGAAGCCGATTCTCCAAGAGCATTGCTTCGAGTGCCACGGAGCCAGCGATGGCAAAGGTGGTTACAAGATCAAAAGTGGACTGCAATTGATCAGTCGTAAGGGCCTGCTGAAGGGCGGTGCACACGGGGCTGTGATCAATGAAGAGAGCCCAGAGAAAAGTTTGTTGTTAGAGGTGATCTCGTATGCCAACGAAGATCTGCAGATGCCTCCCAAGAATAAACTCAGCGATGAAGAAATTGCGCTGATTACCGATTGGGTCAAGCGCGGCGCTCCTTGGACTCCTGAGGATGCCGATGTGTTGCACGAGGTGCATGATCCTCATGCGGAAATGACCACCGTCAACGAAAAGACCAAGGCTCATTGGTCCTACAAACCCATGCAGCGTCCCGCTGTTCCCGAGGTTGCGACGTTTGTTCATCCCATTGACAAATTTCTCGAAGTGGAACGTCAAGCTCGTGGGCTGAAGGCGAATCCTCCTGCTTCGCGTGGCGAACTGCTGCGCCGTGCTACCTTTGACCTCACTGGGCTGGCACCATCGCTCGCGGAAGTACAGGCCTTTGAAAATGATACCTCTGCTGACGCCTGGGAAAAGCGCATCGATCGATTGCTCGCGTTGCCACAGTATGGTGAAAAATGGGGCCGTCATTGGCTCGACCTCGTGCGCTATGCTGAGTCCCAAGGTTTCGAGCGCGACACTCCGAAAGCCTTTGTTTGGCGTTACCGCGATTACGTCATCGATGCCTTCAACAAAGACAAGCCCTATGATCAATTTCTTACCGAGCAACTCGCTGGTGATGAAATCCCGAACCCTACTGCAGAGTCCTTGATTGCCACTGGCTACCATCGTCTGATGCAGTGGGATGATGAACCTGCCGATCGCTTGCAACATTTTCACGATGTGATTGATGACAACGTGCGTGTCACCACTGAGACCATGCTCGGCATGACCGTTGGCTGTGCGCGTTGCCATGATCACAAAGGTGACCCGATTCCGCAAAAGGATTATTTTCAGTTCGCCTCTTTCTTCCGCAACATCTCGCCGATGGGCAATGGCAATACCAATCTGCGCTTGATCGATACGGCTCAATCTCATTCGCCTGAGCAAGTGCAGGCCATGCAGCAAGAGATGCAACAAGTGCGTGAGCGCATCCAGCAAGCCGAGCAAGCCTACGCGGCTATGCCTGAGCAAAAAGATCTCGCTGTGGAAAAAGAAAATGTCTCCCTCATCACCGATTCGCGCGTGAAGCCGTGGAAGTGGCATTTTACCACAAAAAAACCAGCAGATGATTGGTTTACTGTTGGCTTCCGCGCGGAGATGCAAGGATGGCAAGAAGGCCTGGCAAGCTTCGGCACAGATGTGCCTAACGGAAAAGCCGTGACTGCATGGCGCACACCCGATATCTGGTTGCAAACATCATTTTTGTTAGAGAAAATTCCTAGCAGCTTGCGCATGGATCTTCACCATGATGAGGATGTGTCGATTTATTGCAATGGACAGTTGGTTTATCAGAAGGAAAAATATCGTGTCGATTACGCCAGCATGGAAGTATCGCCCGCATTCCTAGCGGCCTTGCAGACCGGGCGCAACGTGATTTCCGTTCACGTGCATCAAACGGGTGGAGGCCAGTATTTTGACTTCGGCCTTGTAACCAAAGGTCGCTCGATTCGTCGTGAAATGCTCGCCGAACAGAACACACAGCTCACTCCTGAGCAGCGTCAGGCATTTCGTCAAGATGTCGCACGATTGGCGGAACTCGAGAAACTGCTCGAAAAGCGCTCGGAGCAAGCATTGGTTGTTGCGGAAAACGGCAAGGAGTCGCCACCTACTTTCATTCACATGCGCGGCAGTGCACATGCCGAAGGCGCGGAAGTTCAGCCAGGATTTCCACTGATCTTTGGTGGAGAAATGGCACAGCCCAAACTCAATGAGGCTGCAAATTCCACTGGTCGCCGTCTTGCGCTAGCCGAGTGGATCACTCGTGATGACAATCCACGCACGGCACGTGTGATGGTCAATCGCCTGTGGCAACATCACTTCGGCAAAGGCATTTGCGCCACTCCGAACGATTTTGGATTTCTTGGATCGGCTCCCACTCATCCACAACTCCTCGATTGGTTGGCCACCGAATTCGTCAGCAAAAACTGGAGCATGAAAACGATGCACAAGCTGATCATGACATCCGCAGCCTATCAGATGTCCAACCGTCGTAGCGAAGTTCCGCTGGCGCAAGATCCTGCAAACGAAACGTATTGGCGCTTCATGCCGCGTCGCATGACCTCTGAGGAATTGCGCGACAATATTTTATTAGCCACTGGCGAACTGAATTTGCAACAAGGTGGCCCGAGCATTTTCGTGCCGATCCCCGAAGAAGTTCTCGCCACATCGTCCACCAAAGGCGGCAAGTGGGGCGAGAGTCCACCCGATCAAGTCAATCGCCGTTCGGTCTATGGTGTCAGCAAGCGTTCATTGCAAGTGCCTTTGCTCACCGATCATGATCAAGCCGATCTCGATAACCCATGCCCTGTGCGTTTCGCAACGATCGTTCCCACCCAAGCACTGGGCATGATCAATAGCGACTTCATCCACGAAAAAGCTCGTGTGCTCTCGGCTCGTCTTAAGCGTGAAGCCGGCGACGACCCTGCTGCTCAAGTCAAACTCGCCTACCAGCTCATGGTGCAACGCACAGCCGATGAACAGGAAATTTCTCGCGCCGTCGAGTTCCTGCAACTCATGCGTGATGAGCACAAACTTTCCGCCGACGATTCACTCCAGCGCTTCTGTGTCGCCGTCTTCAGCTTCAACGAATTCATCTTCATCGACTAACCTTCACTACCTCACCGCCATGATCATCAAACCATCACAAAATTTCTGTGGCCAGATTCGCCGTCGTGAATTCATTCACCAACTCGGTGGTGGCTTCACCTCGCTCGCGCTCACGGGATTGCTCGGACAAAGCGGATTCTTTTCCCAAGCCCAAGCGGCAGAACTCAGCGCCAATCCGCTCGCCCCACGCATTCCCCAATTGCCCGCCAAGGCGAAGTCGGTCATTTTCCTCTTCATGTATGGCGGCCCGAGCCACATGGATACCTTCGATTACAAGCCCAAGCTCTATCCGCTCGATGGCAAAACCATCCCCATCAAAACCTTCGGCCGTGGTGGCAAAAAAAACGAGGGCCGTGTCGTCGGACCCAAGTGGAAGTTCAAGCAATATGGCCAGTGTGGCAAATACGTTTCCGATCTCTTTCCGCACACTGCACAATGCGTCGATGACATCGCTTTTGTGCACTCGATGACCGCAGACTCACCGATCCACGGCTCTGCCATGTTGATGATGAATAGTGGTTCCTTGCTCAGTGGCAAACCCTCTCTCGGTTCATGGCTCAACTATGGCCTCGGCAGTGTGAATGAAAATCTTCCAGGCTATGTCGTCATGTTAGATAAAACTGGCGGTCCGATTTCTGGAGCAAAAAATTGGTCATCAGGTTACATGCCCGCTTCCTATCAAGGCGTGGTGTTCCGTTCCCAAGGTGATCCCATTCTCAACCTTGCCGATAAAAATGGCATGAGTCGCGTGCAGCAACGTTCCTTGTTAGATTATCTTGGTGATGCGAATCACAAACATCTACAAGGTCGCGAAGACCACACCGATTTGTCATCGCGCATCGCCAGCTATGAACTCGCGTTCCGCATGCAAGCCACCGCGCCCGAGGCCATCGACATCGATAAAGAACCCGAGCACATCAAAAAACTCTACGGCATGGACGAAGCTCGCACCGAGGACTTTGGTCGCAAGTGCTTGCTCGCGCGCCGACTTGTCGAACGCGGTGTGCGCTTCATCCAAATTTATTCTGGTGGCGCCCACAATGACGACAACTGGGATGCCCATGGTGATCTCGAAAAAAATCACAACTTCCACGCAGGCAATACCGACAAAGCCATTGCTGGTCTGCTCAAAGATCTCAAACAACGCGGCCTACTCGATGAAACACTCGTCGTCTGGGGCGGGGAATTTGGCCGACAACCCACCGCTGAATACGCAGCAGGCACTGGTCGCGATCACAACTCCTACGGCTTCACCATGTGGATGGCAGGCGGCGGCATCAAAGGCGGCGTCAGCTACGGCGAGACCGACGAACTTGGTTCGCAAGCCGTCGTCAATCGTTGCCAAGTCAAGCACCTCCACGCCACCATTCTCCACCAAATGGGCATCGATCCGAATAGTCTCAGCTACTTCTACAACGGACTCGACCAAAAACTCATTGGTGTCGAAGAAATCGAGCCCATCAGTGAAATCATGGCGTAGGGTTGGTTGCGCGATGTAGGAAGATCGCTTTACCATAGTGTTGCAGATCATCATGACTTAACACTTTACGTGTGACCTACTTTTGCGTTAGTGTATTTATCAATCTTAAGAAAAGCGTGAAATCACAATATAACAGATTTACTTGGAATCTTGGTGCACTTGTGGGGAGTGCTGTGGGTTGTAGTGCGTGGATGGCAATTATCCCCTTTACTCAATCATGGCAGACTTCGGCAATGATTGCTGCGTTGGCTTGTCCCCTAGGCATCTTGCTGGCGGTGCCCTTGTTGTGGTGGAACCGATCCAAGATGAGTGCTCTCACGGGAATCTACTGTTTGCTTGTCATTGCATTTGCCGCAACGATGGTTTTTCTTTTCACTGGAAATCGCACCGGCTTCTTTCCTTGGCAGGCAGGCCATATCAGGATGGTATTGATTTATCCTGTCATGGTATTGGGTTTCTATCTTTTGGGTAGACGGAATATGATTCGCCATCAATAAAAGAGTTTGATAAGGCTTTACTTTAGATCTAACGAAAGTAATTCCTCAATTAATGATCCCCACGCTCACATCCGATCTCGTTTGTTTGACTCCCTTTGCCATGAGAGATGCTTTGCTTGTGCAACGTTATGCCGGGGATGCCGCAGTGGCGCGCACAACGCAGAATGTGCCGCATCCCTATCCTGATGGTATAGCAGAAAAATGGATCGCTTCTCATCTAACGCAATTTTTGCAGAGAACCAATGTTGTTTTCGCGATTCGCTCGATTGAGGGTGAGTTCCATGGCGCGGTCAAT
>JBIIAI010000182.1:0-5729 GCA_044239965.1 Akkermansiaceae bacterium
ATGGCTTCGCTCTTTGGTGAGTCACCAGCTCTGCTCATTCTGCAACATGGTGAAGTTCATGGCATTTCTGAGTATGAAAAAGCGCTCGAAGACAAAGATCTTCATGAGTCATTGAAGCACTTGATCCGCACTGAATTGTTGCCTGCTCTACGTGACCATCTCGTCGAACTCGAACATTGCAAGTCCATGGTCGCCTGAGATCGTTGACATCAATTTCCACTTACTCGTGATCCATGAGGCATTTCTGAATGTCCGCGGATCACGAGTTTTTTGCGTGCAATCATGGCGCTGTTGCCAACGTCAAGCCTCCTTCGCCAAAAGAGTTCTGCCACTTCTTGCGAAGTGGCAGAGTGGGGGCGATTTCTTACTAACGAAAATTATCGTTTGCGCAAAAAATCATAGACCTTCGCTGCGCCGCACAAAAGTAGCGCAGGCGGAGTCAGCGCGGATAACACGCGCATTTGTGTGATGATGATCGCCCGGACTGGCAAACGATGCAACAAATACCCAACGGCAATCGCCCCAAGCATGGCTTTGCCTGGTGCTTGTCGTATGCGCTCTTCGCATTGCTCGTATTGATTGCGTGCGCATTGTTGAACATCGCACAACAGGGCCTTGACATCGCTCTCGATCGCTACGGTAGCTTCTGTGTGATTGTTGAGATCGTTCATGAGCTTACCAGAATTTGAGGTTGCAGGCTGCGCGCCCGATGCGATCCGATAACGAATCCGCTCTGCGTAGTGGGTGAAAGCGGTGAACTTGATCCATGGCTCTTTCCACACCATCTCGTGCGGAATGATAGCCGTCTTGCACGTGATGCACCGCTGGGCCAATCGCACTGCGAATGGAGCTACGCAGAGCATCGCTCACGGTTTCCATCGGCTCATCCATGAAGCGTTCGCGAAATGTGGGTGTCCTGCGGGCGCTCACAATCAGGTAACCGAGCGCGGCACCGAGGCAAACAGATCCAAGTAAAAAAGTGAGCGGATTACGACGCATGCATGCTTTGGAATTCGCGAGTTGATCCTCGGTTTTGATCACGATTGAGTGAACCATTTCCTTGGATTTGTCTGTTGCGCTTTTCACGGCATCTTGTGTCGAATCCACCGCGTCTTGAGCCTGTTGGCGCGCCGTTTTTTCTGTGTGAAGGATCGTGCTCAAGATTTTGTGGTGGCTAGTTGTTTCTCTTCCGCATCGGCCATAGCATCTTCATTGCTACTGGCTCGTGCCAAGACAGTGAGTGAGTTGTTGGTGCTCGATTCGTCAGCGAGAATTCCTTGAAGCAACACCGCCGCTTTTTTGTTTCCGAGCAAGTTTGCCCATTCAATGAGACAACCGTAAGTGGCGATTTCGTAGTGCTCGACTTTCTGTGCTGTGGCAATGAGCGCCGCATTGATCGCTGGTGATCCTGCAAAGGTTTCCGCCATGGCCTCGCCTTCTTTCAGCAAGCCCACAGTCGCTTCGCAGGTTTTCGCTTTTGCTTTGCGTTCGAAGCAAGCGAATACCTCTTCGACTTTCTTCGCATGTTCTACGGTTTGTTTCAGGTGCAGTTCAAATGCTTTTTTCAACGGTGCACTGGTGGCTGCTTTGACCATTTTCGGCAGAGCCTTGGCAATGCGTCGCTCGGCATCATAAATATCGGAGAGTTCATTGAAAAATAAATCTTGGAGTGTTTTCATATCGATGTTTCTAACTTTTGATTGATGAACGATGATAGGATTCATCGCCATCGTTGGGTAAACTAGGTCACCTATCACATGCTGCCATGGGGTGTAACCCTACACCATTGTCATTGCCATCAAGTGATCAAAAGTAGGGTTTGCCCCCATGGAAAAATCTTCATCGTGCCGCATACTTTGGATGTTGAGCAAAGCGATCGTCACTTCACGAATATCCAAGTGATGCGCTTCTGCCAATTGATCAACGCATGAGAACTCAGAGAGTTTTCGCCAAACCAACACTACACCATCATTATGAAAAAATTCCAACGAAGCCTGCTGCTTTCCCTCATTCCCCTGATCACACCTTTGGCTGTCTACGGCGAGTCTGATCAGATTACCGAACAAGTCACTCGCATGCCTGGCATGAAGAAAAATGCGGACTCTTGGCGTGCATCACAAGTCATGGGCGTTAGCGTGAGCAACACGTCCGATGAAAACATGGGCGAAGTGAAGGACCTGGTTCTCGACATAAAAAACGGTGAAATTCTTGCCGTCATCATTTCATCGGGCGGCTTCCTTGGTGTGGCTGACACACTCAGTGCCATTCCTGTGCAAGCACTCTGGTACGACGTCGATGCAAAAGCTTTTAAGACCAAGCTCACCAAAGAGCAGTTGGGCAAAGCACCACAGTTCAAAACCAATGCGTGGCCGAATTATCGCGATGGAACCACGCTCGAAACATTGCGTTTGTATCGTGATGCGATCAGTGGCGATGTCACGGCCGCGGACAATAGCGCACAGAACGAGAAGGAGATTGATCAAAATGCCGTGAATCCTACCGACCAAGGCAAAAGCAACAAAGATCTGCAAATCACCAAAGACATCCGCGCTGAAATCATGAGCCACGATCTCTCCTTCAACACCAAAAACATCAAGATCATCACCAAAGATGAATGCGTCACCCTAAAAGGAGTCGTCGCGTCCCAAGCTGAGCATCAAGCCGTGCTCAAGATTGCCAAAAATCATGCGGACTCCGCAAAGATCATTGATGATCTGAAAGTGAAAGAAAACTAATCAACCATTCTCCTGCAACCAAATTCAACCTACTATCATTATGAATGACAAATCAGTATATGCCATCGTCTCCTCGGAAAACAAAGCCGGTCAGATTGTCGACACCCTCCACGAACATGGATTCTCCACAAACGACATTTCCGTTCTTCTCCCTGACAAGGTCAGCACCCATGAGTTTTCTCATGAGAAAAACACCAAAGCGCCCGAAGGTGCGCTCACTGGAGTTGCCACGGGCGGAGTGCTCGGCGGTACCCTTGGCTTGCTCATCGGCATCGGCACTCTCGCAATCCCCGGCGTTGGTCCGCTGATTGCCGCAGGTCCTCTGCTCGCAGCTCTCAGTGGCGCCGCTGCCGGTGCTACCTTGGGAGGAATCGCTGGTGGCCTCATCGGTCTCGGCATTCCTGAATTGGAAGCAAAACGCTACGGCAATCGTATCGCTGAGGGCAACATCCTCATTTCAGTTGTGGCGAGGACGAGTGAAAACGTCGACCGCGCGAAGGAGATTTTCAAAAGCGCAGGTGCCGAAGATATTTCCGTCACCTCCATCGGAGAAATCGCTTCATCGGCGAAATCCTGATCGATAAAAAACATCCGCACTCACTTATCTCATGCAGCCCCATGTTCCGGGGCTGCATTTTTTTTACGCGCTGTGTCGAACGGGTTCGTGATGCAGTTCAGCTGCCGGAGCGTGGAGGTATTTGAGTCGGAAACGCAGCAGGCATCCGACGCCACCATGACCAAGCAGCAGTTCATCGCCTTCACAGACTTCGATCGGTAGATCGTGCAGCGTGGCGAGTCGCACGAGCTCTTCGCGATCGGTGTGCGGGATTTCCTCAGCGATGACAAGTTGGGAAACAGCACCTGCGTTGATGGCGTCACGGCAGGCGTGAATGCCCACTACGGCGAGACCCTGGCGGCGGATTTGTTCGTGGAGTCGCTCAACCGTGCTGCGGCTTTCTTCTTGCTCAGCGCGAATGAACGTTTCGATCGATTGATCTAACAACGGCGAGTAATCGCGACCATTCGGTGCTTGAAACAACGAGCCGACCACTCGTGCCTGGAGGTGCGAGGGAAGCTGTTCACGCAGTGGCACAATGTGACGCGGGTGTCCTGCGAGGATGAGATGATTGTGTCCACGTTGCGCCATGAGATTGCTGATGATTTGCACTTGGTCGCGGACAAAACGTTTCGTGTCTTCTTCACGACGATGATGGAAATGCTCGCGACTGACTTGTTTGCCTAAGCGACTTCCCTGATCGGGTTTTTTGGTGAGAATTTCCTCGGTGACGGCGCCCAGCGTCAATTCCATGATGCGACTGGTTTCCTCGGTGCAAATGACGAGCACAAAACGATGGAATCGATCTTTGAGTTGGATCAGCGGGAAAATCACAGGACGTGGAGAGACATCGAAGTGTGTTTCTAACGATGCTTGAAATGGCAATGCCATCAGCAAGGAGGGATCGCCGCTGCGCGCAAACACTGCCAAGCCTTGCATGTCATCAGGCCACGCTTGACTGAGCATCATCAGGACCTCGGCTTTTGCTTGGTCGAACAATGGTCGGTCATTTTTCGCGAGCGTGTGACGTGCGGCGATCGACCAGACCTCTAGGGCTGAGCGAAGAGTTTCTTGCGGCTTGCGGAGGTCAAAATACGCACTGATGAGCGGGGCATCGGATTCGGGCAAAGTCGCTAAGGCCGAGATGTGACGACGCAGCTGCTGCATTTGATTGACGGGCTTCTTGAAGATGTTGTTCGTTGGCATACATCTCCCAATGTACCCAATTTGGAAAAAATGCTTGGTGGAAAATTCGTCAAATTTTCTACTGCGGATTTTTGCTTGAGCCGTGTGGCACCGCGCGGTCAGCGATTTTGCTTTTTCCTGATCTTGGAGCGATAGAGGAGTATGCCGACAATCGCACCGATTACCATGCTGGCCAAATCTCGCATGGGTGTATGGAAGTCTGCAAAGGGATACCAAACATTGCTGCGTTTGCCGAGGCCGATGTAGAAAAACATCAGACCGGCAAGTCCCCCTACGATGCAATAAAGAAGCAAGTCGGTGCAGCGGAAAAAAAGTTCACGCGCACGGTGCGGCTGTTGCTGTTTTGGCGGTGCGGCATTTCCGATTTTCGCAAGTGGATGCTTGCAGAACCAGCGGAACAGCAAGTATGCACCTGTTAGAGCGCCAAAGCTTAGGAAGGCGATTTTGGTGCCCGGGCTATGATATTCGCCAAAGACGTAGCTAGCACGGTAGTAGCTGGTCTTTTTGTAATAAATCGCATACATCACAACTGCACCAAGCGATGATGCGATGCCAAACTGGATGGCGTAGCAGAGGAAAACAAAGATGCCGTGCAGCCATGAGGGGAAGTCTCTAGCAGGTTTGCCCTGATACGGAGTGAAGTCGTCCCAGGGGGATTTTTGGGGATCATCAGGTATTGGCATGGCTGGGTGCGCATTCTATCAAACACGCTGTTTTCTGCAAGATGAGATGCTCGCATGGAAATGATAGGATTCCCGCTTGTCCACGTATGATAGTTCCGTTACAAAATCCTCATCTCTGAACCATCTGACCTTTATGAAGAAAAAAAACATGCTTACGCTTGCGTTGATCGCTGGCACTACCGCTGTGCTGTCTGCCGCACCACCTGTCATCACCAAAGAAATCCGTGAGGAGAATGGCAAAAAAGTCGAATACATGTTCATCGATGGCATCAAGGTGCACGAGGAAGATCCTGCGAAACAGCCTCAGCCGAAAGTTGTCACGCCTCCGGGCTATGACGCGGCTGCTGCCAAAGCACCAGCAGATGCCAAAGTTCTTTTCGATGGCACCGAGGAAACCTACAAAAACTGGACCGCTACCAACGGTCAGCCGACGAAATGGAAACTCATTGATGGCGCGCTCGAGTCCGCCCCAGGCACGGGCTACATTCAGAGCAAAGAAAAATTCGGTTCCTGCCGACTCCACATCGAATTCGCCACTCCCACCAAGGT
>JBIIAI010000054.1:0-18737 GCA_044239965.1 Akkermansiaceae bacterium
TGAGTTGCAGACAAAATTTTCAACAAAGCTGGCTCGCCGAGCCGGAGTCCCGGGGCCGCTTGAAGCAGCCCGCCTCCGTTTCTCTACGGCGCGGCACCAGCCTACGTCCGAGCTGTCTGGCGACAGCAGCGAACAATCGTTGTAGATCAAATGAGAACATGTGAGCGAAAGTTTTCTAATGACAAAGCTGGCTCGCCGAGCCGGAGTCCCGGGGTCGCTTGAAGCAGCCCGCCTCCGTTTCTCTACGGCGCGGCACCAGCCTACGTCCGAGCTGTCTGGCGACAGCCCGGGCGTAGGCTGGTGGAGGCGAGGGGAGTCGAACCCCTGTCCGGAACGCCATTCGCAAAGACATCTACACGTTTAGCATGCGATCGGTATTTCGGAATCCTGCGGCTCGCATGCTGCGTCGTGACCCTAGAGACCTGTAGTTTCTCAGCAATCCATCCGGTCCCCCGACTTCATGCCCAGCCTGTTAAGTGTCGCCTTCCCCCCTAACAGGCGTCAGGGTTCAGACGTTGCCGTCAATTAAGCAGCAAGTGCGAGCTCGTTAGAGTCTGCATTTATTTTTTTTGATCGGCTATTTAGGAGGCCAACCGATCAACCTCCACGTGCAGTCAGCGCGTCAAACATCCCGTCGAAACCAGAACGCCCCCGTTAGCTATACCGACCACAAACTAGCCCTCTCCTCAGAAAAATCAAGCAAATTGCATAAAAATCGCACATTCAACTCCGAACGCCATTCCTTTTCCCCTCGACATCCCCCTGCTCATCTCTATACTCCTGCCATGCCAATCAATACAGCTTTACTCGCGCGTTGCTGCGAGGCTCCCGGTGCCCCAGGCTTCGAAAAAGAAATTCGCAAACTCGTCCTCGCCGAAATTAAGGACCTGGCCGACGAAATTTCCGTCGATAACATGGGCAATGTCATCGCCCTGAAAAAAGGCAAGTCCTCGAAGAAAAAAATCATGGCCGCCGCCCACATGGACGAGATCGGCTTCATCGTCACTCATGTCGATGACAAGGGCTTCGTGCGCTTCAATCCACTCGGCGGATTTGACCCGAAAACTCTCACCTCCCAGCGCGTCATCATTCACGGCAAAAAAGACATCATGGGCGTCATGGGCAGCAAGCCCATCCACATCATGCAGCCCGATGAACGCAACCGCGTCGCGCAAATCAAAGATTATTTCATCGACACCGGCCTCTCCAAAAAAGAGCTCGATAAGGTCATCGCGGTAGGTGACAGCGTCACTCGTTACAGCCCACTCATCGAACTCGGCGATTGCGTCAACGTCAAATCACTCGATAACCGCGCCTCGGTATTCCTCCTCATCGAGGCATTGCGCGAACTGAAAAAATCCAAGCGCAAGCCCGCCTTCGATTTCTACGCCTGCTTCACCGTGCAAGAGGAAGTCGGCCTCCGTGGTGCCCAAGCCGCCGCCCTCGCTGTCCAGCCAGACTTTAGCTTCGGCCTCGATACCACCATCGCCTACGATGTCCCCGGCTCCACGCCACAAGAACAATGCACCGCCCTCGGCAAAGGCGTAGCCATCAAGCTCATGGACTCCTCCGTCATCTGCGACTACCGCATGATCGAGTTCATGAAAAAAACCGCCGACAAGCACAAGATCGAGTGGCAACCCGAAATCCTCGCTGCAGGTGGCACCGATACCGCCAACCTCCAACGCATGGTCCCCGGCGGCTCCATCGCTGGTGCTGTTTCGATCCCTACCCGTCACATCCACCAAACCATCGAGTCCACCAACAAAAAAGACCTCCAGGCTGGCATCTTGCTGCTCGCCGCATGCGTCTGCGAAATTGACTCCCATAACTGGAAATTCTAAACAGCCCCACATCTCCCCTCTCCCATCCAAGGCGCTCGAGCTCACCCTCAGCGCCTTGTTTTTTTGCCCAAATCCCCCCGACAAATCGCGCACATCCCGCTCATCGTCATGCCACATCATTCCTCTTTCCCTTTTTTATAAAAACTTTTGAGCCATCCAGCTACAGCAACAAACCCGCTTCACCTAACAATTTCCTGCAAAAGCACCGCAATTAATTGATTATTTTTTAGAAAATTACTTTAGCTCCGTAATCGGGCACCAAGACAAAAAAAAATTTAGCACCAAGAGCACACCCAGCGGTCACGCTCGAGGCTTGATTTGCAAGCGATTTACAAAGCATATACACGCCAGAACATACTACATCTTGTATTGTGAATAATTTGTTGATACCATATGAGCAAAATTCCTTTGACCTTCCGAAATTTTTTTTCTACTATTTGCGCCGCTGTGCACTGCTGATTTTTCAGCTTCTAGCACACTTTTTGCTAACACATTTTTCCGCTCTTTATCCCCATACACCACCTTTTCCCACTCACCGCAATGTCAACACTCCAAACCGCCGCTACTACCACCGTCACCCTCGGCTCACGCACCTTCACTCTCGATAAGGATAAGGCCGAGGCCGCTTTCGCCGCAAAACGCGTCATCAATGGCCGCGAAACCATGTTCTTCAACATCCTCCCTCTCAAGTATGGTTGGGCTTACGAGCTCTACAAAACCATGAAAAACAACCACTGGGAGCCCGAGGACATCCCGATGCAAAAGGACGTCGAGCAATGGCGCTCCAACGAGATCTCTGACGTCGAGCGCTGGATCATCAAGATGGGCATCGGTTATTTCTCCGCCGCCGAAGGCATCGTCGGTGACAACGTGCTCCACGTCGTCCGCGAGGTCGTCACCGCTCCCGAGCTCAAGCTCGTTCTCGGCCGTCACGCCCACGAAGAAAACATCCATGCCGACTCTCTCGTCTACATGATTTCCTCCCTCGGTCTCAACCCGCATGAGTGCGAAGCGATGTTCGAAGACATCCCGACCATCACCGAGAAAAACCACTTCGTCGTCTCGAACAGCCGCGCCCTGCGCCGCGACATCGACCTCACCATCACCGCCAACAAGCAAGCCCTCGCCAAGAACATTTTCATGTTCGGCCAGGTCATGGAAGGCACCCAGTTCTACGGCCTCTTCGGCATGATCCTCTCGCTCTATCGCCAGAACAAATTCCCCGGCATCGGCCAAATGTTCCGCTACACCTTGCGCGATGAATCCAACCACATCGAAGTCTTCCGCAACTTGCTCATGGACCTCGTCGATGAAAACCCCGACATCTGGACCGAGGAATTCCGCGAAGACCTCCGCGCAACCATGGCCGAGGGCATTCGTCTCGAGAAAAAATTCATCCGCGACTGCCTCCCCGTCGCCTCCATCGGCCTCAACGCCACCGACTTCGAGACCTACATCGACTACATCGCCGACCGTCGCCTCGTCTCCTGCGGCCTAGCCCCACTCAACGAAAGCTGCAGCAACCCCTTCCCCTGGCTCGCCGAAATGATGGACATCAAAAAAGAACAAAACTTCTTCGAAGGCCGCGTCACCGAATACCAAAAATCCTCCGCCCTCGGCCAAATCAACGACGACGACCTGTAAAAATAAAAACAACGACGGATTAAACGGATTTACGGATTTTTATATGAACGATAACAGTCATCCCCACATGGAACTCACCGAGAGATTGATCGGTGCCGCCATGACTGTACATCGTGAATTAGGACCTGGACTAGACGAAAAAATCTACGAAAATGCGATCTGTATCGAAATGGCCGAACTCGGTATTCCCTTTACCCAGCAAAAGCAGTATCCCGTTCATTACCGTAGCCGCTATGTTGGCAAGTTAGTGACAGACCTCGTAGTCGACGAACGTGTGATTCTCGAACTGAAAGTCGCCGATACCATCCACCAGACCCACGTCGCTCAATTGCTCAGCTATCTGGCCATCACCAAGCTCCAAGTCGGTCTCATCTTCAACTTCAAAACCGCCTCCCTCACTTTCCAACGTCACGCCAACATCTATCGGAAATAAAAATTCACTCCTCAAAAAAATCCGTATCATCCGTTAAATCCGTCGTTAAATTTTCTCTATACCTATAAAAACTCCTCTTACCTCATCCACCCACTCCATCCTTTCAAAAAAATCCGTTAATCCGTTAAATCCGTCGTTAAAAAAAGCCACTTTACTCTCCCACTCCCAAAAATCCCTTACCTCACACTCACCACTTTATTCCCCATGTATCGCAATCTCACACTCGAAGAAGACCTCGCCCTGAAAAAAGTCATCACGGATCGTACCGATATCCTCCACAACCAGTTCGCCTGGCGGGATGTTCTCGGCAAAGAATTCCATGTTGTCCATCCCGAGATCACCGTCACCTCCGGCTCGACCGAATCCCAGTTCTCCCTAGCCCAAGTCGCCGATACCATTGGCTCCGCGCTCACCGACCTGCTCATCTCCCGCCAAACCAAGCAGGACGGCATCTTTAACGACGCCAACCGCGCCTTCGTTTCCGCCGTGGCTCACAATGTCGCCAAATCTCTCACGAAAAACATCGAAGACGGTGGCCGCCTGCGCTTGTCAGAAAACGACCTCTACCTGCTCATTGAGCGCGCCCTCGTCGAGAACGATGCCTACGATGTCGCGAAATCTCTCGCCTTCCGTCGCTCCTACGAACGCAGCGGCGACGTCGATGTCAACACTGCTCCGCAAACCATGCCCGTCCGCCTCATCCGCCGCAATGGCAACGTCGTCCCCTGGTCCGAAACCAAAATCGAAATCGCTGTCCGCAAGGCATTCCTCTCCATCCGTGAGTCCGCCGATCCCGCCAACGATGTCGCCAAGGCCGTCACCGAGCGCGTCCGCGTCGGCGAACAAGCTTTTGTCCACATCGAGGACGTCCAGGACATGGTCGAAGAAGAACTCGGCCGCCTCAATTACATCAAAGCCATGCGCGCCTACATGGGCTATCGCTTCGAGCGCGCTCGCTACCGCATCGATCATGAAGAAGCTCCCGAGGACCCGAACCAAGATTCCATGGTCGTCGTCCTCGGCGACAATGGTCAGTCCGCCTTCTGGGATGGGCTCGACCTCAAAAAACGCATCACCTTTGCCTCCATCGGCCTCGACCTCTGCCTCACGGAAAATGAGATCGAACGCGAACTCCGCCGCTCGATCGGATCGGAAATTTCCGCCAACGACCTCAAGCAGACCATCATTCTCAATGCCCGCACTCTGATCGAAAAAGATGCCGACTTCGCGAAATTCGCCGGCCGCATCCTGCTCACCTACATCTACGAGGAAGTGCTCGATTGGGACATCACCCGCGATGGCATCAACGGCATCAAAACCGCTCACCGCAATGCCTTCAAGCGCCACCTCACCCACGGCGTCAGCATCAAGCGCATCCATCCCGATCTGCTCGCCCAGTTCAACATCGACACCCTTGCCGATGCCCTCGACCCCAGCGCCGACCTCGACTTCGACTACCTCGGCGTCCAGACCATGTATGACCGCTACCTCATCGTCGACAAGACTGGCGCCAAGCAGCGTCGCCTCGAGACGCCCCAGTTCTTCTGGATGCGCGTCGCCATGGGCCTCTTCAAGACCGAGCCCGAGAACCGCGAGCAATGGGTCATCCGCCTCTACAACCTCTACAAAGGCCGCCGCTTCTGCTCCTCCACACCCACCTTGTTCAATTCCGGCACCCTCCACAGCCAGCTTTCCTCCTGCTACCTCTACAAGGTCGATGACTCCATCGAGTCCATCATGCAGCGCGGCATTGCCGAAAATGCCTACCTCTCGAAATGGGCCGGCGGCCTCGGTGGATCGTGGACCGCAGTCCGCGGCACCGGCGGTTACATCCAGGGCACCAATGGCGAGTCCCAAGGCATCATCCCCTTCCTCAAGCTTCACAACGACCAACTCGTCGCCGTCAACCAAGGCGGCAAGCGCCGCGGCTCCGGCTGCGCCTACCTCGAGACCTGGCACAACGACATCGAGGACTTCCTCAACCTCCGCGTCAATACCGGAGACGAGCGCCGTCGTACCCACGACATGAACACCGCCAACTGGATTCCCGACCTGTTCATGAAACGCATGGAAGCGCGCCAACACTGGACCCTTTTCCGCTCCAATGAAGTGCCCGATCTCCACGACCTCTACGGCCGCGCCTTCGAGCAACGCTACGCCGAATACGAGGCCCTCGCCGCCACCGGGAAAATCTGGTCGCGCGAGCTCCCCGCCATCGACCTCTGGAAATCCATGCTCAAGATGATCTTCGAGACCGGTCACCCATGGATCACCTTCAAGGACCCCTGCAACGTCCGCTCGCCCCAAGACCATTGCGGCGTCATCCACTCCTCCAACCTCTGCACCGAGATCACCCTCAACACCAGCGAGGATGAAACCGCCGTCTGCAACCTCGGCTCCGTCATCCTCGATACCCACATCAGCGAGGACGGCATCATCGATCACGACATGCTCAAGGAAACCATCACCGTGGCCATCCGTGCGCTCGATAGCGTCATCGATATCAACTTCTACCCCACCCAGGCTGCCAAGACCGCGAACTCCCGCCACCGCCCCATCGGCCTCGGCGTTATGGGTCTGCAAAATGCCCTCTACAAAAAAGGTCTCTCCTTCAGCGCACCCGCAGCCATCGAGTTCAACGACGAATTCATGGAAGCCATCGCCTACTATGCCTATAGTGCTTCCTCCGACCTCGCAGGCGAGCGCGGCACCTACTCCACCTACAAGGGCTCCAAGTGGGATCGCGGCCTGCTCCCGCAGGACACCATCGACTTGCTCGAGCAAGAGCGCGGCGTGAAAATTGATACCCCACGTGGTGGCAAAATGGACTGGACCTACGTCCGCGAAAAAATCGCCCGCCAAGGCATGCGCAATTCCAACGTCCTCGCCATCGCGCCGACCGCTACCATCAGCAACATCATGGGCACTACGCCTTGCATCGAGCCGAACTACAAGAACCTCTACGTCAAGAGCAACCTCTCCGGCGACTTCATCATCCTCAACTCCTACCTCGTCCAGGACCTCAAAAAAGCCGGCCTGTGGAGCCCCGAGATGCTCGATCAACTGAAATACTTCGACGGAGAGCTCGACGACATCGAGACCATCCCTGATGACATCAAGGCCAAGCACCAAACCGTCTTCGGCGTCGGCCACGAAGCCATCGTCGATGCCGCCGCCCGCCGCCAAAAATGGATCGACCAGGCCCAGAGCGTGAATTTATTCTTGAAAGATCCCGACTTCCGCGTGCTCAGCCACATGTATCGCCGCGCCTGGAGCAAAGGCCTCAAAACCACGTATTACCTACGCACCCTCCAAGCCAGCAACATCGAAAAAGCCACCGTCGGCGTGCAAAAAGAAATCCGCGGCACCATGGGAGCCACCACCACCGCTCCCAAACAATACACCGAAGCCGAGAAAAACGCCTGCTCCCTTGACGCCATGTTGAACGGCGGCACTTGCGAAGCTTGCCAGTGAAAAATAAACGATCAGACTGATCTGTCTAATGAGTTAAATCAGTCTGATCATCCTCCCACTAGCAATGAAAAAAATCAGACCAAGTGGCGGCTACAGACATACGGCGAGTTTCCAAACCGCCACCATCATCTATGACGCCACTTACTGGTTTTGCGAAGCATTTCTTGACCCACGTTCCCGCACCAATGACCAAATGGTGCAGGCTGCGCGAAGCGGCAGGCAGAACATCGCGGAGGGAAGTCGCGCCTCAGCTACCTCATCGCAAACCGAGCTGCGCCTAGTCAACGTTGCACGCGCCAGCCTGGACGAACTACTACTGGACTACGAAGACTACCTACGCCACCGCCGCCTCCCCCAATGGGACATGGACAGCCCCGAAGCCCAAGCTGTACGTGGTGTTCCCATCGCATACAAAAAAGATCAGACCAATCCGACAGATCTGACGGATCTAACAGACGCCCAACGCTGGCAACTCTACGCCCCGTGGCTTGACCACAAAGACGCCGTTGTCCGAGCCAATGCGCTCATCTGCATCATCAACCAAGCAAATTTTTTGCTAGACCGCCAAATCGCGGCATTAGAAGCCGCTTTTATTGAAGAAGGCGGCTACACCGAGCAACTTGCCACGGCACGTTTGCAGAAAAGAAAACAAGATCAGTCTGATCGGACAGATCCGACCAATCAGACAGATCAGCAAAAAATCAAGCCGCCACCGTGTCCCGTCTGCGGCAGTCTCATGAGCCTCCGCACCGCCAAAACTGGCAAGAATGCCGGGCAGTCCTTCTGGGGCTGCACACTCTACCCCAACTGCAAGGGAACGGTAAAAATCTAACGAAATACAAGAAAATATGCTCAAAGCCGGCCTCTATGACGATCTCATCACGCAGACGCTGCGCGATGAGATTTCGCGTTTGCAGGGGGAGGGTGTGGTTTCGCTACTTGGCAAAATCGAAGCTGCACAATTGCCGGATTATCTCACCCGCTTTCTCGCTGCGAAGTTATTCGAAGCGATTCGCAGCTTTGGCAACAATGATGCGCCGCGTCAGGTAGCGCTGACGAATGCGGTGTTAGAGCTTGTTTCACGGCAAAGCGAAGACTTGGCGTATTTGCTGCATGAAAAAATTACGTTAGATGATCAAGTCGATCTTCTCGAAGAAATTTGCGGTGACAAGCAAGAGGCATCACCGCGACCACTCACGCATCTTTCCTCCTCGTCTCTACTAACCGGAGCGCCGGGTTTGCCCCAATTGGGTCGCGAGCTTGAACTGGAACTCGCCACTGCGGATCGCTGCGACATGCTGGTCTCATTCGTAAAAAGTGGTGGCATGCGCTTGATGCGCGACAGCTTACAACAATTTACGGCGCGTGGAGGAAAACTGCGTTTGATTACCACCAGTTATCTCGGCGCATCTGACCCTTCCGTGGTAGAGGAAATTGCGAAACTGCCGAATACCGAAGTTCGTATCAATTACGATACCCATGCGGCACGTCTTCATGCAAAGGCATATTTTTTCCATCGAGAATCGGGTCTATCCACCGCCTACATTGGCTCTGCAAATCTATCCCACGCTGCAATGACCAGCGGACTCGAGTGGACAGTCAAGTGTGCTGCTCGTGAGTTGCCGCATTTGTTCCGTCGTTGCGCCGCTGAATTTTCGGGATATTGGGAAAATCCATCGTTTGAACTATATGATCCGCAGCAGCCTCAACGTTTTCGCGACGCGATACGCAAAGAGCGAAATGATTTTGATGGTCAGAGCTACACACCATTAACGGTATTCGATCTTGCGCCGCATCCGTTTCAGCAAGAAATCCTCGAGGCACTGGCTTTTGCGCGTGAGTCCCGTTCGCATTTCCGCAATCTCATTATCGCGGCTACTGGAACGGGGAAAACGATGATTGCTGCCTTTGATTATCGTAATGAATCACGCAAATTGGGTCGTCATCCAAAGTTGCTTTTCATTGCTCATCGCAAGGAGATTCTTGAACAAGCGCTAGGTAGTTTTCGCCAAGTTCTCAAAGATGGTAATTTCGGCGGACTTCTGGTTGATGGACTGCATCCCCATTCGATGGATCATGTTTTTTGCTCCATCCAGTCGTTTACCTCACAGCGGCTTCACGAGGTGCATGGAGTGGATGCTTGGGATTATGTCGTTATCGATGAAGCTCACCATGCGGAGGCAAAAAGCTATGATGCGATCATCGATTTACTTCAGCCCAAATTTCTGTTAGGCCTCACAGCCACTCCCGAGCGAACCGATGGATCAAGCGTAGCGATACATTTCGATCGACCCGTGGCAGCGGAGATTCGTTTGCCCGATGCGCTGCAAGACAAGCTTCTCTGTCCCTTCCATTACTTTGCCATCAGTGATGCGACCGTGAATTATTCTCAGGTTGCATGGAGTAGGGGACGATACGACGACAAGGAAATCCAAAATCTTCTCAATGCTAATCATCTTCGTGCGCAGTTGGTGTTAGATAAACTTCGCGAATACCTCCCCGACCCCTATGGCAGCGGGGAGTTTGATCGAAAATCGGTGAGAGCGCTGGGATTCTGCGTAGGCATCAAACACGCGGAATTCATGGCAAGTTTTTTCCAGCAAGCTGGAATCGCTGCGGAGGTCCTGACTTCGAATACTGATTCTGATACCCGAAAAAAATTGCGCGCCGATCTTGCCACTGGGCGGATCAATGTGCTCTTCGTGGTGGATGTATTCAATGAGGGTGTTGATATTCCAGAAATCAATTGCGTGCTATTTCTTAGGCCCACGGAAAGTCATATTGTCTATCTTCAACAGCTCGGACGTGGTTTGCGTCGAACAAGTGAAGACAAGTGTCTCACAGTATTGGATTTTGTCGGACAGTGCCGGCGTGAGTTCCGCTATGATCTTAGATTTTCTTCTCTTCTGCCTAGCAAGCGGAATCGATTGGTGGAAGAGGTCGAGAATGGTTTTCCGCATCTACCCAGTGGTTGTGCGATCGTCATGGAGCGGCAGGCCAAGGAGACCATACTTACAAGCATCAAGCGCACGTATCAGAATCCCGAGTTCCGCATCCGCGATGCTTTTTCTCAATGGCCTGAGGATCAGATGCCGTCGTTCCGCGAATTCATCGAAGTCACACAAGAAGATCCAATCGATTTACTCAGCAAGCGGAGTTGGTCGCAATGGAAGTCATTGACGAGAAACGAGCAACTGGAGAATGATCCTGATCTTGCTGCATTCAAACTCCACCTTGCTCTCGTTAGAACTGCATTGCAACGCGCTCCTCAATATCTCAACTGGTTGGCGAGATTGGCAAAAGCATCGGGTGAAGAACTGAAGTTGTTAGCGACAGAGGCCTTCGCTAAGCCTGCGTATCAGATCTTATGGAATCGCAATGCGAAAGAGATTCAAGCAACCGACCTAACAGAAGCTTATATACGACTTACGCGCAATGCTTCCGTGATGCACGATCTAGCTGAGGTTGTTGATTTTGCTCAAAGTCGCTCTGCTTTGCATTCGAAGACGATTACGAAATTGCCAGAAACATTGGAGCTTCACGGATTGTATTCGAGCAGTGAGATCAATGCCATTTTTGGGGCGGATGCTTTCAATGGAAGGGGAGCTAAGGGTGTTGGCGTGATTCATTTTGAAGAGCAAAAAGTCATCGTTCATTTGGTCACCTTTGAGAAAAACGAGAAACAATTTTCTGAGAGCACGATGTATCGCGATTTCCCCACGGCACCTGATTTGCTGCACTGGGAAAGTCAGGCGAACACGACACAAACCAGCAAGATCGGCAAAATTTATGCCAATCACGAGACCTTGGGTTACCGTATCTTGTTTTTCACTCGTATTCGCAAACAGGTAACGAATGGTGTTACTTCGCCATTTTTATTCCTGGGGGAAGGCAAATTTCTCGATGCAAGCGGCAATCGCCCGATCGCGATTCGTTGGCAAATGCAACACCTGATGCCCATGGGGCACTACCGTGAAGCACGTCGGGTTTGTGGGCTAGAGGAGTAATTTTTCTCGACTTCGGTAGCTTATTGGTGTTTATTTGAACATGTCAAGCATCTAAATATCTTACCTGCCAAATCTCATGAATCCCTTAAAGCTAGAACCCCCATCCCTCTCCACATTGGTGACGCAATTAGCCTCCCTTCCACCACATGATCCTGCTCGGTATCAAACGACTGACGGCCTCGATGAGCCCGATCGCACCAATGGCTTGCGTGTCGTGCAGGGGATATCGGCGCTACGATTCTTTGAGAGGGAAAACCACTACCACGAGAGGGATGACAGTTCGACGGCTGACTTGATTTGCAACTTGTTGCATCTGGCACATGCTCGTGGGCAAGAGCCGAGCGAAATACTTACCACAGCGTTGTGCAATTTTTTGGCGGAAACGGGAAGTCTGAAAACCGGATGCGCATGAATGCCAATCCATTCCACACTGCATACCTGCACCCAGAAGAAGTGTTAGCCATTCACGAAGCCTTACTTTCTGTAGGGCATGAGGAAATCGCGAGGCTCTTAGCGAGTAAGGCGAGGCGAACGTACGTGGAAAAACGCTATGCCGCCGCAGTTCAGTTAGGCGATGAGGATGCGTTTAGCCTTGATGAAGCTCCCGTTGTTTCGGTATCCGAAAGCGGTGCGTATGTGATGGTTTGGCGATGGGTGGATCAGAATGAGATCAGCGATTGATGATTATGTGAGTCCCTAGGAATGAGCATTTTCAAGATGGCAGATCACCACGGAAGCGTCACGTTGTGACGCGGAATCTCTCGGGGCGAATCCCCTACCCACGATACAAATCATGGGCTCGGCATGGAACCTTCCCGTTGGAACTTGGAAGATCAATTTCGTTAACTCAAAAAGAAAAGGGGTAAAAACGAAATAATGGACTAGGCAAAAGATGCGTTTCCCCGTTAGATTCAACTCGCCACGGCATAATCATCTCATCATGAAATCTCTCCACCTTTTTATTTGTTTGGCCTCATTGGTTTTGTGTTCCTGCGGGATTGGTTCCTACTCGAATCCAAAGGGAGATCCTGCGACACTTGCCCAGATCGTCTCGACCAAAGAGGGGAATTCGATTTTGCCCAGAGCGCAATACATCGTGGAAGCCATTGGCGACAAATCTGTCTACTATGGCACATCGTGGTCAATTGAAGACAAGAAAATACTACTCACGCCCGGCCATCACAAATTTTTAGCGAAAGTTTTCAACAGCAAACAAATGTCTCCTTATGTCGGCATTGGAAATGTGGAGTTTTTCGCGGAAGCAGGTAAAAAATACCGTTTCACTGGCAAGATCGATGTTGCGCAAGCGCATGTATGGGTCGAAAACGAAGCAACTCGGAAAAAGGTCAGCAAGACAAGCATCATAGAGTTGGATTACATTCCGCCAGGTTACACGCCCATGATCTTACCTGTTTATACCCAATGAGTTTTGGAGCTCAATCCAGGGGCGCATCAATGAGTTCAGTCCCTAGAAATGAGCATTTTCAAGATCGAAAACCACTCCGCAACATCCGCTACCCCCTTGATCTGGCCCAGGGAACCGTCCCGTTGGGACGCGGATAGTGAAATTTTTTACTACGGGTCAAAAATGAGAGAAATCTGCTTGCGGTGGGGATGCAATCTGGCAAGGTTCTCTAACAACATATGAGACATTTCCGATTCTTCCCCTTAATTCTCGCATTGAGTGCCCTCGCCACTAGCTGCGCGACATTTCCTAGCAACAAGCTGACAAAGCTTCCTGCGCAACCAGTTCAGGCCAGTAAAAAAGTATCCTTGAGTTATCAGATGGCAGGGAGCACGGAACTCCTGCAAGGGAAGCCGGCAGACATGAGTGCCAAGCAAAAGGGCAATGCCGAGATGACATTCCTTTCGGCGGCCCAGAACAGTGGTCGTTTTTCTTCCGTTTCCGCAGTAGGAAAGGGTGATGTGAAAGTGAACTTTCATCTTCTCAATCATGGCAATGCAGCTTTAGCCATGACCAGTGGCTTTATCAGCGGCTACACCTTGATGATCGTTCCTGGCTTCGGCACCGATCAGTATAAGCTTACGGCATCGGTGCGCACCTCCTCGGGGAAATCGCGGAATTATGAACTGAATGATTCTGCCACGACCGTGTTTTGGCTGCCTTTCATCGTTGTCGCACCCTTCAAGTCTCCGAGCACGGTGATTCCCAAAGTTCACGAGAACATGTATCGCACACTATTCTCGCGCATGGAAGCTGATGGTCTCTTGCCCAAATCGAGCAACTGATCGCAGCGCGGCGTCACGTCGTGGCGTGGTTCTTTTCTCAGGCTCCTTTTTTTCTTAAAGCCAAAGCGAAGGCTGAGCACGCTCAAGGTTTCGCCTTGTCGACTCGTTCCCAGGCCTTGACCCAGTCGATCTCGAAACGATTGGTGGATGCTTTCTTGTTGCCGTAGCCTTGGGCGGGGCGTTCACCGTTCCAGCCCTTGATATTGGATTCGCTGGTGAGAAGCAGAAACTGCGGCACTAGGGAGCCGGGGCATTGAACGTCCTTTGCCACTTCTTTGCCGTCCAAGCTAAAACGATAGCCTGTCTCGTCCCACTCGACGCCGTATTCGTGCCACTCGCCACCAACAGGGTCGGGAAATTTTTTGTGACTCGAACGTTTTTGAGGCGTGTTGTATGGACCCCAATGGAGGGCGTATTGATAGCCGCCGTTCATCAATCCCGTGCTTTCCAATATATCAATTTCCACACCATCCGTGGCACCTTTCGCTGGGTCGCCCGATTTCCCATAGGTCGGAGATTGCGCCCAAAAGGCAATCTGCGTGCCGGGTTGCACGGTGAAGCGACAACGCGCTACGGCTTTTCCCTTGGTGACAAAAAACTTTTTCCGGGTTGTCACAAATCCACAATGCGTGACGCCCTTGTCATCGGTGAAGGTGGTGATCACCAACTTACCATCCACCAAGTCCACGGCCTCCTCGGAATTCATCGAATCGCGACGCTTGCCCTTCTCGATGTTCCAGATCTTCGGATCGAGCGTAGGCGCCTCGAACTGCTCGTCCAAGGTCTGCCGCCAGACGACTTCATCGGCATGACTCTCGAACGAGAGAAATTGCAACAGCATAAGGCAGGAAAAAGCACGGAACGGAACAGCGGAAAAACGAATCATGGTGGAAAAAGTGAGAGGCATTCACTACGCGAGAACCTCGGCAGTTCTTGCATGGGCATGCTTGAAGTCGACACACAAACATCCTTGCCCCAGGCAACCATTCTGCTAGCATGGCCTGATTCCTCTCATCATACCATGCATCGAACCATAAAAACCACAGGCATCAAACTGCTCGTGTTACTTGGCGCCGCACAAGCGCTAGTTGCCGGTCTAGGTTTCGCGCAGCAGGCTCCACTCGCACCATTGAAGCCGCTCAAGGAATTGCTCGGTCCGGAGGAAAAACTTCGGGGCACTTGGTGGAGTGAAAACGCGCATGGGCGTGAGTATTTTACCTTCGGCGAAAAAGGTTCGTTGATCATCGCGACGCATCAGCAACAGCGCGATCGCATGGAGTATCGGCTCGATACCAGCGTCACCCCATGGAAGCTGATCCTCGCGGTGAAACGTGGTGAAGCCACTGGCACGATCCATCTTGGTCTTGAGTTTGCAGACGACGACCAACTGCGGATGTCGAGCGCTGTGCTCGAGGAAAAACAACTGCCTACTGCCGCGCAGCTGAAGGAAAAAGGTATATTGTTTCAGCGCGTGCCATGGGGACCGAACAGTGGAATTTTTCAGGTAGTGCAGGCTCATGTCAAAGGATTGGAAGGCACTTGGCACAGCATCACCGGTGGCAGCAAAGGAACCGCCACCTTCACCAAAGACGGCCGCTACACACTGAGCGAAGGTCGCGAGCAAGTGACAGGGCGCTATCGAATCGATGTTTCAACGGACCCTAGCAAGATTGACATGCTGCCCGACGATGGTACGGGTCCACTCTACGGAATTTACGAGATCAAGGATGACGTGTTGCGCTGCAGCAAAGGCGAACGCCAACTCGAAGAACGCGTCAAAGAATTCGAGGGGGCAATGAAGTTTGTGAAAGAAAAGTAGTTCACGCGGCAGCAAAGCCATGTGAACGATCGGCGATCTGTGCCTGAGTTTATCCTGCGGCGATAGTGGGGTATCACCCCATTGAGAATCGGCGTGTTCCGCGCATCTTGTGATGTCTCGCATGGCACCTCTGCTGGCGAGCAAAAAAACAAACTGGAAACACGATTATGTTGATTCAAGCAAAAACACTAAAGGGATTCAAGCTGGGTAGCCTCGATGGAAACATTGGCGGAGTGAGCGATTTTTATTTTGATGACCACCGCTGGGTCATCCGCTATCTGGTGGCAGACACAGGCGGTTGGCTCACCGGACGATCAGTTTTGATTTCGCCCTACGCCCTGATCGCTGCGCACAAAGATCAAGGCAATATCGAGATCAATCTCACCAAAGATCAAATCAAAAACAGTCCGTCGCCAGATTGCGACAAACCAGTTTCTCGCCAGTTCGAGAAAGAATACAACGGTTACTACGGTTGGCCATCGTATTGGGGTGGACCCAGCACTTGGGGAGCCTATCACATGCCCGTGAGCGATCCGCAATTGTACGTATCTGATATCATCGATAGCACCGAATCCCATGATCCCCATTTGCGCAGCACTGATGAAGTCTCAGGCTATCATCTTCAAGCGAGCGATGGCGAGATCGGTCATGTGGTCGACTTCATCATTGATGATCAAACGTGGGCGATTCGCTATCTCGTGGTTGATACCAGCAACTGGTGGCCTAGCAAAAACATCCTCGTCTCGCCCGGTTGGATCAAGCGTGTGAGTTGGACAGATGAAAAAGTTTTTGTCGATCTCACACGCGATGCGATCAAGGCAGCGCCCGCATACAAGAGCGACGAATTGATTTCTCGCAGTTATGAAAACAGCCTATTCCAGCATTATGGTGCTAGCGACTACTGGTCGTTAGAGTTGGAAGAACAGTCGACAAGATAACAGCCGAAAAACTTTCCCCCCATGATCACCGCACGGAACCTTGTTTGCATGACAAGACCTTCCGCGCGGTGTTTCATGTACGGGCCGACGTTTGATTACGGCATGCTGCTTAGGAAATCGTGTTGATTGGAGGCCTGATCGCTGCGGAGCCAGTCGATGTCGATCCTAGCGGGACATGGGGCGGGTCGACTTTCCGCCAATTTACCTAGAGAATATGCTACGGTTGGTAAGATGCGAGAGGGATTATCATCTGCCACTTGCGGATTGAGCAAACCTCGGTATCTTGGTCGAATGTCAGAAATGATCTCACCTACGGGAAACGAAGAAGCATTGTACTCGATCTGTTTGCTAGCTGCATTCGCTGACGGCGAAAAAGCGGATGGAGAGCGCGAGGAACTGAGGCAGATCGGCGAGTCATTGCTTCCGCCAGAATTCAACGCAGCCGCCATCTATCAGAGAGTTCTGCTACGGCGAACCACAATCGCAGCGGAAGCAGCGCGATTGGATGCACCTGAATGGAAACATCTGGCCTACGAGATGGCGGTGAAAGTTTGTGAAGCAGATGGGGTGACAAGCCCTGCGGAAAAAGAATTTCTGGGAAACTTGGCCCGTGAGCTCGGCATCGCAAAAACGCAAGCGGTGGAAATGATCACAGCTGGTGACGAAGTGGTAGGAGCAGGGATCGAAGAAATCGCTCCCGCTATGCTGCCATCACTGCCACCGAGTCTGCCCGCGGCAGCGGAGCAAAAATCCGAGGTCAACTCCTTGATTCTCAAGTATTCGATTTTAAACGGCGCGCTGGAGCTTTTGCCCGAGACTCTATCCACCATGGCGATCATCCCATTGCAGATGAAACTGGTGAACTCCGTCGGCAAGCAATACGGCGTCAGTTTGGACAAACGCCAGTTGGTGGAATTCCTCGGAGCGGTTGGCATCGGGGCGACCTCACAGGTGGTCGAAGGTTTCGCACGGAAAATGATCGGAGGCTTTGCGGGCAAACTCAGCAAGCAGTTCCTCGGCAAGACTGCGGGCAGCTTCGCGAAAAAGGGAGTCGATCAGCTCACCAGCTCCGCATTTTCTTTCGCGAGCACATGGGCAATCGGACAACTCGCTCAACGCTACTATGCGAACGGGCGGAGTTGGTCGGGGATCAATGCCAAGGAGACATTCCAAAACCTGCGCAGCGAAGCAGAGCCGCTGCACCAGAAATTGCTCCCGCAGATTCAACAACAGGCCGCAACTTTGAATTATGGCAAGGTGCTAGCGATGCTCCGAGGACAACCATGAGCTGAAATGCAAAACGTTTCGGTGATTTCTCGAGGAATCAGGCTACCAGAATCATTGTGGGAGGAGGCGTTCTTTGATTGCTCGCCACTCCGCTCTGCGCTAAGAGGTGTGACCAGATTTCCTCTCACACATTCCTCATGAAAGCCCTGCTCTCGCTGCTTTTTCTCCATGCTTTCCTGCAAGCAGAAACACCCAACATCTTGCTGATTCTCGCAGACGACCTCGGCTACGGTGATGTTTCTTGCTATCATTCCGAATCAAAAATCCCCACACCGCACATCGATCAACTCGCCCGCGAGGGCATGCGCTTCACGGATGCTCACTCACCCTGCACAGTTTGCACTCCCACGCGGTATAGCATTCTCACCGGACAGATGGGCTTTCGGATTCCGCGCGGTGGCACCGTATTTGCCGGTGCGGGTGGTCCGTCATTGATTGCATCCGAGCGCTTGACCTTGCCCGAGATGCTCCGCGAAAAAAACTACCGCACGGCCTGTTTTGGCAAATGGCACATCGGGCTCACCTTTCGCGATCAACAAGGCAAGGCCATCCACAGCAGTTCGCCCGAGGCGATTCAATCCATCGACTACACACGCCGCATCGAAGGTGGCCCCATCGACCACGGCTTCGATCAATTCTACGGCACCGCCTGCTGCCCCACTACCGACTGGCTGTATGCATTCATCGACGGTGACCGCATTCCCGTTCCGCCGACAAAACAACTCGACCGTAGCAAACTGCCCAAGCACCCATACTCGGAGGATTGCCGCCCAGGCAGCATCGCGGAAAATTTCTCCTTGCAAGAAGTGGACATGGTCTTCCTCGCAAAAAGCCAAGCTTTTCTCCGCTCCCACACCAAAGACCATCCGAGCAAACCTTTCTTCCTGTTTCATTCCGCGCAAGCAGTGCATTTGCCATCGTTCGCCGCGCCGCCATTCCAGGGGAAATCTCAGGCTGGCCCACATGGCGATTTCATCCTTCAGCTCGACTGGATCGTTGGAGAACTAATGAAAACTCTCGCCGAGATCGGAGAAGCCGACA
>JBIIAI010000181.1:0-5732 GCA_044239965.1 Akkermansiaceae bacterium
GTTCATCTGGATCGGATCGGGATTCATGACTTCACCGCCACCCATCCCGCAAAGTTCAGATGCCGCCAGAAGCAGTCCACGGAAGTGAATCCTTCCTGACGTAGCAACTCTTCGTTCCAGTGTGCGGCGAGTAACACCGAGCACAGAGGCAAGCTCGACGAGCGTCTTGGCATAGGCCAGAGTCTCCACACTCCCCGCAGCTCGTGACTCAATGCGCGCCCTCTCCGCAACCGTGAGAGGCTTGCCCGCCGCGACCTTTCGTGCTACGTTTTGAAAATCGGCGTCGAGGATTTTCCTGCAACATCAGGGATAAATCTGTCGTCTCTATACACCTCAGTGTATGTCAAAGCAAATATTAAAATATTAATAAAATCAGCAAATATGTTAGAGCGATACCTAATAATACATAAAATGCCGTCTTTACCTCTCTACGTAGTTGCTCTTGGTGCTCTTTCGCTTTCTCCATCTTTTTCTGGGTTTGAACAATTTCGCAACAAGAATCGCACAATAGACTTATTGCTGTAAGCTTTGCTTTTTTAGTCATTTTCTTGCATCTGGCACAAGCACAGATTTTTTTTCCATCGATCTCTTTTTCTAATACTCTTGCTTTTTCGCGCTTCTCTTCCTCACTTCCTGGACGAAATGGCTTACCTCTTGACCACCAAATATCTGAACTGCAACCTGCGCACTTTAAATA
Source organism: Akkermansiaceae bacterium (assembly GCA_044239965.1). Taxonomy (GTDB): domain Bacteria; phylum Verrucomicrobiota; class Verrucomicrobiia; order Verrucomicrobiales; family Akkermansiaceae; genus UBA956. Next base: position 698 of record JBIIAI010000181.1, read on the forward strand.
TTCTCCGAGAAGCCTCCCCCCACACCACGGGCATTGTCGGTTCTTGGGGATACTTTGCTGTTGATTCTTCGGGGTACTTTGCTGTTGATTCTGCGCGTTGATTAACCTTTGCCGCTGCAGTATGGCAGCAAGTGCTGCTTGATCTTGAAAATCATTGGGATCGTAAGTCATGCATAAATAGAAAAAACGTCCTGCCTTACGTCAAGCAGATTTCACCGCCACCCACCCGGCGAAGTTCAGATGCCGCCAGAAGCAGTCCACGGAAGTGAATCCTTCCTGACGCAGCAATTCCTCGTTCCAGTGAGCGGTGACTGGCACCAGCACGCCTTCGAGCGACATGCGCTTGCGATCGATCTGGCTCTCGGAGTAGCCATTCTCGCGTTTGATGTTGAGGAAGAGTTCGACGAAGGCTTCATCGAGCTTGGAGGTAGCACCTAGGACTTTTTCCACCAGGATGAAAGCACCTCCCGGAGCAAGTGATTCGAACACGCGTCGGATGATTTGCTGGCGGTATTCGATGGGCGTGAACTGCAAGGTGAGCACCGCGAGAACCACACTGGAGGTCACACTGGGGAAATCACGGCGCAAGTCGGCAGACTGGATGGTGACGCGATTGCCGTGCGGATGGTAGGCGAAGTTCTGGCTCGCGGCCTCAATCATGGGCTCGCTGATTTCGAGGCCGATGTAGTCATTGGCTTCGCCGAATTGAGAGACGAAGGGCAGTAGTGCCTCGCCACGGGAGCAGCCCATATCGATGATGGCCGTGCCCGGTTGCACGAAGCGCCGGCCAACCTCAAAGGTCACCAGGCGCATCGCATTGTATTGTGGGATCGACCGCTGCAGCATGTCGTCGAACACCGCTGTTACTTCCTGGTCGAATTGCCAGGCACCGCGTGGAATCACTTCGTCTCGTGGGGCATCACTCATGCCCAGGCATGTGATGTCAACGCGGCAGTCGATTCACGACGCGTCTGCCATCAGTGAGGCAGTCGCCTTCTGCCGTTACCCACAAGCTCGGGATCGAGAACTTGGCATACATGTCACGAGTGCGTGGGTTGCTCTCGATGGCCAGATAGGGCACTGATTCGCCGAGCTGCGGGAACACTTGTTGTTTGAGCAAATGCTCTTTGATCGCCGGTGGATTCCACCATCCCTTCGGCGCGAAGCATGCATGCTGCGGTCGCCAGTTCGTTTCCTCTTCAATTCGCGATAGAGTTGGCGTGAGCCATGTCTCCGGTCGCGCCGTGATCAGGATGACCGTGTGAGGCCGCACCAGTTCCACCAACCATTGCCGGTATTGTTCCCCGGCGAGACGTTTCTCCATGCGCTCAGGAGTGGTGCCGCGTGCTGCATTATTCGCGACCAAAGTATAGTTGAGATCTAGTAGTATGATCATAGGGTAATCTGAAGGAATTTGCTAAAAGAGTCCATGGCGCATTTTACTAAATCCATGCGTGTGCCATCGGGATAGGGCAGATCAAACTCAAACTCGATGGCCGCGCGGAGTCGAGCTGGATCGACGGGACGAGCAGACGCGCAGGCCGCGTTGATGTTGTTGGAAAATTCCTCCACCTTCACCGAGCGGAAGAACTGGCCGAAGAGATCCTTGAACTCGGAGACAGTGTGATACTTCTGCACTTTCGGTTTGTCCTGAAAATCGCCGATGCGAATGCCCGGTTCATAGTCGAGACGGAACGCGATGTTCCCGGCATTGCTCTCGTTCATGAATGCCTTGCCATTCACCTGACGCCAACCGGATTCCCCGGCGGAAGAGGCACAGGCATAGACCTTGGTGAAAGGTCTGCACAACGCAGCGCACAGGCAGGCGATGTGTTCGCGGTCTTCGCGAAACGGCACGGAGTTGAGCACGCTTGCGATAAAGATGCTCGTCCACTCTTTTCCTGCTGCTACTTGCGCGAGGAACTCGCGGGTCAACTCCAAGCTCTCCGCTTTGTTGATGCCACCTGGGCCGAGGCGATACGGCTCGAATGGTGTGCAATCGATGCCGGACTGGCGCAGCAGAAATGTTTCCGTCAGGTGACCAGCACCGAAATCGAGAATGGTCGTTCCATGCTCCTTCGTCCAGCGCGTGCGATCTGCCGCGCGCGAAATGTCAAAGTCCTTGCAGGGCTTCGCGCCGTGCGTGGCAAAGATGAAGCCATTGCCAAGCTCGCGACGGACGCGGCGTGCCCGACGGAACGAGTTGAAGCGTAGCATGTCGGCGTAGCGCGTGTGAATGTCGAAGTCCATCGAGAGCAAGTTCATCATGGCTCGTGCAAACTCGGCCTCCTCCTCGGTGACGAATACGACGGGAGCAAAGGCCGCACCTTTTTCCGCAAGCATTTCCAGACGACCGATACCATTGATGACGGTCAGGTCCTCACGGCAGACAATCGGCATGAGGATGTTGTGTCGGTGCAGCGTGCGGGCGAGGTTGCGTGCATACTGGATCCAGCGACCGGCATTTGCCTTGCAGAGATCGGTGACCGCAACTTCCGCAGGCTTGAGGCAGCGCAGGAATCCGTCACTGCCAACTTCCTTGTCGGGAATGCGGTCGGCAAGTGCGGCGATGTCGAGAGATTTCAGTTCGCTCGTCACGCGTCCGGGAGTGCTGTTGAAATCAAAGTCGTTAGTCGCCCGGTTGAATACGATGTTGAGTGCTTTTCGCTGATCGAGGTCGAGGGCCTTGGTGCGAAATACGGGGACATGAGTAGCGCCCATCCGCGAGGCCACAAGATGCCGCTGGTGACCGGAGAGAATTTCTCCATCAGCATCCGCAAAGATCGGCGCAATGAAGCCGAGCTTGCGCAGAGATAGTTCAATCAGGTCGAGACGCTCGGGCACTGCCGACCTTGGGTTGTAGGTCGATGGCTGGATGGCGTCGATTGGTTCAAGCGTAATGTTCATAGTCCAAGGCGGCTGCGGATTTCAGAGAGGACGCTGTCTTTGTCGAAGCCTGCGTCTTGCTTCACACGGTCACACCAGGCGATGAATTCGTCTTGGGTGATGCGGAATCGATAGAGGCCAACGGCCACGGTGACATCGCTCTTATCGAGCTCTTTGTCGTGACGATCATCATCGTCATCATCCTCGTTGTCCTTGCCGCCGGGATTGAGCAAGCCCTCCAGATCGGCTGATTCGAATCCGGCGAGAATGGTATCGAAGTCGATGGACTTCCACTCGCTGGCAATCTTTTCGAGTTCGTTTAGATCGACCGAGGAAAGTTCCGCCAAGCGGTTGTCGGCGACCAGCACGGCGAGTTCGTCATTCTCGTTGGCGAAATCCTGATAGTCTACGGGCACGACCTCGACGCCCAGGTGCTTGGCGGCCATGAGACGTCCGTGACCGGACACAATCAGTCCCGTGAGATTCGAGACCGTGATCGTTTGTCGCCAGCCGAAGTAGCGGATGTTTTTCGCGAGCAGCTCGATCTGGCGCTGCGGGTGAGTGTTCGGGTTGCGCGGGTTGGGCTTCAACTCGCCGACCGGCACGAGTTTGTCGAAGCTGCACCACACTTCGATGCCGTTGGCAAGTGTGCGAGCTTTGGGAGAATCTTCCATCATTGCTCGTGTGCCACTGTCAACATTCGGAAACATCGAGCCATGATTCGAGATCAGCTAGTGCCGCTCTCACGCACCCGCCACTGCCGACTGCGATCCTCAATGCTGTCGCTTCATCGACTGGCCAGTGACTGCTGAGCATGGTGGCGATTTCCTCCGTAGTGGGAGCGGCGAGTTTGATCGACTGGAAGCGTGTCTGGAATCGTTCGGTGAGCAGATCCAGTTGCAAGTTGCTGGTGCCGATCACGGCGCGCCCAGGTGGTAGTCGGTCGAGGTAACTCAGAAGCAAGTCCTGTGCGTCCCGCGTGCAGCGATCCATCTCGTTGATGATCTTCACCGAATAGACTCCGAACATCGACTGGTAGGCGAGATTCGCCATCCACTGTTTCACGGTCTCCACCGTCACGAGCTTGCCGTTGAATTCCTCGATGGCGAAAGGCGTGCCAGCCAATGTCTCGGCGATCATATCGGCTATGCTGGTCTTGCCGACACCGGGTGGGCCGTAAAGTAGGATCTTCAACGGAACGCTAGGATCATTGTGGAGCTTGCGCGCTTTAGCGACGAGTCGAATGGCGATGTTAGCAGCGGGGCCGCATAGGTCATCAGGGCATGTTGGTTTCCACGCCAGTGGCGGTGGACTCGGAGACTCGGTGGGACTGGGTAGAATTTTCAAGGGATGATGCATACAGATCTTTGTTAGGGTTGGTGATAGCACGGGCAACTGCCTCCGCGCCTTTGCGGTAAACCGTCACGGCGAGCAATTCGCCATCGACGCTCACCGACCAGTAGCGCGTGGCATAGCCATCGGTCTTGCGGTATTTGGTAACTTCGACGTTCATCAGAAATTGTAATCGTGAAAGTGGTGGCGACCGGAGATGACTGACTCACCTCGGGACGTGCGAAAGCGCCCGTCCTTGCGGCGTGTTGCCCGATGAAGCGGAGCGTTGGGGTTCGCTTCACAGGTGTATCGTTGTTCCTCATTGTTCACACAATGCCCACTGAATCCGCCCGGGATGATCTTAGGCTTCCAGCCGTCCAGCGTGGCGGTGTCCGGTTGGAGGTAGAGCGTATGACCGCTGGGGCTAACCCGGACTACCGTGCAGGCAGTCCGATCACTGAATCGGCAAATGGTTGCGCCGTCGCCGACGATAGGATTCCATAGCGGAGCGCTCATTTTTTCCAGCCCTCCCTGCGGATGCGAGTTTTGAGTGTGTTGGGCGACAGTCCGAATTGGTCGGCGGTCTGTTTTACGTTGGCAGATCTCAACCGTGACGACCTAAACGGAATTTACCAAATCATCCACACACAATTACTACGAGAAAGTTATCTCAAAGCAGACGCCCCCGTAAAATACCTCGACCCTGACGGTGGAAAAACTCAATAAGGCAAGCTCTCGACTCGTAGCCGCCCCGATCAAAAAATCCAAAGACCACAAGCCCAAACGCAGTGCCTAGTTCCTCAGACAAATCCAACAC
>JBIIAI010000183.1:0-5665 GCA_044239965.1 Akkermansiaceae bacterium
AGAGCTTCCCCACGGCATCAGTCAACGCCAAGGATTGGCTCGATACTGCATTCTTCAGCATCGAGAAAATCAAATCCATCAGCATGAGCAGCGCTGGCAAGCCCGAATCCATCGAGTGGAAGCTCACACGCGCCGATGAAAATGCTGAGTTTAGTCTCGACGGCGCCAAGCCCGAGGAAAATCTCGACAATGCCATCACCGCGCCGCTCAAAACTGTTTTCTCAGGAGCAAACTTCCAAGACGTAGCCAGCGCTACTGATGTTGCCACAATCGAAAAAGCTGCCGAGCGCCGCGTTGCTACCATTGAGACAATCGATGGCTTCACCTACACCATCACGCTCGTTGCCAAGCCCGCCGTCAAGATTCCCGATGCCCTCGCCAAACCAGAGGAAACACCTCCACCAGCCGAGGAAGATGCCTATCATCTCAGCGTAAAAGTTGCCGCCAATTTCCCGAAAGAACGCGTAAAAGCAGCCGATGAAAAACCTGAAGACGCCAAGAGCAAAGACGAGGCATTCCAAGCCACACAGAAAACGTTGCAGGAAAAACTTCAGAAAGAACAAGCCCTGCAAACTCGCGTTTACGAGGTAGCGAAATACACTGTAGATTCCCTTATCAAGAATCGTGCTGACCTTATCGCCAAGGCTGCCGATCCTGCTGCTACCGCAGCGCAGCCTGCTTCACCAGGCCAGCAGCCGCCGCCGAATAGCCAACCCGTGCAAGCCGTGACGCCGCCAGTTTCGATTGGTGAATGATCTCGCCACCACCACATCCCCGCTCGGTTTACCGCGGCGGGGATTTTTCTTGATCCAACATCCATCATTTCCATCCTTGCTACAACTTAATTCCTGCTCTAGCATCCCGCACCTCATTTCATGACCATCATCATCCTCATCTTCGCCCTACTCATGCTCAATGGAGCTTTTGCTATGGCGGAAATCGCTCTCGTTTCAGTCAAAAAAGCTCGCCTGCAACAAGCCGCTGAGGCAGGCAGCAAGCGTGCTCGCATCGCTCTCAAGTTGATCGCGAATCCCGAGCGCATCCTCAGCACAGTCCAAATCGGCATCACCTTAGTCGGCGTTATATCCGCTGCTTTCGGTGCGCAAAACATCGCCGACATGATAACCCCTTTGATCAAAGATCTCCCCCTCGTTGGCCCCAGCGCACCACAAGTTTCATTCGCACTCGCCATCGTAGCCCTCACCTATTGCAACATCGTGATCGGAGAATTGGTTCCGAAGGGACTTGCTCTGCGCAATCCCGAGGGCATCGCCCTGCGCATGGCCCGCCCGATGACTTGGCTCTCGCGCATCGCCAGCCCGCTCGTGTGGTTGTTAGAAAAATCCACTCGCCTCCTGATGAAACTTTTCGGTGCCCATGATGCATCAAATGCCGGACCCTCACGCGAAGAAGTGCAAGTTCTCGTGCGCGAAGGCATCATCACTGGCGGAGTCGATCAAGAAGAGAGCGACATGGTGACGGGAGTCTTCGATCTCCAAAACATCCAAGCCGAGGAAATCATGCTGCCGAGACCCAAGGTCACCTTTTTGCCTCACGATGCCACCCATGCACAAATCTGCACACGCATCGCAGCCAGCAAGCAATCCGTTTTCCCGATTTACGAAGGCAGCCGTGATCAAATCTGTGGCCTTGTTTCCCTGCGAGCCCTCTATGATTCCAAAGTGAGCGCCGCTGGCGAAAAACCGCTGCGCGCAATCATGCAACCGCCCGCCTTCGTCGTCGAGAACCAGCCTGCGCTAAAACTTTTCCAAACACTACGCACCACCGCACTGGGCGCCGCCCTCGTGACGGATGAATTCGGCACCATCCGCGGCTTCATCACCATCGATGACATTGTCGAAGAAGTCGTGGGTGACTACAAAAAAGATCTCAACCCCGAGCGAGCCCAAGTGCGCGTACTCCAAGAAAACTCGTGGATCGTCGATGGCATGACCGAAATCGATGACGTCACTCAGGTAATTCCCGAGCTTGAATCCGCCGTCATTCTCGAAGATGAGGCCTTCCAAACGCTCGCTGGCTTCATCATTCACAAAATCGACCGCCTGCCCACCGAGGGCGAAAAGTTTACCATCGGACGCCTTGAATTTCACATCGCTGACATGGATCAGCAACGCATCGATAAAATCATCATCACCCGCCTACCTCCAGAGCCCGAGGATGAGGCCAGCAATGATGAGTAAGAGCAAAAGACGGTTATATGCGGAAACACATCAAGCACGTTGCTGTAACCTAGCTTGTCAGTTACCGCCGGCGTCATCCGCTTCCTCTGCTTTTTGAGGGAGAGGGATGTAAAAGCAATCCGTTTCGCCATCGAGAGTGGCCACGATCTTACTACTGGATTCTTCATCATCGACCTCCACTTGGCGTACTACCATCCGAAAACCGATGGTTTTGTAACCGATTAAAGGATTGAAGTTCAAACGATGAGCTGCACGGGCTTCGCGCACTGGATGCCGAAAACTGCCGCTTCGGATCACACGATCACTTCCTGCATCTGGCCCCTTAGGATCAATCTCTTCATACTTCGGAGGATAAGAAAAATAATCGGAACACCATTCCCACACATTCCCGTGCATATCGTATAAACCCCATGCGTTCGGGAGTTTCTGCCCGACTACATGTGTTACACCATTGCTATTTCCATTATACCAGCCGACTTTATCCAAATGCCTGCATTCTTCCTGCTCGCTCGAGGGATCTTTGCCGTTATGAAACGCAGTAGTTTCTCCAGCTCGGCAAGCGTACTCCCATTCCGCTTCGGTGGGTAAATCATAGCGGAATCCCGCAGGTGCGGCTGCGTTCGCCTTCGTGATGAAATAGGAGACATATTTCCAGTCAACTGTTTCAACCGGATATTTCGCGCCCTGATTATCACTAGGGTTGTCCGCGATGAGTGCTTGCCATTGCTTTTGGGTCGTTTCCGTTCTTGCCATCCAGAACCCGCGACTGATCGTCACCTTGGCTGTACGATCACCTGGCCTAGCGCCCAGCTCAGATTCCTCAGCGCCAATCGTAAACTTCCCAGACTTAATCCAACAGCAAGGAATGACCTGATCATTTCCAATGGGAAAATCTTTCGTTTTGATCACAGGAACGGCCTGTTCTGCTCCATTTTTTTTCGGCAAGGGCGGCACACTGACGAGCAAGTATTTGGGATCATCGCGACGAGTATTCCAAACTTTCAGAAATTGATCACGCTGCTTTTGTGTCTCACTGGCAGCAATGATTTTTTCAGCAGCACCGAGCTTATTCATCAATTGATAAAGATTGGCTGCATATCCCTCTTCGATTTTTCTTACTGATGCCTCCATCGCAGGTGCCATTTTGCGCACCTGATTCATGTAGTGCTCGCGTAGTTTTTCAATCTTTGGCTCGCTGGTTGAGGAAAGGAAAATGTTTTCACCGTTCTCAAGGATGGCCATCTCTTGATCGATCGCTTCGAGCGCCTCTTCATTGCCAGTAAGGGATGGATCGGCTTTGAGCTTGGTAAGTAGTTCCAGATACTTATCGTTGAGCTTGCGATAGGGATCGACCGCAGATGTCAGCGCCTGAGTGCGAATTTTTTGTAGGGCCTTGAGCTCATCAGGCGCGTCACTGTTAGTATCGCTTTTGCACACCATCGTGCCAAGAGCAGCAACAATCATCAATCGATAAGAAAAATTTATCGTCCGAAATTTCATAAAAATACTACTGAGGGAATGGGGTGATGTTAGCCAATACATAAGAATGCAGTCTGTTGTAGTGAATTCGTTAGACTAATCAATTGGATTGGGCGCATCAAGAAAAAACAACGAAAAAAACAAGCTTGGCACTGTCTTGTTTTTCCCCTAAAACGCTGGCTCGCATGGCCACCGAACTCGAACATACACTCGCATCTGCCGCTTCATTGGAAGGCACGTCTTTGCACACGGGACAAAAAGTTTCGCTCACCATCAAACCTGCGCCTGAGGGCCATGGTTTCAAATTCCGCCGCATTGACCTGCCGGATCAGCCGTTCATCGATGCCGATGTCGACAAAGTACAGACGGTAGAGCGCGCCACAACTTTAGCTCAAGGCTCAGTGAAAGTACACACGGTAGAGCACGTGATCTCGGCGCTTACCGGCATGGGGGTAGACAATGCCATCATCGAGATGGATGCCAACGAACCACCGATTGGCGATGGCTCGTCGCGTCCTTTTGTCGAACTAATCAAAAAAGCAGGCATCGTCGCGCAAAAAGCCCCGCGTAAAGTATGGGAAATCCGCGAGCCGATACACCAAGAAAGCGGCGATGGTAGCATCGTAACGATTGTGCCTAGCAAAACATTCCGCGTATCCGTAACCAACGTTGGCCCCGATGGTCGCTTCACGCAATATTTTTCCAGCGAAGTCACTCCCGAGCTCTACGAAAGTGAAATCGCCCCTGCACGCACTTTTGTGTATTACGAGGACGTCAAGCCCCTGCTAGACAAAGGCCTGATCAAGGGGGGTTCACTCGAAAATGCCGTCGTCGTTCGCGGCAACGAAGTGATGTCAAAGGAAGCCCTGCGTTATTCTAACGAATTCGCCCGCCACAAAGCTCTCGACCTGATTGGTGATCTCATGCTCTCAGGCAAACGCATTCTCGGTCACGTCATCGCCGTCAAGCCAGGCCATGGACCGAACACACAGATGGCTGCCACTGTGAAGCGCGAATACAGCCGCATGCGTTCGATGGTTCCGCCGATCAACATTCCTAAAGGTGAAGCTGTCTTGGACATTCACGATGTGTTGAAAATTTTGCCACACCGCTATCCATTTTTGTTAGTGGATCGCATCATTGATTTCGAAGGCGACACCAAGTGCACAGGCATCAAAAATGTAACGATGAACGAGCCGTTTTTCCCAGGACATTTCCCTGGTCATCCTGTCATGCCCGGCGTGCTGCAGCTCGAAGCCATGGCACAAGTTTCCTCCGTGCTCATGCTGCGCAAACCAGAAAACCAAGGGAAAATTGGCTACTTCATGAGCGCCGACAGCGTCAAATGGCGTCGTCCCGTTCTTCCCGGTGACACCTTGTTCATCGAGGCGGAGGTGATCAAAATCCGTGGCTCCATCGGTCAAACACGCGCTCGTTGCCTCGTCAACGGCGAAGTTGTTTCCGAAGGTGAACTGAAATTTGCGCTCGTCGCAAGTTGATCGTTATTGCGATGAACTCGACCACCGTCCAACTGCATCTGTTAGTGTTTTTGCTGGCACTGACTGGTGTTTTTGGACATTTACTGAGCCTCAACACCACCAGCTTGGTAGTATGGCGCACAGGAATCGCTGCTGTGGTGATGGCTGGATGGATGCTTTATCGTCGTAAGGCACCACTGCTCGTATCACCCGCCCTAGCGCTGAAAATGTTGAGCGTAGGGATGATCATAGGGGCGCACTGGTTGTTTTTCTATGGCAGTCTGAAGGTATCGAACATTTCCATTTGCCTCACAGGATACGCATCCATTTCCCTGTTTACCGCATTTACCGAACCGTGGCTAACGGGCTCGAAAATCGTCAAATCAGAAATCCTTTTGGGCATCCTTGCGGCATTAGGATTGGCATTGATTGCGGGACTCGAAACGCAGTATTTTCTTGGCTTAACCCTAGCCGTAATTGGCGCCTTTCTTGCCGCAGTTTTCCCCG
>JBIIAI010000184.1:0-5648 GCA_044239965.1 Akkermansiaceae bacterium
AAATTTCTCGCGCTGTGTCGGGAGTTTGGCCCCGAAAATGTCGGCATGGCCACGGGCGATGCCACGGTCAATCGGCATGCGCCGATCCTTTGCTGCACGGCGGAAATTTTAGCCAACTATGCGTTGCGCGATGGCGCGGACTCGCCCTTCGCCGATGTCATCATGGACGAGTTCCATTACTATTCGGATCGCGAACGCGGCGTCGCTTGGCAAGTGCCTTTGCTGACGATGGCAAAGTCTCGCTTTCTGCTGATGTCCGCCACGCTCGGTGAGACGGAGTTTTTCCAGCGCGAGTTGACTCGTCTGACAGGCACGAACACCGCGCTCGTCGCAGGCACCACACGTCCTGTTCCGTTAGAATTTCGCTACAGCATGAAGGGCATCGAGGAAACGATCACCGAGCTGTTAGAAAAAAATCAAGCTCCGATCTATTTGGTGCATTTCACACAAAACGACGCCTCGAAGGCTGCACAAGATCTGATGTGCATGAACGTGTGCAGCACCGAAGAAAAGGCTCGCATCACCGAGATCCTCAGCGGTGTGAAATTCAGTAGCCCTTTTGGCAAAGACATGAAGCGCTATCTCAAGCACGGCATCGGCTTGCATCATGCCGGCTTGTTGCCGAAATATCGTGTGCTCGTCGAGAAGCTCGCGCAGCAAGGCTTGCTCAAGCTGATTTGCGGCACCGATACCCTTGGCGTAGGTGTCAACGTGCCAATCCGCACCGTGTTGCTCACAAGGCTCAGCAAGTATGACGGCGAGAAAACCAAAATCCTCGCGGCTCGTGATTTTCATCAGATCACCGGTCGCGCGGGGAGAATGGGATTCGACAACGTCGGTTATGTGGTTTGCCAAGCTCCCGAGCATGTGATTGAGAATGCGAAGATCGATGCCAAGGTCGGCAGTGATCCGCGCAAGGCGAAAAAACTCGTCAAGAAAAAGCCACCCGAGGGTTTTGTCGGTTGGAGCGAGGAAACATTCCTCAAGCTGCAAACCATGGCCCCTGAAGCTCTCAGTTCGCGCTTTGAGGTATCGCACGGCATGCTGCTGCAAGTCTTCCAGCGACCCGGCGATTCGTGCCGTGATCTGCGTCGACTGATCGATGAAAGCCATGAGGGACCCGCGCAGAAAAACAAACACCGCAAGCGTGCTTGGCAGCTGTTTCGTTCCTTGGTCGAGCGACAAATTCTTTCGATCATCCCTACTTCCCAGCGCGATGCCCGCGGCACCAAGCTCCGTGTCAACATTGAGCTCCAAGAAGATTTTTCACTCAACTACACCCTCTCGCTCTACCTCATCGATACCATCGCGTTGATCGATCCGGCTTCGCCAAACTACGCGCTCGATGTTTTGACTCTCTGCGAATCGATTCTCGAAAATCCCGACATCATTCTCCGCCGTCAGCTCGATCGTGTGAAGAACGAAGCCATGACCGCCATGAAAAACGAAGGCGTCGAGTATAACGAACGCATTTCGCGACTCGAAGAGTTAGAGTATCCCAAACCCTGCCGCGATTTCATTTACAACACCTTCAATCAATTCGCTGCCTTACATCCTTGGGTCGGCCAGGAAAACATTCGGCCCAAAAGCATCGTGCGCGAGATGTTTGAAAACTTCCGCTCCTTTGCTGAATACATCAACGACTACGAGCTGCATCGCGCCGAGGGTGTGCTGCTGCGCCATCTTTCCAGTGTCTATAAAGTCCTCGCACAAACGGTACCCGAGCAGAGCAAAAACGAAAATTTGTTAGAGATCGAAGACTGGCTCGCTGGCGTCCTGCGTGGCACCGATTCCAGTTTGTTAGAAGAATGGGAGCGACTGAAAAATCCCGAATGGCAACCGCGCGAAGAAACCATCGTCGAGGTGCCTGACATCACCCGCAACAAGCGCGAGTTCACCGCTCTGATCCGCACGCAAATTTTCCGCTTCCTGCAACAACTCAACTTTGAGCAATACCACGCCGCCCTCGCCACCGTGCAGCACGATGGCTGGACGCCAGAGTCGCTCGCCAGTGCCTTCGATGCCTACTTCGACGAGCACCAAGGCATCCGTCTCGATAACGAGGCCCGCAACGGTCGCCATACCTACGTAGAACCCAGCGTCGATGGTCAAGTCTGGAAAGTCAGCCAAGTCCTCGTCGATGCCGATGACCTCAACGACTGGCAAGCCATTTTCCAAGTCGACCTTCCCAAAGCCCGCGAAGAAGACAAACCCACCCTGACTCTTCTTTCGTTAGGTCCAGTGGGAGAGTGAAGATTCGCGTGTAACGATAAACTTGTATTTCACTCAGTCGGTTCGTTTTGCGCCTTCAGCCACGATGAAAATTCTTGGATAATGGAACGATCTTCGAGAAATTGGCGTTGGGGGTCCTCTTGGATAAAGTGCGGATAAAGCGGGTGTTCTTTGGCTTTATGAATCGAATAGTTGACTTGTTCTTCTTTACGCGATTCTCTCAATGCGATTACTATGGTTACCAATCCAGCTAGTATGGATGCACCTTGTTCAAATAATCGATGGCGACGTTTCACCGTAACATGCAAGCCATTTTGATTCATTACTTCAAAGGAGTTTATCTCGTATCGATGCGGTAAAATTTTCTCTTGCACAAACCGACCTTGCTCGTTTGCTGGTATGGTGAAGATCTGAGTTCCATCAAGCCTCATTTGATGAAAAATAAAGCCTACGACCATCCCCCAAAAGAACGCTCTTACAATCCAATAGCCTTTCTTCATACTATATGTGCTTCCTACAAGCATTGATCTTTGAAGTAAATCGTAAATGACTGCTTGGATTTCAAAAAATCTCATTTTCCTCTGCGTCTCCCCATCTCTGCGCGAAAATCATTTTTCACTCGTTTCAAAAAAATTCTCATAATTTTGACATCGAGGCAAAGAGCTTGCGATAGGGTAGTAGAGCCGGAACAGAATGCATCCTCCCACATTCTATTTTTGCTTCAACGGTTTGATCGCTTGTCGATCAGGTTCTCAAAAAAATTCACTACCATACCATCATGAATCCCAACAATACCTCACGCAAAATGAATTTGGCTTACGTCCTGGCAGGCTTGTTTCCTGCTCTTACTCACGCAGCCATTCTCCCGAAGATCGCGCCTGTGCCGATGACATGGACCAACATCGCGGAAAGTGGCAATCCTGCCCCTGATCGTTATATGATGACCTCCACACTCGGGTTGTTCACCGACTTTGAACCTCCAGTGATCGCTCAGTATGGCACGCCGATGTGTGCGTTCAAAGGATACTTGAACACACCGCCATCACGGAATGAGGGCGTATGGAGCAATGGCGCATTCATGACCAGTTCGGGTTTTATCAACTACACTCCCACGAATGTTGTGATCGAAGGAAACCCCATTCCCGGAAGTGGAAATCTTTTCGGTTCGACGAGCTTGCCCGTGCGCAATTTGCAAATCACCGGCAATGGCACTTGTGTTCTTCAAACCACGACCAATCTTGCTGGCCAAGTTGCCATCTATGATAACAATACTTGTCTGCAATCGTTAGGTGAAACGCCCGCTATTAACAGCCTTCGTCCGCCCGTAATCGATCTCAACGGCAACAACTACTCCATGTGGAAACAGCTCGGGGCTGTAACAACTCGTGGTGTCGAACATGGTACAATGCCTGGCGGATTTTTCCCTCCTTGTGCACCACCATTGCTCAATTGGTTTTCCGGTGTGAGTGCTGTGCCTGCTGATCCAGGCAATCAAGTTCCACGCGTCGGTAGCCCAAGCATTTCGCAGAGCGGATGGACCGCGCTTTATGCTCGTGATTTTTTCACTCCAGCGGCACAGCGCAATCACATCCGTGTTGTTAGTCCCACAGCTCTATCGACGGTAGTCGTTCGTGAAAATCAAGCGACGGGTGTTTTCTGCCCTCCCATTTCTCCCACAGCCGCAGCCAAGTTCGGCGTGATTCACACCCAGCTTCTCGCCAATACGAATTCTCTCAACACCGGTGGTGTGATCGATACTGATCTCGTCGCTTGGCAAATGCAAAACATGCGCACCAGCGCAGGTGTATTGATTCCGCTCAAAAGCTTGTGGTGCAAGCAGGCGGGCAATTTCTTGTGCCTCGGATACGAAAGCCAACCCGCTCCGGAATTTCCTGTTTTGACTCGCACGATCAAGAGCTTCTATGCCTTGCATGCTGCTGGCATTCCCGGCATGCCATTCGATTCATGGGTCGTGTGGGGTGTGCAATTGGATAGTCTCAAGTATGCCATCTATTGTTCACGTGTTACCTCTGGTGCCGTAGTCTCGACAGATTTGCTTGCGACCGATGACACGACGACTCCGACCCGCACACCAGTCGATCCATTGGCTGGACCGCTCAATGTCGACATCACCACGCTGGATCGCTTTTTCAGTGTCAGCGCCAATGGCGATATTGTATTCAAGGCCACCTGTGCAGGCTCTCCTGCAGGAAAACGTCGCATGATTGTTACGGCTCGTCCCCCGTTTCATGAGCGTTGCGTTCGTGCCCAGTCCGGTGTTACTCCGATGAATACCACGCCCGTGTTCGCCTCGAACTTCCAACTCGCCCAGCCAGAACAAGGAACCTTCAGTCGTGGTCAAGCCATCAATGCTCTCGGTGCCGTCGCTGCCAAAGTGCGCTTCGGTGGCAAAGTCGGTATCTTTGTCGGTCAATAATTTCACCATCGAACTCACAAACGTATGAAAACAAAAACACTTGCCGCTGCGATGCTTTTCTCCTCGATGATGCTCGCGATGGCTCAGGGAGGAAATCCCACAGACAGTGACAATGACGGTCTCAGCGATCAAATGGAGGCCACCCTCGGCACCGATCCGCAAAATCCTGATAGCGACAATGATGGTCTCAAGGACGGCTTCGAGCACGACTACGGACTCGAACCGCTGGATCAAGATTGCGATGGCGACAGCATCAACGACGGCAAAGAGTTAGAGATCGGCACTGACCCGCTCGACGAAGATACCGATGACGATGGACTCCCCGATGGTTATGAGCGCGATTGGGGGCTTGAACCGCATGACGACGATTGTGATGGTGACAGCATCAACGATGGTGATGAAACCGATTTCGGATCTGATCCGCTCGATGAAGACTCCGACGACGATGGTCTCGATGATGCATTTGAGCTATCTCTAGGTTCTTCTCTTCTCAACCCTGACACTGATGACGATGGAGTTTCCGATAGCGATGAACTCGCTGCTAACACCGATTTTCAAGAAATTGACAGCGATGGTGATGGACTCGATGACTCTACGGAACAATCGATCGGCTCCAATCCCTTAGCCCAAGACAGCGATGATGATGGACTGCTTGATTCCACTGAATTGGCGATCCAGTTGAACCCTTTGCAAGATGCGAGTGACGACAACGGTGTGAGCGATGCGCAAACAATTGCATCAGCCTCGCAACCAACCATAAGTGCCAGCACTACGGGCCAAGGCATGGATCTCAGCTTCACTGCATTGTCCCACGTAGCCTACGATGTCTATCACTCGACCGATCTCGAAAACTGGACCTTCGTCACCCAAGTGCCTGCGCAAAATCAAGCGCACAACCAGACCATTCCCAACCCTGCGCCGACAGCGAAAAAAGGCTTCTTCACCCTGAAGCCGCGCTAAGATTCCTTATCCATGGGGT
>JBIIAI010000309.1:0-2554 GCA_044239965.1 Akkermansiaceae bacterium
CAGCATGCGGGCTCGTTGCAAAATCGCGAAGAAGAATTCCAAAGCGCCGAACGCCAATTCCAACATCTGCGCGGCGACCTCGACTCCACGCGCATTACGGCTGCCGAAACACACAAACTTTTCGCCCAGCGCTCCTCGCGATTGGAGGTCGTCAGCCAGTTGGTGAAAAGCGGCGAAGGCTACGAAAAAGGCACCCGCCAAGTTCTCTCGGGTCTTGGTGACTCAGCGCAATTTGGAGCAGGCATTCACGGCGTTTTGGCCTCGTTCATTGAGGCCGATAGCTCATGTGCTCGTGCCATCGAAGCCGCACTGGGCTCTCACGTGCAGGCCGTTTTGGTGGAAAATGAAACACTTGCTACTGCCATTGTTGATCGTCTCACCGAGCAGAAATTGGGCAAGGCCGCAGTCATTCCGGAAACATTCATCGGCGCTCCCTCAGGCACGCAAATGGAAGCCGTGCCCGAAGGTGGCATCGCGTGGGCCTTGGATCGCGTAAAGTCGGATCGTCGTGTTTCCGCTGTAATGGAAAAGCTGCTCGACAATGTGATGATCACGGCAGACCTCAATGCCGCAATCAAACTGCGCCGGAGTTTGCCCGCTGCAACATTCGTTACCTTGCAAGGTGAAATCGTCAAACCTGAGGGCACCATCACAGGTGGAGCCGCAGGTGAGGGGAGCAATTCCGTGCTCGAACGCCAAAACGAAGTGCGCGATCTAACCGTGGAAGTAGATCGTCTCCGTGCGGAAGATGAAGCCTTTCAAGCCAAGCTCGTCGAGCTCGAGCAGTTATTGGAAAAAGCTCGTGAAGCCGTCGAGGTGGCTCGTGAGCGACTGCAACGCCAGAAGGTCGAAATTTCCACGCTGCAAGGTCAGTTGTCACTCGCCAAGCGCGAGGTGGAATCGTTCGAAACGAAATTGCAAAACGTCATTTGGGAGCGTGGTGAGTTGGAAAAACGCGAGCAAATTGCGGCCGATAGTCGCACGGGACTCGAAGAAGAATTGCACGGTGCGCGGATTCGCCTCGAAGCCATCGATACCGATCAGCGACGTCTGCAAATGGAGTTGGACTCCTCCTTGCGCGATGAATCAGAGCTCGCGACGATGCTGAACGAAATGAAAACCACACTCGCGGTGGATCGTCGTGCCAAGCAGGCTGCTGAAGAACAGCAGCGTCCGATGGAACTTCGTTTGTTAGAGCTGCGTGAGCTTTCGATGCGTCGCGAAGCAGAAATCGAACAATTCACGCAACGCATCGATGCCGCTGACGGAGAAAATGCCCGCCTCGCTGAAGAGATCGAGACTCACACAGCGGAGGCAGAAGACCTAGCCGAGGAGTTAGAAAAACGCAGCGCGGGTCGCGAGGAAATCATGCGCCGCATCGATGAGGCCGAATCCCAACTTTCAGAAATCCGCCGTCAGCATGCACGCTTCGCCGAGCAACGCGGACGTGAAGAAGTCGCTGCCACTAAGATTGAATTACGCCTCGAAAGCTTGGTGCAAACGGTGCATGAACGCCACCAAGTGGAGCTTTCCGCCTTCGAGCCCGATGCTCATGCCTTATTGCAATGCATCGCCTCCCAAAAGGCCCAGCAAAAAGATGGTGCACGTCGCATCGCCAATGATGCCGAGGACAGCGAAGACGAACCTGACGTTGTGGTCTATAATGAAGCGGCGAGTGAGCGTGCAATTTCGGCACAAAAGGCTGTCATCCCAGGAGATTGCGAAGGCGAGCCCGATTGGGAATTCGTCGAGAGCATCGTCATGGATCTCAAGCGCAGACTGGATTCCATGGGCCCTGTCAATCTTGATGCCATCGAGGAGTTTGAAGAGCTCGAAGAGCGTTTCAACTTCATGCGCTCCGAGCACGATGACTTGGCAAACGCGAAAACCGAATTGCTGAGCATCATCGAGCGCATCAATGAGGAAACACAGCGCCGCTTCAGCGAGACCTTTGCAAAGGTGCGTGAGAATTTCAAAGAGATGTTCAAGGAGCTCTTCGGCGAAACAGGAAAAGCGGACTTGATGCTGGTGGATGAAAATGATCCGTTGGAAAGTGGCATCGAGGTCATCGCCAAACCGCCTGGCAAGAAATTGCAATCGATCACGCTGCTTTCTGGTGGTGAGCGATCGATGACAGCGGTGGCTTTGTTGTTCTCGATCTACATGATCAAGCCGAGTCCTTTCTGCGTGCTTGATGAGCTGGATGCGCCCCTTGATGAATCCAACATCAATCGCTTCGTCAAAGTGCTCGACCGTTTCATCGACAACAGTCAATTCATCATCGTCACCCACAGCAAACGCACCATGGCTCGCGCCGATGTGATGTATGGTGTGACCATGGAAGAATTCGGCGTATCGAAGCCCGTTGGCATGCGCCTCACGCAAGCAGGAGACTCGAACAACAGCAAAACCGAAGCCAAGACGGCCGCCCAAAAAGCCGCTCTGCGCCTCGATGCATAATCGCTTTCAATGACCATGTAGACGACTTTTCTCATCTGTTAGACAGCGGAAAATTGTATTTTCAAGCAACCGAATATCGATAAAGGAGGATTTT
>JBIIAI010000066.1:0-15837 GCA_044239965.1 Akkermansiaceae bacterium
TTGGTCAGATCAGACTGATCATCAATTAGCAAAACACAGGAGTAGTTTTGCGGTTTCTCCAGGCATTTACGAGAAATGCGATGCCCGCGAGGACCATGAACAGTGAATAGAACTGACCTTTGGTGAATGGCCCGATCCGCGATGAATCAGGCTCACGGTAGTGCTCGACGATCGTGCGCAGCACGCCGTAGAGGATGAAAAAGATCCCGCAGATCATGCCGTGAGGCGCGCGTGGGTAGCGGAAGCGCAGAAACCACATCAGACCGAAGAGAAAGGCTCCTTCGCAAAAGCCTTCATAGAGTTGGGATGGATGGCGCGCGGTGAGGTGCTCGGCACAGATTTGCTTGACCTCAGGCGAAAGTCGCACGGCTTCGCTCAGCTCCATGCCTTGGTTCATTTTCTCGTAGATCAGTGGTGCGCGATCGGCGATCTCGGTGATCACTGTTTCACGAACCAGATAGCTCTCTTCTTGAAATGCTTGCGGAAATTTTACGCCCCACGGGAGTTGTGCCGCGACACGACCGTAGAGCTCGCCATTGATGAAATTGGCAAGACGGCCAAACATCAGCCCGAGTGGTGCGACGATGCAAATGCCATCACCGATGCCCGTCCATGAGATCTTGTGCTTGCGGGCATAATAGAGCGTAAACAAGGCGACTCCCAGGAAGCCACCGTGGCTCGCCATGCCGCCATCCCAGACGCGAATGATCGAAAGCGGATCTTGCGCGATCGGTCCCCATCCGTGCTCGGGAATCATGTAAAACAGCACGTAGCCGAGCCTACCACCGATAAACACGCCGATCATGGCAAGCAGTGCAATGAAATCACCAATGTTCTTCTCCACGATCACCCACAGCTTTTTGCGAGAGAGATAGCAAAGCAAGTAATAGGCAACGAGAAAGGCGAGCAAATAAGCCAGCCCATACCAACGCAATTTCACCCCGCGCCAAATGTCCCAAATCACCGGATCCAAATCATGAACGTAAGCAAGCACGTCATGAGTATGCTCAGAACTGCTCGCAGCGGTCAAGGTGGGAACGGGAAATTCGGATCGTGACTAAATTCTTTCCCCGTCTTTCTCTTATGTCTTATGTCTGAAAGTCTTATGTCTTTATTACTTCTTCTCCACCGATTGCAGGTAGTGCCAGATGGCGTTGAATTGATCTTCGGCCTTGCCGTCGAGCGCAGGGTTGGGAGATTTGCCGTTAGGCGCGTATTGCGGCATTTTCGTGCCGGGCGTTACGCTGGCGGGGTTGTCCATCCAGCGATTGAACCATTCGCGACGCAGGCGGGCGCTGATGTGTTCGAGGTAAATGCCTTGCACTTCAAAAGCGGCGGTGGGTTTGGTGTCACCGAGTCCGTGGCAGGTGGTGCAGCCAAATCCTTTGTCGGCAGAAAGCAGGTCTTTGCCAATCGGCACGAGTGCTTGATCGATGGTGCTGGTGATTTTTTCGTTCGGATCGATGCCGTGCAGTCGGGCAAAGCCATCGGCCAGTGAGGCTGCGTGGCTGCTGAATGCTGGCATGCGCATGTCCAGCCATGGGCGAGGCTTGGTGGTCAGTGAGCCGGAGATGACGGACTGCATGTAGGAGGCGCGCAGCATTTCTCCGATGAAGCTCATGTGCGGACGTGATTGGTCGACTTTTTCGTTAGCACCAGGAATGTGCGCGGTGAGACTTTGCGTTTCGCTGTGCGTGCGATCGAGCAACGCGGGCATGGCATCACGGGAGTGGCAGGCATCACAGCGCAGGGAGTGGAATTTGCGGTCTGCGGCCTCGGCTTTGTCGTTGTTGGCGAGGGAGCCAGTGCCTGTTTGGGAAAAGGCGATCAGCGCTTGGCGATCGGCCTCGGCAAGATGCAGGGCAGGGGCTTTTCCTTGTTCTTCTGATGCAGATACGCAACCAGACTTGCTCCAATCGGCGGCGAAAATTTTCTGCATGCTGGGCACTGTCAGCTCACTCGGAGTGGGCAATCCTGCGTGGCAATAGAAGCAGTGGTGAGCAGCAGCGACTTCTTTGCCGCGTGCGGCATCGCCTTTGAGTTCGGCGACGGCGGGAAGCTTGGGCGTGGACTTGGCGGTGAGAAATGCGGCTAGGCTGCGGCGTTCTTCGTCGTTGAGCTGGAAGTTCGGCATGCCGCGATGGGGTGCGTAGGCGCTAGGATCTTTGAGGAATGCACTGAGGGCACCTGGCTTGAACTTAGCCGCAACGTTGTTGAGCGGAATGCGTTTGTTTTCGAGATCGGGAGTCGCTTGACTCGGCGCGGTATGGCAAGCGGCGCAGCCGAGTTTGTGAAAGTGCGCGCCACCTGCGAGGATCGTTGCTTCATCGGCGGCGGGTTCAGCGGGTGCGGCGCTTCCCGCATTCATGGAACCGAGAAACGCGGCAAGGTCAGCGATTTGCTGCGCGCTCTCGGGTTTTTTCATGTCAAAAAGTTGTGGCATGGTGGTGCCGGGGCGCAAGGTATGTGGCTCGGCCAGCCACGCGCGCAGCCATGTTTCGTTGAGTCGATCTCCCGGATTGATCAAGAGCGGGGCGATTTCATTGATTTCCTGCATGGGGTCGGCACCGATGCTGGATTCGCTTTGGTGGCATTTGCTGCAATGCTGGGTGGCAAAAAGCTCGCGTCCACGACGTTGCAAAAGTGCTGCGGAAGTGGGCTCATCCGATGTCGAACTGAAGGCCGAAGGCGGCACGGACTGACGCGGGAAACCACGTTCTTCCCAGAACAGTCGAAAATGGGCGGCTCCATCGGCGCTGCTGGAATAGCGAATGAGGATTTCGTGTTCCCCGGGGTTGATGCGCGCTTGCTTGGAGCGTGCTGTGCCCAATGTTCCTGATTCCGTGAGGATTTCTTTGCCATCGATCAACAAGGTCGCTTCGCCTTGACCTTCGAAGGAAAAAATCAAGCGCTGGCGTTTTGCGAGCTTGAGCTTGCCGGTCCAAGTGCTGCGAAACCCTTTCGCGGCGGATGCGGCGGGAAAAAAGGCAGAGGGCGCTTCACCTGCTTTGAGAAAGATTGCGGGTAGGCGATCGACGCGGCGATCGAGGACTTGATCAGGTGATTCCGCAGGGGAGAAAGTGGCTTGGAGTTGAGCTGAGGCGGGGAATAGTGTGATACTTAGGAAGGAAATGGCGAAGAGGAGAGTCAAAGAGCGGGATGAGGTCATTGTGCGAGAAGTTTTCGGTGTTGGATGAGATTGTGAAAAAATATAGGTTTTTTCGCAGGTCTGCTTTGACCTTTGGCCATGATACGGCTAAAGGGGCGCAGATATTACAGTATGAAAGAGGACATTTTACGAGTGCAAAATGAGGCATTGGTGGCGATTTCTGCCGCAGAGGATGCGCGGGCCCTTGATGAGGCGCGTGTTGCATCGCTGGGGAAAAAGGGCGCATTGACAGCATTGTCGATGGGGATGAAGGATGTGCCGAAGGAGCAAAAAGGCGAAGTCGGAGCTCTGTTGAACGCGGCTCGCACGGAAATTACCGCAGCCTTGGAGCAAAAACAACAAGCTCTTGAAGAGGCGGCGGACCGTGCTGCATTGGCAGGCATCGATCCGACATTGCCTGCGCGATTTTTGCCGACTGGCGGCCTGCATCCCTTGACTTTGCTGCGTGAGCGCGCGGTCGGCATCTTGCGTCGCATGGGTTTCGCTCTTGCCGATGGCCCTGAGATTGAAGATGAATTTCATTGCTTTGATGCCCTCAACACGCCCGCCGATCACCCGGCGCGCAACGTGAAGGATACATTTTATTTCGATTCCGGAAAACTTCTGCGCACGCATACCTCTTCGGTGCAGGTGCGGATGATGGAAAAAAATGTTGCGCCGCTGCGGATCATCGCACCTGGCACGGCGTATCGACGCGACGAAATCGACAGCACACACTTGTCGGCGTTCCATCAACTCGAAGGCTTGTATGTCGACCGCGATGTTTCCTTGCCCGATCTCAAAGGCACGTTGGAGGCCTTCTTGCGCGAGCTTTTCGGTTCGCAGACCGAGGTTCGTTTCCGTCCGCACTTTTTCCCGTTCACGGAGCCGAGTTTTGAGATCGATGTGAAGCTGGAAGTCAAAGGACAAGCACCACGGTGGATCGAGGTTGCGGGCTGTGGCATGGTCGACCCCGCTGTATTCGAGGCTGTCTGCCAATCGCGGAAAGATCGCGCGTTTGATCCGAACGAGGTGACGGGTTTTGCCTTTGGCATGGGACTAGAGCGCTTGGCGATGATTCAGTGGGGGATTCGCGATATCCGCTTGCTGATCGAAAATGATGTGCGTTTCTTGCGACAGTTCGCGTGAGGTGATGGTGTGTATTTGAAAATTTTTGTTAGATTGAATTATGAATGTTTCTTTGAATTGGCTGAGTGAGTATGTGGATCTTGCGGGGAAATCCGTGCAGGAATTGGATGACTTGCTGACCTTTGCCGGGATTGAAATTGAAGGCATCCACAGCAAGGGTGTGAGCTCGGATAAAATTGTGGTCGCAAAGATCATGGAAGCCGTGCAGCACCCGAATGCGGATCGTTTGAAAGTAACTCAGGTGGATGCAGGTGAGGGGACTCTGCGGCAAATTGTTTGCGGCGCGCAGAACTACAAAGTCGGCGACAAGGTGCCATGTGCGCTTCCTGGTGCCGCTTTGCCTAACGGATTTACCATCGGCGAAACGAAAATGCGCAGCGTTGAGTCGAAGGGCATGCTTTGCTCGGGTTCGGAAATCGGTCTCACCGATAAAGAAAATGGCCTGCTGATTCTCGAAGGTGATCCAGCTGTGGGCACACCCGTGAAAACGCTGTTTGCGTCTGATGTTTTGTTAGAGGTGGAGGTCACACCGAACCGCCCGGATTTGCTTAGTCATCGCGGACTCGCTTATGAGCTGGAAGCTTTGTTAGAGCAAGAACATCGCTCGGTAGAATTGCCTGAGATTGCCACCGTGCACGGCTCCGAGTGGATCGAAAATGATGCACCCGATGCCTGCCCGTTTTATTCTCTCACGAAAGTCACGGGCGTCACCGTCAAGGACAGTCCTGATTGGCTCAAGGAGCGCTTGGTTTCGATTGGCCTTCGTCCAATCAATAACATCGTTGATATCACCAATTTTGTGCTGCATGAAATGGGTCAACCACTGCATGCCTTCGATGCCGCACAAGTTGGCGTGAAGATGCATCTGCGTGGTGCGAAAGCGAATGAGAAATTCTCGGCGTTGAATGGCAGTGAGTATGAACTCAAAGCGGGCGATCTGGTGATTTCCGATGATCGAGGGGAAGTGCTTGCCCTTGCCGGCGTGATGGGTGGAGCCACCAGTGGTGTCACGGAGAGCACAACGACGATTTTGTTAGAGTCGGCTTACTTCGACCCAAGCAAAGTCCGCGCTACTTCGCGTGCCTTGATTTTGACGAGCGATTCTTCGTATCGTTTCGAGCGTGGCGTCGATCCACAAAACGTCATGCCAGCGGCTTCGCGTGCGCTGCAATTGATTCTGGAAATCGCAGGTGGTACCATTGAAGGTGACACCGCAGTGGTGGGCAATTTGCCCGAGACCACAGGCATCGTCGAACTCGATGTAGCACGCCTCGATCAACTCATGGGCGGCAGCATTTCTCTGTCCGATGCCGAGGGGATTTTGCAACGTCTCGGTCTCACCAATGTTGGCGAAAATCAATGGCAAGTGCCTAGCCGCCGCGCCGACCTTCAGCGCCACATCGACTTGGTGGAAGAAATTGCTCGTGTCCACGGACTTGACCGCGTGCCGTCACGGCTTCGCGCGACATTCGTGGCGGCCAGTGACATCGATGCCGCCACTGATCTCGATATGGCCATGCGCCGCAGCCTCGCTGCCATTGGTTTCTATGAAGCGCAGACCATCAAATTGATTTCGGAAAAACAAATGATCGACGCGCTGCCTTTGCGTCCTCTGCAAAATGGCGATGTCGTGAAAGTCAGTCATCCATTGAGCGAAGATCATGCAATTTTGCGCCCGAGCTTGGTTCCTGGCCTGATCGCGACAGCGGAGCGAAATGTGCGCCAAGGAGTAAAATCGCTGCGTTTCTTTGAAATGGGGCGCGTGTTCCGTCACAATGGGGGAGGCAAAGCCCGCGACATCGAGTCCGAGGATTTGGCGATTTTGCTCTCTGGACCTCTCGCTCCCGAGGGCTGGGCTAGCCAACTGTCAGTGGCTTCCGTGCATGATGCCAAGGCCATTGTGGCCGCGCTTTTGCCCGGACGCG
This sequence comes from Akkermansiaceae bacterium, assembly GCA_044239965.1. Classification (GTDB taxonomy): domain Bacteria; phylum Verrucomicrobiota; class Verrucomicrobiia; order Verrucomicrobiales; family Akkermansiaceae; genus UBA956. Next base: position 6,223 of record JBIIAI010000066.1, read on the forward strand.
AGGTGCAATTTGTGCCCAAAGAACGCGCAGGTTTCGTGCTCGGCTGCGATGTGGTTGTCGGTGATAGCACCATTGGTGTGGTCGTTCGATTGCTCCCTTCACGCGAACGCGAACTCGACTTTGCGCATCCCGTTTGGCTTCTGGAGCTGGATCTCGGTAAATTGCGCAAATTGCTCGGTCGTCGCCAAGCCGTCGAGGAATTGCCACAATTCCCAGGTAGCAGTCGCGATGCCGCGATGGAAGTGCCCGCCACCTTGCCGGCCTTGCAGATCGATCAAGCCATCCGCAAGGCTGGAGAAACTTTGCTGCAAAACTTCGAATGTTTCGATGTCTTCACCGACCTCACGGGCCAGAAGCTTGATGCATCGAAAAAATCCATCGCTTACCGCTTCGTGTATCGCGCTGCGGACCGCACGCTCAAGACCGAAGAAATCGATGTCGCTCATAAAAAGGTGCTCGATGCTCTCGTGCAGACGCTTGGCGTGACATTCCGTTAATCGAAAAAATTTCACAAAGATTGATTTCCTTGTTTGACATCGCCGCCAAATTTCGGTTTTCTCAATCGCACACACCATAAGACCCTAATCCATGAGTGACGAACAAAACACAACGCCTTCCAAACAGACTTCCAGCATTCCTTTGAAAAAGGAAACTGTGCGAGTCACGCTCAAAGCCAGTGACGCACCGGTAGCACCCGCTCCGGTAGCACCACCATCGGCTCCTGTGATTCCTAAGCCACCGACTCCAACGGTCAGTGCTCCTACACCACCGCCTGTGGCAACTGTTCCAGCTCCTAGCATTCCTGCTCCTACGGCCAGTGCTCCAGCTCCACGCCCACCAGCTGTGGCTTCCGCTCCACCAGCTCCGGCTCCTACGATCCCTCTCAAAACTGCTGGTCCGCCAACAGCTCGCCCAGCACCTGCTCCTACCATCAAGCTTAACACCGGAGCCACTGGCGCTCCGACTGTGCCTCTCCGCACTGCTCCGATGACAGGTCTTGCTCCAGGCGCTCCTGCGAACACGGTTGCTCTGCCAAAAGCTACCGTGCAATTGGCACCTCCGACTCAGCCACTTTCCACAGGTTCGGTATCTGCTACGCAAATGGCAACCTTCCAATCGGAAGATGAAGACGAAGGCGGCAACGACACCGTCTCGACAGTTCTCTCCATCTTTGGTTTCCTTGCCGCTTGCGGTGTTCTTGCATTCCAGTGCATGAGCGTAAACCTTTGGGAAGGCTGGGACAAATTGTTCTAATCTGATTTTTTTATCTAACGATCTACTACTCACTACTATGGCACTTACCATCATCAATATCCTTCTCGGCGCAGGCGCATTGGCCGTAGCCATCCTTACTTGGATGACTCCCATCGCGTAATACCGCAGTCGAAGAAGTGACGATCAAATCACTCGCAAAGAGCCGTTCGGATTTTTTTCCGAGCGGCTCTTGACGTTTCGGAATAATGCGTCCATGTTCTGCGCATGGCACTTCAATTCACTGATACTAACTTCCAAAGCGAAGTCATCGAATCCTCCACTCCTGTTCTCGTCGATTTCTGGGCCGAATGGTGCGGACCTTGCAAAGCGATCGGTCCAATCATTGATCAACTCTCTGATGAGTTGGCTGGTCAAGCAAAAGTCGGCAAAGTTAATGTCGATAACGCCCGCGACCTTGCGGTGAAATACGGCGTTCGTTCCATTCCTTTCTTGCTCTTCTTCAAAGACGGCGAAGTGAAAGACCAGATCGTCGGCGCCAATGTCACCAAAGATCAGCTCAAAGCTAAGCTCCTTGCCTTGGCATAATCAAAGCATCTAACAAAAAACGCGCACTCAAAATGGGTGCGCGTTTTTTTGTGCAGATGTATCAGGAAGTTCGGTGAAAATTTTTGCATTCGCTACTTGCCAGCCGTGGAAAACCTGATCACACTGCGCCCGCGCCGGGATGGCGGAATTGGTAGACGCGCTTGGTTTAGGTTCAAGTGGATTCATCTGTGCAGGTTCGAGTCCTGTTCCCGGTACTTATTACATACAAAAGCCACACTCTCTGGAGTGTGGCTTTTTGTTTTGTAGCAATAGTCACTCGATTTGCTCGATCCGGGTTCCGGGTTTATTTCGGAAATGCGTAGATTTGGGAATTTAAGGCTTGTATCATTGGGGAATTGTGGGAGATTTGTTGCGGGAAATAGCGACTTTCGCACACTTTGTCGTGTGATCGATCGACGTTATTTGGCCAAAAATCAGCATTTCTACCAATATGGACGAATTAAAAGCAAAATTGACAGGCCTTGGGCTGTCGGATGAGATGGCCACACAAGCGATTCAGGCTGTGGGGGAGTTTGTAAAATCCAAAGTTCCTGAGCAATACCAGGGCGTGGTCGATCAATTGTTGTCGGGACAATCTCCTGACCTTGGCAGCCTCAGTGGAGGATTGCTTGACAAGTTCAAGGGCATGTTCGGCCAATAATCTGATCATTTGTCCTCGACGCCACCTGGCCAGAAGGTGGTCGTAGTTTTTTGATTCTATTGATTCTTTTTTCATCATCGTTTGAGCTTTGTGAGTTCCGATGATTATCTTTTCCCTGAATTCTCCCATCAGTCCGATCACTTCATCCCTGTTTCATCGCAGGTCGATGCCATTTCCTTTTTTTCTTCTCTTGGAATGTGATCTGCTCATTGATTTGGTTGAATGATTTCTCTTACTTTTCGTCACACCTACATCTTTTTATGAAGCGTTCGCTCATCCCTTTTTGTTGTTTTTCCACGCCGATTCTTTCCGCTCTCACTTTCGGCACATGCGCCATCGCGCCACTATTTCTTAACTCTTGCGCCACGGGCGGTGGTGGTGCTGGCGATACGGGCTATGGTCCTTTTGACAGCAGCGGCAACTACGTCGAGGCCTGGGCCGATGATCCATCGAAATGGCGTCGTAATCCAACGATTAATTCATCGATGGCTTCTAACGACACTCCGCCACGCAACGCAACTCCGTTGCCCACCGCTACTTCTTCGTCATCTGAGATCGCACAAGTGCGGACAGTGACCACGGATAGCGCAATGCCCAAACCACGCACTACGACTTCCACCGTTCGCACCGCACCCAAGCCGACAGCGAAGCCAGCAGTTGTGCGATCGACGCCTCGTCCTACCGTAAAGCCCAAGCCCAAGCCAGTTGTGGCCAAGCCGAAGGTCGCTCCGTCGACACGGGTTGTGGTAAAAAAAGGCGACACACTGTATGGGTTGGCTATCCGCTACAAGTCCTCGGTCTCTGCAATTCAGCGTGCCAATGGCATTCGCGGAACGAATTTGCAAATTGGCAAGTCCTTGGTGATTCCACGCAAGTAATAGTTCGTTAAGTCATTATCGATTGCCGAAACGCCGTTCTAGCTCGCGGAGAGAAAATTCCGTGAGTGTGGGACGACCGTCCGCAGCGCAGTAGGGGAGATCGCATTGGAAAAGTTCCTCTAACAGATCCATGGCGGCTGTCTCATCGGCAGGCTCTGCTGATGCCGCTTTTTTGGCGAGTGATTTGGCGAGCTTTTCAAATGCGATTTTCGCTCCTCCTGCGCCACCTGCGATCAGGTCATCGATGACTTCGTGTACGAAACTTCGCGGATCTTTGACTCGCAAAAAAGGTGGGAAACTCCGAACTTGAATGGTGCCGCCACCGAAGTCGCCGAGCTCGAGCCCTGCGGCTGCAAAGCGGTCTTGATTGCGCATGACGAGATCGCGCTCACGAGGGTCAACCTCAACGAGAATTGGCACGAGTAGACCTTGTGATTCCACGCCCGATGTCTCGGCGCGAAGCATTTGTTCGTAAACGATGCGCTCTCGCGCGGAGCGGGGATCAAAGAGCACAAGACCATCATGACTTTCGAGCACAATGAAGCGTTGATTGACCTGACCGATGACTCGAAATGCAGCAGCGCCATGGGCTTTGGCTTTATCGGCGTTATCCTGCGGTGTAGCAGTCTCCACAGCGAGCTCCATGACCTCTTGCGTTTCTTGCGGCAGCCACTGACGGTTGGTTACGGTCCATGCGGCTGTTTGCGGAGTCGGCTCCGGTATATTTTTCTCGATGAAAGCGACGGCTTCACTCATTGAGCTCTTGATCATGCCACTGCGCGGAGCTGCTAGTTCAGGTGCGGGAGCCTCATGGCGGCGTTGCTGTTTGCTCAAAGCTTGGTTGACTGCTAGAGCGATGCCGTCGCGTAGCTCGTGGCCGCGATGAAAACGCACTTCGCGTTTGGCAGGGTGGACGTTGACGTCGACGAGCTGTGGTTCCATTTCAATCCACAACCATGCTGCGGGATGCATGCCATCCATCAGACCGCCTTTGAATCCCTCGGCAAGGCCACGTGAAATGGCAAGGTCTTCGATCGGGCGACCATTGAGAAAAACGCACTGATGCCGGCGGCCTTTGCGGGCATGCACGGCTGGTAGCATTTGTCCTTCCATGCTGAAGCCGTTGCCATGAAAGAGCGGAATTTCAATCAACTCTGCGGCAGTCTCGGCGCCTAACAAATGCCTCAAGCGATCTTGTTTGCTCGCGACTTGGGGGAGGTCAAACAATTCGTTGCCATCGCGGCGGTAGCGAAAGCGAACATGCTCTGCGGCGAGGGCGTGAAGCCGTACTTCAAGCTCAACGTGCGAAGCCTCGGTGGTCTCTGCTTTGAGAAATTTCCGCCGCGCGGGGATATTAAAAAATAGCTGCTTGATCTCGATGGTAGTTCCTGGGGCGCAACCCGCTTCGCGAACGTCGCGGATTTTTCCGCCCTCGACGAGCACTTCAGTGCCAGCCACGCTCTCGCGCTCACGGGTGATCATGCGAAAACGCGAGACACTGGCAATGCTGGGAATGGCTTCGCCGCGAAATCCTAAGGTCATGATGCTATGCAGATCGCTTGTCTGGCGCAGCTTGCTGGTGGCGTGTCTTTCTAGTGAGAGAAGGGCATCATCTTGCGCCATACCGCAGCCGTCATCGGTGATGCGGATCAGTGCCGTACCACCGCGCTCGATCTCCACTAAAATTTCCTGAGCACCTGCATCGATGGAGTTTTCGACCAATTCCTTGACGACACTTGAAGGGCGTTCCACGACCTCGCCCGCAGCCACTTGGCTTGCCAGAATGTCGGGTAGTACTTGAATGCGCGGCATGGTGCTAGGCGCGAAGCCTATTCGCGAACTTTCCAGCGACCAAGCCAATTTTTTCGCAACTTCTGCCTTTCTTCTTGGTTTGATTCCATGAACCATGACGGCAGCAAGCTCCATGCCTGGATTTTTTCCCGATCAATCAACAAACCAAGCCCTCGGCGTCGATGCAGACGATGCGGTGGACGTGGCATTGATGCTGGAAACGGCCAAGGGTAATGAGCGGGCATTTCGCCAATTGGTCGAGCGCCATCAGCATGCGGTGATCGGCACGGTGGCGCGAATGTTGAATGATGCGCATGAGGCGGAAGACATCGCTCAACAAGTTTTTGTGAGACTGTGGAACTCGGCACCCAAGTGGCGCCCCGAGGCGAAATTCACCACCTATCTCTACACGATCATGCGCAATCTCGTGTTCAACGAGAGCCGTCGCAGATCACGCAAAAAGGAAATTTCGCTCGATGAGCAACAGGAGAATCATCCTGCAGCCATGCGTGCCGACGAAGGACTTTCGCCTGATGAAGGCATGGAAAAGCGTGAACTGCATCGCAGCATTGATGCCGCTATCGCAGCACTGCCTGAGCAACAGCGTTTGGCCGTGGTGCTGCGGACCTTTGAGGGCCTTGATTATGAAGACATCGCCAAGGCTCTGGATACGAGTGTATCCTCGGTGAAAAGCTTGTTATTCCGTGCTCGTGGCGTGCTTCGGGAAGCTTTGTCTGGAAATCTGGAACGTTGAGAATGTTCGATCAAAGGCAAAGATCGCGAAGGCGCGATCAGTATCCCTTAACCATTCACTTGCAACGCCCCGTGTTGCATTTCCTCAATGCATTGCTCGACCAACATCGCGTCCATTTCGTGAACATCGACGCCGATACCAGGAGCGCGCAGGAGCAACACGGTCAAGCGACCACCCAAGTGCTCGCGAAATTCTTCGAGGCCTGATAGGACTTTGAGGCCATCTTGCGCATCGCGTTGCATGAGTGTTTCATCGAACATCGGCATGTTCATGATTTCTAACACTTCGCCGACCCTTGCTGCTGATGAGGCATCGAGCAGGCCGGCTTTGACTGAGTAATTCACATCGAGCCACAGACCGACCGATACCGCAGCGGCGTGGCTCAGAGCAAAGCCGCTGAGCTGTTCCATTTTGTGCGCGGCCCAGTGACCGAAATCCAAGGGACGGCTGCTGCCCATTTCGTAAGGATCACCGCCGAGGGCGATGTGGCGAGCGTGCAAGAGAGCGGAACGCTTGACGCATTCTTCGAGGGCATCGGCTTCGAGATGTGCCAGTGCAGCAGCGTTTTCTTCGATCCAAGCGAAAAAATTCCCATCTTTGACCAAAGCGACCTTGATGGCCTCGATCAAGCCTTGGCGACTGATCTCGGGGTCTTGCGTGCGGAGGAAAAGGAAATCGTTGACTACGGCATAGGGCACCGCAAACGAACCAACCCAGTTTTTTTTGCCAAAGGCATTGATGCCATTTTTTACACCGACGCCGCTATCATCTTGCGACAGAGTTGTTGTCGGGAAACGCATCAAGCGTACACCGCGATGCGCGGTAGCGGCACCGAAGCCAATCGCGTCGAGAAACGCACCACCTCCAATGCACAGAACATACGAGTGGCGGTCGATTTTTTCTTTCTCGATCTTATCCCAGACGGCGCGAACAAGCGAGTCATCCGCCTTTGCAGCTTCGCCGCCGTCCTTGATTTCGATGCCACAAAGTTCAATGTTTGACTGAGCAAAGTAGCCCGTGATTTGCGCGACAAGCAGCGGCCAAGCATCAGCCACCGAACGTTCCAAATACACCAAGGCCCGACGTCCACCACCTTCCACGAGTAGATCCTGCACGAGTGGATTGCCCACGGCAAAGGCATCGCGAGTGAAGCAGACGCGATGAGTAAAAGGGACGGAAATGGGAAAATCGAAGCGTTCCATGGGCAGTTGGGGCGAAAGGACTACTCTTTTTACGTAGCACTGACCACACTTTCTTCCAATAAAATCTGCGCATGACACGCGGAAATCGATGATCGGCTTGGAATGCTATGGGATTGATTTTCTGATTTCTCTCATTGCATGTTGCTAGGGACTGTTGCTTCGCGTTGGGTAGGGTATTTGCATGTGCCGAATGCGTCACCACTGAAAAGCAGGAATGTTTTTGCCTTTCAGGTGTTCGGGGGCGGAGAATTGGAAACTGAACCAACCTTGGCGACCTGCGGGGTCGGTGAGTTGTAGGGCTTGGGTGGTGATCGCGGGGTCTTCGTTGCCAGAAAAATAGTAGGCGACCTGTTGTCCCATGATGCTGAGTGTGCCATCGCGCGAATAACGACCATCGTATGTGGTGATGTCGCGCGGTTTGGATTTTCCTTCGTAGGCGATGTCAACACTGCCGCCCGTTGGTTTGATGTAGCTGATGGCTTGCTGACCCGTTACGAGCATGGAGGGGCTTTTTGCGGTGCCCCACGTGGCTTCCAGTTGCGTGCTGCGCGGCCATTGCTGGGGAAATTCTTGTCCCACTTCGTTGGATGAAGGCGAAGTCGCGCAAGAGATGACACAGAGACAGCACGCAAGAGCAGGTATTTTCAGCATGATTGAGTAAAACCTGCGACCTTCGACGCGTCAAGCTCGAAAGAACGCAGCGCTGATCGATCAGAATACTTCTCGGGCGGCTGTGACGTCTTTGGCGATTTGTTCACGCAGGGCATCGAGCGAGGGAAATCTCTGTTCGGGGCGAAGGTGCTTGACGAATTCGACCTCTAACATTTTCCCGTAAAGATCGGAATCGTGATCGAAGAGATGCACTTCAAAAACGCGGGTGAGTCCATCGACTGTGGGGCGATTCCCTAAATTGGCGACACCTTGCCAAGCGTGACCATCGCCGTGTCCGCGCACCGCCCAAACGCCATCGGGCGGGAGTTGTTCTTCGCCGAGTGCAATGTTTGCTGTCGGGAAGCCGAGCGTTCTACCCAGTTGTTGGCCTTTGACCACGAGTCCTTCAATGCCATACGGTCGGCCTAACATTTCTGCGGCATTGGTCATGGCGCCATCGCGGATCGATTGTCTGATGCGGGTACTACTGATGCGCTCCCCCTGATGCATCACGGGTGGGAGGGCGATGACTTGGAAGCCGAGTCTTTCGCCGATGCGACGAAGAAAAGTAACATCGCCCTCTCGGCCTTTGCCAAAGCGCCAGTCTTCTCCAACGGCGATGGTGGCGACGTGCTGATGGCGGACCAAGCTTTCAATGAAATCGGTGGCGCTGATTTGGGCAAACTCGCGGGTGAAAGGGAGTGCGAGTAGGGCATCAACGTGAATCTTTTCGAGCAGTCGCGCTTTGTGATCCAGTGATGCGAGCAATTGCCGAGGTACTCGCTCAGGAGCCAGCACGCGGATCGGATGGGGATCAAATGTTACAACGACACAATTACCACCGTGCGCTTCAGATTGTTGTCGTGCTGCTTCGATGACGGCACGATGTCCGACGTGAACGCCATCAAATACGCCCAAGGCAAGGTGCAAGGGCGCGGTGCAAGTCGATAATGCTTCGGTGGTGTTGAGGCGTAACATCGGCGCTAGGATGCTATAGATTTAGCGTGTCGTAAACACTCAAGTTCGTGCTCAAATCGGATGCTATAGCGACCAGTTGAAAAGGCATTCACTTGATCAACATTAGATTCCATGAATTAATTTTCACCATCATTTCTTGAAATTGAGGTAGGAAAATGAATGGTAGGAAAATTTTTGAAATTCTGATTTTTCATTTTTCCATTTTCTGACACTACTATTGCTAACTTCTGACTGCCTATGCCAATATCATGTCCGATCAGCTTACCTCGTCTCTCCTCAGTTGAGTTTGGTGAACTGGATTACGAAATCATGAAATATGCGTTTGCTTGTCATAAGGAACTTGGTTGTCTTGCGGACGAAACGATTTACCAGGCTGATTTTGCCGCTAGGCTCTCCTCGGCAGGTTATGATGTGCAGCGTGAGGTGCCAGTCACTGTGACTTTCCGTAACTTTTTGAAGGAGTATTACTTGGATATCGTGGTGAACGGTAAAGCAATCTATGAGCTCAAGACGGTGTCCAAATTGAATGCGCTTCATGAAGCTCAGGTGATGAACTACCTCTTATTGACGGACTGCGGTCATGGTAAGGTTGTCAATTTTCGCACGGCTTCGGTAGATTCACGGTTTGTGAATGCGCCTTTGAAACTTGAAGAACGTAGGGATTTTACTGTCGATAGTAGGCGTTGGCGGGGTGGTGAGACTACCAGAGATTGGATGATCGCAATGTTGCGCGATTGGGGCACTGCCTTGGAATTATCACTCTACTATCAAGCGATGATTCATCTTCTCGGCGGAGAAGATGCTGTCACCAAACAGATACCAATGCAGCGCGGAGGAATATCTCTTGGAAATCAACGGTTTCATCTTATGGCGCCAGATGCCGCGTTCAGGATTACAGCT